>NZ_JARAZV010000054.1:0-753 GCF_033795085.1 Streptomyces sp. AK08-02
GGATGGGTAGGGGAGCGTCGTGTGCCGGGTGAAGCTGCAGCGGAAGCTAGTGGTGGACGGTTCACGAGTGAGAATGCAGGCATGAGTAGCGATACACACGTGGGAAACGTGTGCGCCGATTGACTAAGGGTTCCTGGGTCAAGCTGATCTGCCCAGGGTAAGTCGGGACCTAAGGCGAGGCCGACAGGCGTAGTCGATGGATAACCGGTTGATATTCCGGTACCCGCTGTGAAGCGTCAAACATTGAACCAGGCGATGCTAAGTCCGTGAAGCCGCCCCGGAGCCTTCGGGCAAGGGGGAGTGGTGGAGCCGACGGACCAGATCTGCAGTAGGTGAGTGATGGGGTGACGCAGGAAGGTAGTCCATCCCGGGCGGTGGTTGTCCCGGGGTAAGGGTGTAGGCCGTGCGATAGGTAAATCCGTCGCACATTAAGGCTGAGACCTGATGCCGAGCCGATTGTGGTGAAGTGGATGATCCTATGCTGTCGAGAAAAGCCTCTAGCGAGTTTCATGGCGGCCCGTACCCTAAACCGACTCAGGTGGTCAGGTAGAGAATACCGAGGCGTTCGGGTGAACTATGGTTAAGGAACTCGGCAAAATGCCCCCGTAACTTCGGGAGAAGGGGGGCCATCACCGGTGATTGAATTTACTTCATGAGCTGGGGGTGGCCGCAGAGACCAGCGAGAAGCGACTGTTTACTAAAAACACAGGTCCGTGCGAAGCCGTAAGGCGATGTATACGGACTGACGCCTGC
>NZ_JARAZV010000009.1:0-415237 GCF_033795085.1 Streptomyces sp. AK08-02
GGCCGCCTGCCGCACCTCGCCCACCACCACCTGCGCAGCAACTGGATTCTCCACGACCGTCACATGCCGGGCAGGCAACTGCAACGACAACGGCCCGCACAGCAAACCAGCCAAGGCCTGCACGTTCTGCGAGACAGCCGGCAACTGCTCCAGATACTCATACCGGCTCGTGCCCACCAGCACAGCCCTTGAGGCCCCCGGATCGGGCAGCACACTCATCGATCCCCGCCCTCACCGCCGCCGACGGCCTCAAGCACCCGAACCGCCCGCGCGATCTCCTCCTCAGAACCCTCCACAAGGACGATGACCGTCTCCCCGCGCCGGATCTCCACCCGCGGCCGCTGCGGTCGGCTCTGCCGCCACGCCGTGACCGCCAGCACGAACGACGCCGCGCTCCACCCATTGCCCGTCACCAGCTCAAGCACATCCAGGACCGTGCCCATCTCCCCCGGCCCCGGCACACCACCCCACGCCCCCACTACAACAGACCGGCGCGCCACAGGATCCGCACGCAACCAGCCCTGCAGCGAACGCAACTCCCCCGCACCCAGCCCAACCTGCAGCTCTCACCGCACCCCGGCCTCCCCTGATCCGTACGCGCACCCACCGACCATGCACAACCGATCAGGAAACCCGCACCAGCACAACACCGCCCCCGACCAGACAAAAAGCCCCTGAGCAGCCCAAACACTCGCCGAACCTTTTGACCCTACCGATACCTACAACAAGCCCAACTCTCCTCAACACACCACCAACAACTCCAGCTCAAGCCCCTAACCACCCTCCATAAGCCACTCCCTCCAGCTTCTCAGCAAACCAACAACACACCAGGCCAGCCGCCGTCGTGCACACCAACAAGCCCCCCTCCGAGCGTCAGCGTTCCCGCGCCCGGACGCGGGCGCGTTGCGGTAGGCGTCGTAGCGCTCCAGCTTGGCGACCAGGCGGGCATAGGACATGGTGCGGTCGATCTCCACAAACGCACTGGTGCCATTGGCCAGGAGCACCACGCCGTCGGGCACCAGGTTCCCGGCCGGGGTGGGGTGGGCGACTTCCACCTGTCAGTCGGCGAAGTGGACCGCCTGCGCCTTGTGGAAGGCGCCGCCCTAGCGTGCGATGAAAAGACACAGATGATCCAATTTCGGCGGTACTGAATATATAAAGGGCATTCCGCATTTCTTGTTTCTCTGAGGAGACGTCATGCCCTATGGATCGATCGTGGGTCCCGGAAGCGTTCTGGCCGCCACCGGCCTGGCGACGGGTCAGGTGTGGTTGGTGGCCGTCAGCGTGGTTGCGGTGCTGGTGGGGGCCGTCTTGGTCAGGATCTCGTTCCGGCGCGGCAAGGGCCCGGTCGAACAGTGACCCCGCCCACCCGGACCTCCGGCCGCGGACAGGTATCCACCGACGCGGCTCTTCGCGTGGACGGCGTGCCCAGGCGGTGGCCGGGCGTGGCCCCGCTCCCGCGCGCATGGCACACCTCGTCCTTCGGTGTCCTTCTGTTGGGCGCTGTTCCGCTGACGGCCCTTCTGGCCTGGGGTGTGGCGCACGTCTACAGCACGGTCGCCGCGCTGGCGAGCGGGAGCCAGGGGATGGTGCTGCCGTGGCTGGTGTCGTTCCTGCTGCTGTGGTGGGTGCCGCTGTCCTGGCTGGAGCGGCCCCGCACCGCGCCCCCGCAGGCTCAGGCGGCGCTGGACCGGCTGAAGGTCACCGTGCAGGTCCCGGTCTACAACGAGGACCCGGACGTGCTGCGGGGCTGTCTGCACTCCCTGCTCGTGCAGACCCGGACGGTGAACAGGATCCGGATCGTCGACGACGGCTCCGTCCACGACGACGGCACACCGATGACGTATGACGACGTCCGCGCCGAGCTCTTCGAGCGCACCGCGGCCCGAGGGGTGGAGGTGACCTGGGACCGCACGGTCAACCGGGGCAAGCGGCATGCCCAGATGCATGTCCTGGCCACCGACGATGCCGATGTCTTCGTCACCCTCGACAGCGATTCGATCCTCGACCCCGAGGCGATCGCGGAGGGCCTGAAGCCGTTCGCCGACCCGAAGGTCACCTCCGTCGCCGGTCAGGTCGTCGTCCTCAACCACGACGCCAACGCCCTGACCCGGATGATCAACCTGCTCTACCTTCCCTTCACCCGCGGCCTGCGCTCCGCCCAGTCCGTCCTGGGCCGGGTCACCATCAACTCAGGCACTCTGGCCTTCTACCGGGCCCACGTCGTGCGCAACGCGGCGGGCGTCTACGAACACGAGACGTTCCGGGGCCGGCCGATGCAGATGAACGACGACTCCATGCTCACCTTCTACGGGCTCCTGGCCGGCGACACCGTCCACCAGCCCTCGTCGCTCGTCTTCACCCTCGCCCCCGAACGCTGGTCCCACTACATGCGCCAGCAGATGCGCTGGATGCGCGGCACCACCGTCCGCCACCTGTGGTGGCTTCGCTACATGCCTCTGACCGGCATCGTCTTCTGGTCCACCATCGCCGAATACGTCCACATCACGCTCGGCATCGCCGTCCCCGCAGTCATCCTCGCCGACCCCGACCTGCGCGGCCACACCGGCACACTCGTCACCGCCAGCATCGTCATCGGCACCACCATGAGTTACCTCATGGCCCTGCGCCTGTTCACCGTCCACCGCACCGACATGCGCCTGCGCCAGGCCCTCCTTCTCTTCGCTCTCGCTCCTCTCGCCTCCGCCTGGCGGGCGCTGATCCTGCGCCCCATGTACTTCTACGCGATGGCCACCTGCCACCGCGTGGACCGCTGGGGCACCCGAGACCACGTCGAAGTCACCCGGCCCGGAAACGGGCACACGACCGAACAGTCCACCAGGTCCACGGCAGTCCCGCGACAAACACCGATCAGAACCGCTCCCACAAACGACCCTTTGCCCGAGCAAGATCAAAACCGGACGCTCCGGTGACCGCGAAGGGCCGGTTCGGTTCGCAGAACCCGTTCTCACGCAAAGGTGGGTTCGAGGTACCTCTGCGAATTGTTTGTGACGACATCCGGTGCGATGACGGTCACTCACGAGACTTCCCCGAATAACGCCGACAACGGCGAACCGGCGCCAGGGCTTGCCCGGTCAGGGCCGCCAGCGTCCGAGCCAGCCGCTGGCCTTCCGCGAGGCCTGCTCGGCTTCCACCTCCTGGCGAAAGCGCTCCTGTTCCTGACGCTCGCGTTCGTCGGCTTCGGCCTGCCGCTCGGCTGCGACGGCCCGGCTCCGGCAGTGCTCGCACAGGTACGGGTGCGACTCGCGAGGCTGACTCCGGTCCCGTACGTCGACCGCTGTCCACCGGTCGTCGCTGAACTTCTGCCCGCAGTACGTGCAGACGGGGCGCCGGGCTTCCCGTTCCGCAGCTTCCTGTTCCTCGCGCCGCCGTTCCTGTTCCTGATGGGCCTGGCGGCGCCGGGCGAGGGCGGCCTCTCGGCGGGGGTTGCCGATCGCGTCCAGCAGCGGCTCGCGGCGGTCGCGCACGAAGCGCCAGAACGCGGGCCCGGCCGGGCCGTGTTCGCGCAGCAGCTCCAGCGTGGTCGCCACGACCGGGATGCAGCCGTCGTAGGAGTGGAAGCCTTCCTCGCGGTGCCATCGGCCTTGCCAGTGGTCGCGGGTGAGGTCGGCGACCTTCTGTATCTGGCTCTTGGTGGACCGCTTGCCGAGCTGGTGGAAGACGAGCAGGACCGGCGGGTGCACCCGCTCGTATCCCTCCCAGGCGGGTGCGGACCAGCGTGTGCGCCACATCGGCTTCTCGATGCCGTCTGTGTCCTTCTCCCTCCTCTTGAAAAACCGCATGTACTTGTCGAACTTCGCGGCGATCAGGACGGCTTCCTCGGTGCAGTTGTCGACCTCGAGGAACAGCAGCGGCACACCGTCGCCCGGAGCGACCACGACGACATCGGCGCGGGCGCTGCCGATCGCGGGGTTCTTCCAGGTGCCCTTCACCGGGAGCGCGACCTCGGTGGCATAGGAGGTGATGGTGCCGATCCCCTTGGGCGCGTCGACGGCGGCCTGCGCGGCAGCGACCGCTTCGGCCGGCTCCCCCGCGACCAGGCCGAGGTCGGGCACCGGGCGGATCAGCGCGATCACCGCCTCGTTCACCGTCATCGGGTGGGAGGCGCCGGAGCGGCCCGCGCTCTTGGGCATGCCGCCCATCTCTTCCGGCTCACGGTCCAGGTCGATCGCGGCGGCGGCCAGCCCGGCCGCGGTGAGCAGCCGGACTTCTTCCCCGCCCCGGGTACGGCCACCGTCGACGGACAGTCCGTGCCGCCGCAGGTCGTTCGCCGCGCCACGGTGGGAAGCGGTGCGCGCTTCCTTCCGTACGGCCGCCGTCTTCTTCAAGGTGTGCCGGTAGGTCAGGTGCGGTGAGGCCAGCCGCTGGATCTGGTCGGCGGTCGCGACTTTGAGCACCCCGAGCACGCACAGCACATCTGCGCGCAGGCCGTTCGACGATCCCGCCTCGTTCGCCTTGCGCTTGCCCGTCATCAGGCCCGCCCTCCCGTCGTCCGCGTCCGGCCACCAGCCGGGCGCCGGCCCCCGGCCGCAGAGGGCACCGGGCCCCCGGACCCGATGCTCTCCCCCACCACCGACAACCAACTCAGGCAATAGGGGAGAGAAGAGGGTTGTGACGGTCCGGCACCATCCCGGAAAGCTGTGGTGAGCTGGGGAGATGCGGAGTTGGCGGGTGTCGGGCACGGAAGTGGCATCGGCAGGGGACCGCAAGCGCAGGCGGCAGGAGCTCACGAGGGCTTGCCCAGCCCCCAGGACGGCGCGCGCGGCCGGACCGGGCGGTGGGGTCCTGGCGGCTGACGGAGCTCCCCGATCCCGGACGGGCGCGGCGGGAAGCGGCAGCAGGACCGGGCATCGGCAGTGTGGGCACCGTGTCCTCGCAGTTCTCCGGCACCTGGGCCGGGGTGGGCGGCTGTTCGTCCGTCCCGCGCGCATCCGGTGCGTGCGGGACAGGTGCCACCCTGCGGGATCACGCCTTGTCCGTGACCTGGCCACCCAGGCGCTCGGTGTCCGTTATGACCCTTGACCACCCCTTGACCAGATGGTTCGTCTGTGGCCGATGCCACACCGCCGCCGCCTCGGGGCGGCGAGGTCGGGAAGGGCACAGAGCTCAGGGGCTGCCCGACTGGGTCACGCCCTGCGCAAGTTGGCCGACCACATCGAAGACAGTCTGGCCGAACGCGGTAGGGGCGATCAGCACGCCGAAGACCAGCACGATGACGACGGTCAGCTTCTCGTCGTTGCGGCTGCGGGCCTGCGTACGCCGCCCCAGCCGCAAGACGATGATGACCGCCAGCAGCACCGCCACGTTCATCGTCAGAACCACCGACCAGCCCTCCCCGTCGTATGCACGTCCCAGCACACCTGTAGCCGGAACCACTCCACACGGTGGGTTGATTACTGATCGTTGGCGGCAAAACGCTTCTGCCCGACTGGAATTCCGGCCTTGACCAGCCCGTACAACCGCGCACCGCCCACACACAGCGCGGCACCCAACGGGCGCGCGGCGCGATGAGTCGTGCACGACGCAACGCACTCCCCCACCAGCGGCGCGCACCGGTGCGGTTCCCTCCCGGTCCGGTGCGCACAAGGCAGGTCCCTCCCGCGCGGCGCGCGCACCGCCGTTCGGGAGAGCGCACCGCACCGTGCACCAGCTCACCCAGCGTGGAGGGCCAAGAGCGGGCGCGGGAGGGAGAGTTCTCCCCTCGGTGCACAGGATCGCGCACACAAAAAGGGATGATCCGGGCGGTAGTGAACGTGGTCCAGGAAGACCGTCGCCGATTGCGACCCCGACAAGGGTTGATTCCCCACTCGACAAGGGGTGCGCATTCGGCGCGGCACCTTTGGACAAGGGGTGCGCACCGGCGGCACCGGCCCGTGCACCGTCACTCAGCGCATGCGCACCAGGGAGTGCCGGGCACTCTCGCGGACATCGCGGTGCGCACTGGCAGGTCGGGGCGGAGTGCACGACATCGTCGACGCGCGGGCCGGTGCGCGCGGCGCGGCCGGCCGTGCGCACCCGATGTTCGCGGCGCGGTGCACGGCGAGCGCACGACATCGTCGGTGCGCGCACCGGATGCCGGGATGCCCCGCACTCACCGCTGGCGCCGTCGGCGCAGGCGCACGGACCACCACGGGTTCGATCGGCCACCGGGGTACTGCGGCGAGCGGCGCCGGACCGGCGGCGGCTCCGGAGACGCATACAGCGCCACGCGCAGCCGGGACGCGTCGGCAAGCCGCTGAAGGTGCTTCAGTTGCTCCGGCGTGAGGTACGGCGGGATCGGGTCGACCATGCGGGCCTCCATGCTTCGGCGGGTCACTCCCCCGCACCCTCGCCCGTCCCCGCCGCCTCCCGGACGTGGGTGCCGGCCGCGTCCCGGCAGCCGGCCCGACGACTTCGCCGTCCGTTCCGCCGGGCGGGCTCCGGTCTCCCTCAGCGGCCTGGTCCTCCCGCTCCCCTGCCCTGGTCCGGCTGCGCCGTGGGGGCCGCTGCTGCGGACTGCCCGGGTCGGCCGCCGGGGCCTGCTGCGCCTGGCCTGCCTGCCTCGTCTGGTCCGCCCGCTCTTCGACCGTGCGGCCGCGGGCCTCTGCCGCGTAGGTGATCGCGGCGATACGGGCAAGGTTCTGCGGCGAGGTCACCCACGTCGCGGGGTCCGTCGTACGGCCCTCCAGATACTCCTGCGGCATCACGGCCTCCTGGTGGGCCTGGATGGCAGCGGCCCGCTGCGCCGGAGTCAGAGCGGCGTCCCGGCCCGGATGGTCGACGGCGTGCGGTGCGGCCGACGTCGCGGCCGACGCTTCGTCCGGTACGTCGGGCGGGGCGGTGAGGGCGGCACGGATCGCGTTCTGCAGAGCGAGGCCGGCGACCCGGGCCCGCTCGTACCGGGACGACTCCCGGGGCGGCTTCCCCTCAGAACCGACGATCCACCAGCGGACGGGCCAGGCGAAGTCGGCGGTGCAGGAGAGCTGATCCGGGGCCGGAATCCGCCGGCCCTTCTGCGGCACGGTGAGCTGACGGCCCGAAGGGGCGTGCAGCAGGCCGGCGGTGCACTGGAGGACGCGACCGGCACGCCGAACGTCAACCCGTCGACGTACTACACCATCAAGAACGTCAACAGCGGCCAGCTGGCCGACGTCTACCAGGCCTCCACCGCCGACAGCGCGAGCGTCGTCCAGTGGCCGGCCAACAGCGGCACCAACCAGCAGTGGAACATCGTCCAGGTCAGCGGCCAGCTCTACAAGATCGTCAACAGGAACAGCGGCAAGGCCCTCGACATCAACGCCGCAACCCACTACAGCGGGACCAATCTTCAGCAGTACTCCTACAACGGCGGCAACAACCAGCTCTGGTACTTCGAGCCGACCAGCGGCGGATACCTCATCCGCAACTTCGAGACCAAGCAGGTCCTGGAGGTCGGCGCCGGCTCGACGGCCAACGGTGCCGCCATCGACCAGTGGATGGCACTGAACCAGTCCAACCAGGCGTGGACGATCCAGTGACCGGATGACGCGGCAAGGGGCAGCAAGACGGCGGGTGATGCGGGAGAACGCCCACTGCTGGCACGGGCAGACACGGCGCAACGCCGGTCGCCGAAACATCCGATCATCCGGCCGACCTGCCTTTACGATCAATACCGTTGCTCTGCAAGGGAATTGACAACGGCCGTGCGCCGCCACGCGCCGGAGGGGCGGGTACATGACGCGCGACGAGCTGATCCGGCCGCTGCCCGAACTGCTGAGGGCGCACGCCGAGAGGTCGCCGTCGCGGGTGGCGTACGCCGACGACGAACGGGACGTCACCTACGCGGAGTTGGAGCGGCGCACCGGTCGGCTGGCCGCGTATCTCGCGGGGGCGGGTGTGCGGCGCGGGGACCGGGTCGCGATCCTGCTGGGCAACCGTGTGGAGATGGTGGAGAGCGTGCTCGCCGGTGTCCGGGCGGGTGCGGTCGGTGTGCCCCTCAACCCCCGGTCCTCGGAAGCCGAACTGGTCCATTTACTGGAGGACAGCGGAGCATCGGCCGTCGTCACCGACCGCGCCCACCTGGCCCGCCTGAACAGCGCGGGGCGCCTGAGCCACCGTACGCGCGTCCTGCTCACCGGCAACGGTCCCGTGCCGTCGGACGCCCCCGTCGGCACGGTCCTCTTCGAGGAGGCGGCCGGGGCGGAGCCCGCCGTGCCGCCCCGCGACGACCTCGGGCTCGACGAGACGGCCTGGATGCTCTACACCTCCGGCACCACCCATCGGCCCAAGGGTGTGCTGTCCACGCAGCGCGCGGCCCTGTGGTCGGTGGCGGCCTGCTACGCGCCGCTCTTCGGGCTCTCCCCCGAGGACCGGCTGCTCTGGCCGCTCCCGCTGTTCCACAGCTTCGGGCACTCGCTGGCGATCCTGGGGGTCACCGCGGTCGGCGCGAGCGCGCGGATCACCGGCGAACTCCTTTCTCCCGGAGGCCTGTTGAGGGAGCTGCACACGCCTCGCGCGTCCCTGGGCGGCTCCTACACCGTCCTGGCCGGGGTGCCCGCCGTGTACCACCAGCTGGTGGCGTCGGCGGCCGGGGACACCGCGCCCGTGCCCGCGCTGCGGACATGCGTCGTGGCGGGCGCCCCGAGTGCGCCGGACCTGCGACGGGCGGTGGAGGAGCTGCTGGGGGCGCCGCTGCTCGACGCGTACGGCAGTACCGAGACCTGCGGGATGATCGCGGTGAACCGGCCGGACGGCCCGAGGGTCGACGGTTCCTGTGGGCTGCCGGTCCCGGGGATGGACGTACGGCTGGTCGATCCGGGCTCCGGCGACGACGTCGCGGACGGTGACGAGGGCGAGATCTGGGCGCGTGGGCCGAGTCTGATGACCGGCTATCACCGCCGGCCCGAGGCGACGGCGTCCGCGCTGCGGGACGGCTGGTACCGCACCGGCGACCTGGGGCGTCGCGTCGCGCACGGGCATCTCGCCCTCACCGGCCGGGTCAGCGAGCTGATCATCCGGGGCGGGGAGAACATGCACCCCACCGAGATCGAGCAGGTCCTGCTGCACTGCCCCGGCGTGCGGGACGCGGTGGTGGTGGGCAGGCCGCACGACGTCCTCGGCGAGGTGCCGGTGGCGTACGTCGTTCCGGAACCGGACGGGTTCGACCCTCGGCGGATACTGGCCGAGTGCCGTCAGCGGTTGGCCGCGTACAAGCTGCCCGCCGAGATCCACGAGATCGCGGCCGTCCCGCGTACGGCGTCCGGCAAGATCACCCGCCACGCGGTCCTGCCGGACCTGGCCCGACCGGTGTCCGAGGTCCGCCCAGCCTTCCCGACCTCGACCGGCGGTGCCCTGCGCCGACGCCTGCTCGCTCTCCCGCCGGACGGGAGGGAACGCGCCCTGCGCGAGGCGGTTCTCGCGCAGACGTCCTCGGTGTGCGGCGACGGATCGTACGAAGAGCTCGACGCCGACCGCCCGTTCACCGATCTCGGGCTGACGTCCGAGGGAGCCGTCACGCTGATCGAGCGGCTCGGCGAGGCGACCGGGCTGCGGCTCCCGTCGACGCTGGTCTTCGACCATCCCACGCCGGACGCCCTGGCCCGGCACGTGCACGACATCCTCTTCACCCCGGCGCCCGTACCCGTGCCGCACCCCCACTCCGTAACGGAGGCGGACGATCCTGTGGTGATCGTCGCCATGGGCTGCCGGTATCCCGGGGACGTGTACTCCCCCGAGGATCTGTGGGACCTGGTGGCGCAGGGCCGGGACGCGGTCTCGGGCTTCCCCACCGACCGGGGCTGGGACCTGGCCGCCCTCTACGACCCGGACCCGGACCGGGTCGGCACGTCGTACACCCGCAGCGGCGGATTCCTGCACCGGGCCGCCGAGTTCGACGCGGCCCTGTTCGGGATCTCGCCACGGGAGGCGCTGGCCATGGACCCGCAGCAGCGGCTGCTGCTGGAGACCTCGTGGGAGGTCTGGGAGCGGGCGGGCATCTCCCAGGCGGCGCTGCGCGAGAGCGACACGGGTGTGTTCGTCGGCGTGATGCACGGCGACTACTCCACGCGCCTGGACAGGCACGAGCTGGAGGCCCATCTGGCCCTGGGATCGGCGGGCAGTGTGGCCTCCGGCCGGATCAGTTACGTGTACGGCCTGCGTGGGCCGTCGATCACGCTCGACACCGCGTGCTCGTCCTCGTTGGTGGCTCTGCACTGGGCGGCGCGGGCGCTGCGCTCCGGCGAGTGTTCTCTGGCGTTGGCCGGGGGTGTCACCGTGATGGCGACGCCCAAGGCGTTCGCGGCTTTCAGCCGGCACCGCGCCCTGTCGCCCGACGGCCGCTGCAAGTCGTTCTCGGCCTCGGCGGACGGCACCGGCTGGGGGGAGGGCGTGGGCCTCGTGCTGCTGGAGCGGTTGTCCGACGCCCGCCGCAACGGTCACCCCGTCCTGGCGGTGCTGCGCGGTTCGGCAGTCAACTCCGACGGCGCGTCCAACGGCCTGACGGCGCCGAACGGGCAGGCCCAACAACGCCTGATCACCCGCGCGTTGACCGACGCCGGGCTCGGCGCCGCCGAGGTGGACGTGGTGGAGGCGCACGGTACGGGCACCGCGCTGGGCGACCCCGTCGAGGCGAACGCCCTGCTGGCCACCTATGGACAGGGGCGGGCCGAGGACCAGCCGCCGCTGTGGCTCGGCTCGGTCAAGTCCAACCTCGGGCACACCCAGGCCGCCGCCGGTGTCGCCGGGGTCATCAAAATGGTGCAGGCCATGCGCCACGAGCGGCTCCCGCGCTCGCTGTACGCGCGGGAACCCAGCCCCCACGTCGACTGGTCGGCAGGCCGGGTGGAGCTGCTGGCCGAGTCCCGCCCCTGGCCGGTGACGGACTCCCGGCCACGCCGGGCCGGGGTGTCCGCGTTCGGCATCAGCGGGACCAACGCCCATGTGATCCTGGAGGAGCCCCCTCGGCAACCCGACACCGGACCGCGCGGTACACAGGTTCCGGCGCCCTGGCTGCTGTCCGGCGCCGACGAGGCCGCCCTGCGCTCCCAGGCCCGGCGTGTCGCCGTCCATCTGGCGTCCCGGCCCGACCTGTCGCCCACCGACGTCGGGGTCACCCTGGCCGTGTCGAGGTCCCCGCTCGCCCACCGGGCGATGGTCGCGGCCGACGACCGGGCGCGGATGCTGACCGCCCTCGACGCGCTCGCCGACCGGAGGGGAACGGATCGCGCCGTCGCCGGTCCCGGCGTCCGCACGGCCTTCCTGTTCACCGGCCAGGGCTCTCAACTTGCCCGCATGGGTGCGGAGTCACGCGCGGCCTTCACCGCCTTCGACTCGGCGTTCGAGGAGGTCTGCCGGGCCCTGGACGGCCGTCTGGAGCACCCTCTGGACCTGGTGCTGTCCGCGATGCCGGGCACGCCGGAGGCCGCCCTTCTCGACCGTACGGACTACACCCAGGCCGGTCTGTTCGCCTTCGAGGTGGCGCTGTTCCGACTGTTGGACTCCTGGGGCGTGCGCCCCGACTTCCTGGCCGGGCACTCCGTGGGGGAACTGGCGGCCGCCCATGTCGCCGGGGTGCTGGACCTGGCCGACGCGGCGGAACTCGTCGCGGCCCGGGGTCGGTTGATGCACGCCCTGCCGGGCGGTGGGGCGATGGTGGCGCTGCACGCGACGGAGGAGGAGGTACTCGCGCAACTCCCCGCGTTCGACGGACAGGTGACGATCGCCTCGATCAACGGCCCACGCGCGGTGGTGATTTCGGGAGCGGAGGACGCGGTGCTGGCCCTGGCGGCCGGATTCGAGGCGCGAGGTCGCAGGACCGTTCGGCTGCGGGTCGCTCACGCCTTCCACTCGCCGCTCGTGGAACCGATGCTCGACGACTTCCGCCGGGTCGCCGAGGGGCTGACGTTCCGACCGCCACGGATCCCGGTCGTCTCGGCCGTGTCGGGCCGCCCGGCCGAGGCCGGAGAACTGTGTTCGCCGGAGTACTGGGTGCGGCACGCCCGGCTGCCGGTGCGGTTCGCCGACGCCGTGCGGTGGCTCGGGGACGACGGGGTGTCGGGGTTCCTGGAGATCGGCCCGGGGGCGGCGCTCACCGCCGCCGCCGAGGACTGTCTGAGCGGCCCGGACGGACAGGGCCACGCCCCCGTGTGCGTCGCCGCCGTTCGTGGCGGCGATCCCGAACCGAAGAGCCTGTCGACCGCCGTGGCCCGCCTCCATGTACGCGGAACGCCTGTCGACTGGTCCGCCGTGTTCGCGGGCAGCGATGCACCGCACCTGGAGGATCTGCCGACATACGCCTTCCAACGCCGGCGGTACTGGCTGGCCGCGCCGAGCGCTCCCCTCGCCACCACGGACCCGCACCAACACCCGCTGCTGGGACCGGCGTTCACCGTGCCGGACACCGGCCGGACGGTGTTCTCCGGCTTGCTCTCCACCACCACTCACCCGTGGCTCGCCGACCATGTGATCGGCGGCCGGGTCCTGGTCCCCGCGACAGGGCTCGTGGAGATGGCCGTACGGGCGGGTGACGAGGTCGGCTTCGGCACGCTCGGTGAACTCGTGGTCCTGGCGCCGCTGGTCCTGCCCCGGGCCACGGGCGTTCACGTCCAGGTCGTCGTGGGCCCGACGGACGACTCCGGCGGGCGCCCGGTCGACATCCACACCCGGCCCGCCGCCGACGGCCCCGGGCCCGGCTGGACCCGGCACGCCACAGGCATCCTGGGCCGCACGGACACCACCCGGCCCGAGACGGAACCGGCGGTGTGGCCGCCGCGGGACGCGACCGAGGTCGACCTCGCCGAAGCGTACAGCGGCCTCGCGGAGGCCGGCCTCTGCTACGGCCCGGCATTCCGGGGCGTACGGGCGCTCTGGCGGCGCGGCGAGGAGGTGTTCGCGGACGTCCGCCTGCCCGAGGCGGA
This sequence comes from Streptomyces sp. AK08-02, assembly GCF_033795085.1. Taxonomy (NCBI): domain Bacteria; kingdom Bacillati; phylum Actinomycetota; class Actinomycetes; order Kitasatosporales; family Streptomycetaceae; genus Streptomyces; species Streptomyces sp. AK08-02. The sequence continues at coordinate 12,894 of NZ_JARAZV010000009.1, forward strand.
GTCGGAACACGCCGACCGGTTCGGGATCCATCCGGCGCTGCTGGACGCGGCCCTGCACGCCCCGCTGCTGACGGGCCCGGTTCCTGGCTCCGGCACGGTCCGGGTGCCGTTCGCGTGGAGCGGCGTACGGCTGTACGCGACGGGCGCGTCGGAGGTGCGCGTACGGATCGCCCCGAGCGGGACGGACTCGGTCACCCTCACCCTGACCGACCTGTCGGGGCGCCCGGTGGCTCACGTGGAATCCATGACCACGCGTGAACTCCCCACCGAGACGGTCGAATCGACGGCCGACACCGTGCGCCGGGCCCTGTTGCGCCCCGAGTGGACCGGCGTCGAGGAGCCGCGCGGCGAGCGGCGGCCCGTGACCGGCGGAGGCTGGGCGCTGGTCGGCCCGGACGGGCTGGACCTGCGCGGGGCACTCCCCGGCCTGGTGGGAACCGACGCACCCGAACCGGACACCGTGGTCGTCACCGCCGTCGACGGCGGTCCGTGGGCGGATACCGATCCGCTCGCCGCCGTGCACCGGCTGACCGGCAGGGTGCTGCGTACCCTCCAGGACTGGCAGGACGACCCTCGGACGGCGGGCTCCCGTCTGGTCGTGCTGACACGGAACGCGACCGCCTCCGCGCCGGATCCGGCCGGGGCCGCCGTGTGGGGGCTGGTGCGTGCCGCGCAGACGGAGCTGCCCGGACGTGTCGTCCTCGTCGATGTGGACGGGCGGCCGGAGTCACTGGCGCTGCTCCCCACTGCGGCGGCGAGCGACGAGGGCCAACTCTCCGTACGGAACGGTCACTTGACGGTCCCGCGACTGGTCGCCGCCGGTGAACCCACCGCCGGGAGCGGCGGCTTCGAGCCCGACGGCACGGTCCTGATCACCGGCGGAACCGGCGCGCTCGGCACGGAGGTCGCCCGCCATCTCGTGACCGCCCATGGCGTACGCCACCTGCTGCTCACCGGCCGACAGGGGCCCCAGGCGCCGAATGCCGGGGAACTGCGAGCCATGCTGGAGAAGTTGGGCGCCGAGGTACGGATCGTGGCCTGTGACACGGCCGACCGCGCCGCGCTGGCCGAGGTGATCAAGGAGTGCTCGCCCGCGCTGACCGCCGTGGTGCATGCGGCGGGGGTGCTGGACGACGGTGTCCTCGCCGCGCTGACACCCGGGCGGATGGCGGCCGTCCTGCGGCCGAAGGTTGACGCGGCCTGGCACCTGCACGAGCTGACCCGGGACCTGGACCTGTCGGCGTTCGTCCTGTTCTCCTCGGTGTCCGGTCTACTGGGCCGCGCCGGGCAGGGCAACTACGCGGCGGCGAACGCCTTCCTGGACGCCCTGGCCCGACACCGATCCCAACTGGGGCTGCCCGCAGTGTCCTTGGCCTGGGGACCCTGGGACCACGGGGCCGGGATGGCCGGGGGGACCGATGGGGTCGGAAGGGTCCCGCACCGGTCGGCCGGTGAGGTGCTCCGGGCGCTCTCCGTGGAGCAGGGCCTGGCCCTCTTCGACGCGGCGCTGCGCGCGGGCGAACCCGTGCTGGCGCCGGTACTGCTGGACCGGGCGGCGCTCGGGGCCGCACAAGGACTCCTGCCGGCGCCGCTGCGCGGGCTCGTGCCGCCCCGCAGGCCGGCCGCCGGGACCGGGGGGGTGCCGGTGACAGCTCCTCGCCCGGCGCGGAGCAGTTCTGGGAGCCGGGCGCCTGGCGCAAGGTGCTGGCCGGGCTGGCCGCCGGCCGGCGGGAAGACGCCCTGGCGGAGTTGATGCGCGCCGACGTGGCCACGGTTCTCGGCTACCCGGACGCCGACGCGCTGCCGGCCGGCAGGTCCTTCGCCGAGCTGGGCTTCGACTCCCTGATGGCGGTCCAGGTCCGCAACCGGCTGAGCATGGCCCTGCGGCTGAGGCTGTCCGCCGCCGTGGTGTTCGAGCACCCGACGGCCCAGGATCTGGCCCGTCATGTACTCGGCCTACTGGACGACCTGCCCGATGTCGCAGACGACCTGCCCGACGTCGCACCGGAGCCGGAACGTGCTTCCGCCGGGGACCGGCCCGCGCAGACGCTCTCCTCGCTCTACCGGCGGGTCTGCGAGGCCGGGCAGGTGGTCGCGGCGATGCACATGCTGGTCACCGCTTCCTGGGCGCTGCCGACCTTCGGCCCCGAAGCCTGCCGGGAGCACGCCCTGCCCCCGCTGCGGCGCGCCGACGGTGCCCAGGCCGGCCCGGTACTCGTCTTCCTCAACGGCTTCCACCCGCCCTTCGCCGCCCCCGGTGGTGAATTCGCCGGATTCCACGCCCACTTCCAGGGTGAACTGGAGGTTCTCGAACTCCCGCACCCCGGCATCGGGGCGGGCCCTGCCGTGCCGGCCGACCGGGACACGCTCGCCCGGACACACGCGGAGACGGTGCGAGCGCACGTCGGCGACCGGCCCTTCGTGATCGTCGGCGTGAGCACCGGAGGCGCGGTCGCCCATGCGCTGACCCGGCGGCTCGAAGCCATGGGGAACCCGCCCGTCGGACAGGTGCTGCTCGACACGTACCTGGTCAACGGCGGCAACAGCGACAAGGCGTGGCTGCTGTCCCTGCCCGCCGTGATCGCACCGCTCCTGGGCGGCACCCGGTTCACGGGGGACGAGGACACCGGGGTGGCCGCGCTGGGCGCGTACACCCGGATGTTCCAGGACTGGGAGCCGGAGCCGGTCACCACCCCCACTCTGCTGGTCCGGGCCACCCGGCCGACGCCCGCGATGGCGGCGGACGCGGCCCCGGGCGAGTGGCGCACCTCCTGGCCGCTGCCGCACACCCGGGTCGACGTCCCCGGCGACCACTTCTCGTTCATGCGGGAACACACCCCCACCACAGCGGCGGCCGTCCGCGCCTGGATCGGTTCCCTCGGCAGTATCGGCGCCGCGCCGACGCCGAGCACAGCGGCGGACGGAGAGCGGTGACCCCCGATGACCCCCGACCGCGAGACAGCGACGGCAGCGACGGCAGCGACGGCAGCGACGGCAGCGAAAACGGTGGAGCCAGTGAAGTCAGTGGAGACTGAAGAGTTCGACGTGATCGTCGTGGGCGGCGGCCCGGCCGGGTCGACCGCCGCGACGACCGTCGCCCTGCGGGGTCACCGCGTCCTCCTGCTGGAGCAGCAGACGTTCCCCCGGTACCAGATCGGCGAGTCGCTGCTCCCCTCCACCGTGCACGGCGTGTGCCGCATCCTGGGCGTCGAGGAGGAGGTCGCGCGAGCCGGTTTCAAGACGAAGCGCGGCGGGACCTTCCGCTGGGGCCGGAACCCGGACCCCTGGCAGTTCTCCTTCGCCCTGTCCCCCCGGCTGGCCGACCCGACCTCCTTCGCCTACCAGGTCGAGCGGTCCCGGTTCGACGCGATCCTGCTGGACAACGCCCGCCGGGTCGGCGTCGACGTCCGGGAGGGCTGCCGGGTCAAGGGCGTGCTCGGCGACGAGGAGCGCGTCCGGGGCGTCGGCTGGACGGGGCCCGCCGGGGAGAACCGCGAGGCCCGGGCCCGTTACGTCGTGGACGCGTCCGGCAACGGCAGCCGGATCCACGGTGAGGTCGGCGGCAGGCGGACACACTCCGACTTCTTCCGGAACATCGCGGTGTTCGGCTACTTCGCCGGCGGCGAACGGCTCCCGAAGCCCAATGACGGCAATATCTTCTGTGCCGCATTCGACGAGGGCTGGCTCTGGTACATCCCGCTCCGCGACGACCTCACCAGCGTCGGGGCGGTGGTCGGCCGGGACAACGCCGCCGCGATCCAGCGGGACCCGGTGACGGCCTGGCGCGGGCTGATCGACTCCTGCCCGGAGATCCGGGGTCTCCTGGACGGAGTGGCGCAGGCCACCGAGGCGCCGTACGACCAGGTGCGGGTCCGCAAGGACTGGTCGTACTGGAAGTCGCGTCTGTGGCGGCCCGGCATGGTGCTGGTCGGCGACGCGGCGTGCTTCGTCGACCCTGTGCTGTCCTCCGGAGTGCACCTCGCCACGTACGGGGCTCTGCTCGCGGCCCGCTCCATCAACAGCGGCCTGGCCGAATCCCTTGACGAGGACCGCCTCTTCGACGAGTTCGAGGCGCGCTACCGTCACGAGTACGGCCTGTTCCACGAGTTCCTGGTCTCCTTCTACGACATGCACCAGGACGAGCGGTCGTACTTCTGGAAAGCCCGCAAGGTCACCCACGTCGACGCGACAGAAATGGAGGCATTCGTCGAACTGGTGGGCGGACTGGCCTCCGGCGACACGTCCCTCGCCGGGCCCGGGCAGGCGGGCGCCCGCCTGACTGCCACCGCCTCGGAACTCGACCACGCGGTCAGCAGGCTCCCGGACTCCGACGGCCTGCGCAATCCGCTCTTCGAGGCCCCCTCGATCCGCCAGGTCTTCCAGGAGGGCACGATCCTCCAGGAACGGGGTGTCTTCGGCGGCCCACTGGAGGAGGAGACCCCGCTGCACCCCGGCGGCCTCATGGCCTCGGAGGACGGACTCACATGGGTGACCGGGTGAACCCGCGCATGCCATGACGATCCCCACAGGCTCTCGGCGGTTTCCAGGGACCGTCGAGCACCGTCGGGACGACAAAACTCGAACGCCGGCCCTGGAGCACTGCGGCCCTCCTTCACCTGGGTGCCCAAGGGACTTGGGGAGAACATCCACCGGCTGCGCGCGCATGTGGAAGTGCCGGACTTCCACGGCGGGCGTACCTGGGACGCCGGCCGGCGAGCTGCTCCTGCAGGGGCCGGCGAGGGACTGGCGCCCCACCCGCCCAGCGCCCCGACCCGCCCGTCCCGTGGCTGGGCCGGGCGGTGGAAGGTGGCCCCTATCCCGCAGCGGCAGGTTCCGGCACCGGGGACGATGACGTGACCGGTGGGTGGGTGAGGTCGTAGGCGCTCTCCGCGTGGAGATGGACGTCGACGCCCTCCTGTTCGACCTCGGGGCGGACCCGCAGGCCCATCGTCTTGTCCAGAGCCTTGGCGATCAGCCAGGTCACGGCGAAGGAGTACGCGAGGACGGAGAAGGCGCCGACCGCCTGCTTGCCGAGGAGGGAGAAGCCGCCGCCGTAGAGGAGGCCGTCGACGCCGTTCGGGGCGTCCGAGGTGGCGAGGACGCCGACCAGCAGGGTGCCGGTGAGGCCGCCGACGAGGTGGATGCCGACGACGTCCAGGGAGTCGTCGTAGCCGAACCTGTACTTCAGGCCGACCGCGAGGGCGCACACCGCGCCGCCGACGGCACCGAGGGCGAGGGCGCCGAGCGGGGAGACCGCGCCGCAGGACGGGGTGATCGCCACCAGGCCTGCGATGGCGCCGGAGGCGGCGCCCAGCGTCGTGGAGTGGCCGTCGCGGACCTTCTCGACGAGGAGCCAGCCGAGCATCGCGGAGCAGGTGGCGGTGAAGGTGTTGAGGACGACGACGGAGGCCGCGTTGGAAGAGGTCAGCGCGGAGCCGCCGTTGAAGCCGAACCAGCCGAACCAGAGCAGGCCCGCGCCGAGCATCACCAGGGGCAGGTTGTGCGGGCGTTCCTGGCCGCCCTGCTTCTGCCAGCCGATGCGTCTGCCGAGGACGAGGATCACGGCCAGCGCCGCCGCGCCGGAGTTTATGTGGACGGCCGTACCGCCCGCGTAGTCGATGGCGCCGAGTTTGTTCACGATCCAGCCGCCCACGACGCCCTTGCCGTCGAAGGCGAACACCCAGTGGGCGACCGGGAGATAGACCAGCGTGACCCAGATGCCGGTGAAGGCCATCCAGGCGCCGAACTTGATGCGGTCCGAGATGGCGCCGCAGATCAGGGCGGCGGTGAGGGCCGCGAACAGGGCCTGGAAGGCGGCGAAGACGGAGAGCGGGATGACCGCCTTCGGGTCGTCCGAGATGACGCCGTTCATGCCGAAGAACTCGGTGACGTCACCGAGCAGGCCGGCGCCGCCGATCGAGTCGCCGAAGGCGGCCGAGAAGCCGTAGACGACCCAGATGCAGCCGACCAGGGCGACGGAGCCGAAGGTCATCATGATCATGTTCAGGACGCTCTTGGCGGCGACCATGCCGCCGTAGAAGAGCGCCAGGCCCGGCACCATCAGACAGACGAGTGCCGTGCTCGCGAGCATCCAGGCAGTACTTCCGGTGTCCATGCGCACACTCCACGGAGAGGTCCAACTGGGGGAAACAACGTTTCACCGCAGTAGACAGGTGATGCGTTACAGGACACCTCCGTGGCCGATTAAGGCCGGGTTTCAGTGCTGCGGGCTGTCCCCGAAGGCCGTCACCGTGAGGAAGCGGATGGGTAGTTCGACAAGCCGTTCGGGGCCGTGCGGGGCCTCGCCGTCGAACTGGAGGGCGTCGCCGGGGCGCAGGGTGTAGCTGGACTTGCCGTGGCCGTAGATCATGACGCCCTCCAGCATGTAGAGGAGTTCGGTGCCGGCGTGCTGGAAGAGCGGGAAGACCTCGCTCTGTTCGGTCAGCGTGACCAGCAGCGCGTCCATCCGCTTGTGGGCGCCCCGCAGCGAGCCGAGCTGGGCGTACTCGTGGCCGACCTTCGTACCGCGCCGCACGATCCGGGCGCCGTGGTCGGCCGGGACGAAGACGGCCTCGCGTTCGTCGTCCATACCGCGGAACAGAGCCGTGACCGGGACGTCGAGACCGCGCGCGAGCCGGGAGAGCGTGGTGAGGCTGCACGCGGTCTGGGCGTTCTCGATCTTCGACAGCATCGCCTTCGAGATACCGACCCGCTGTGCCATCTCCCCGACCGACAGCCCCGCCGCCTGCCGGTACTCACGGGCCCGCACCGCGATGACGCGCTCCAGCGCCTTGTCGTCGGAGTCGGGGTCCTGCGCTGTGTCGTCCTGGTCGGTCATCGGCGCATTTTACGCAGGCTCGCGGCGCGATGTCCGCGCCGGCCATCCCTTGCCGACCTGCCTTTCTGCTGGGGGTCCGGGGGTTATCCCCCGGGAAGACGCAGCAGCCGGAAACGGGGATGGGGCTCGGCGCGGCCAGTGGCCAGGTCGGCGGCCATCGCGCCGATGAGCGGGGCGAACTTGGCGCCGTGGCCCGAGCACGGGGAGACGACGACGAACGGGCCGTGGCGGTCGAGGACGAAGTCCTCGTCGGGGGTGGTGGTGTAGAGGCAGGTCGCCTCGGCGACCGGGTCGGGCACGAGGCCGGGGAGGCGGTCGCGGACGAACCCGCTCACCCGGGTGCGCGACGACCCGTCGACGACCCCGTCGCGGGTACGGGCGGTGGTGGGCGTGCCGCGGTCGTGCTCGGCGACCTTCATCGCGGGCAGCGGGCCGCCGTCGCTTCCCGAGGGCAGGCCGTAGAGGTGCAGCGCGCCGTCCCAGATCAGGGTCGGCCACCGGGCGGCCGGGTCCCGCTGCCGGAAGTGGAAGACCTGCTGCTGGGTCACCGCCAACGGTGGTAGGGGGAACGGAAGTTGGAGGTTGGGCAGCCAGGCTCCGGCCGCGACGACCACCGTGTCGGCGACGATCTCGTGGCCGTCGTCGGTGCGCAGGAGCACCTTGCCGCTCCCCCGGACGTCGATGCCCGTGACCCGGGTGCCGATGACCGCCCGCGCCCCGTGTTCGATCGCCCGGCGTACACAGGCGGCGACGGTCTCGTCGGCGTCGACCGTGCCCGCGTCCGGGTGATACAGCACCGGGCCGGTGATCCGGATGTAGGGCCAGCGCTCGGAGGCGGCCTCCGGGCCGAGGAGTTCATGGGGCACTCCGGACGCGCCGAGGAGACCGGCGATCGCCCCGGGGTCACGGTCCTCGCCCATGTCGAGCCCACCGGTCTTGCGCAGCAGGGGAGTTGAGCTGTCGTCCTCCAACTCCCGCCACTGCTCGTACGCCTGGCCGGTGAGCCTTACGTAGAAGGGGTCGGCGTACGCCCGCCGGAAGATGCGCGAGCTGCCGTGCGAACTGCCGTGCCGGTGACCGACGTCGTACGCCTCGATCAGGGTGACCTCGTGTCCCTGCCGGGCCAGTTGCCAGGCGGTGGCCGCGCCCATCAGGCCGGCGCCGACGACGGCGATCACAGTCCCTCCCCGGGGATCCAGTTGGTGCCCGCGAGCGGGACACGGGCCATGGCGGCGGACTCTATCGTCAGGGCGACCAGGTCCTCGGGTTCCAGGTGGAGGAGGTGGGCCTTGCCGCAGGCGCGGGCGAGGGTCTGGGCCTCCATGGTCATCACGCGCAGGAAGTTGGCGAGCCGGCGTCCGGCGTCCACCGGGTCGAGGCGGGCAGCGAGTTCCTCGTCCTGGGTGGAGATGCCGGCCGGGTCGCGACCGTCCTGGTAGTCGTCGAAGTAGCCTGCGGCGGAGCCGAGTTTGCGATACTCGGCGTCGTACTTCGGGTGGTTGTCGCCGAGGGCGATGAGCGCGGCGGTGCCGATGGCGACCGCGTCCGCGCCGAGCGCGAGGGCCTTGGCCATGTCGGCGCCGCCCCGGATCCCGCCGGAGACGATCAGCTGGACCTCGCGGTGGACGCCCAACTCCTGGAGTGCACGCACCGCTTGGGGCAGGGCGGCCAAGGTGGGGATGCCGACGTGCTCGATGAAGACGTCCTGGGTGGCGGCCGTTCCGCCCTGCATACCGTCGACGACCACGACATCGGCGCCGGCGTGGACGGCGAGTTTCACGTCGTAGTACGTGCGGGTCGCGCCGACCTTCACATAGATCGGCTTCTCCCAGTCGGTGATCTCGCGCAGCTCCAGGATCTTGATGGCGAGGTCGTCGGGGCCGGTCCAGTCGGGGTGGCGGCAGGCACTGCGCTGGTCGACGCCGACGGGCAACGTCCGCATACCGGCGACCCGTTCGGTGACCTTCTGCCCGAGCAGCATGCCCCCGCCGCCGGGCTTGGCCCCCTGCCCTAGGACGACCTCGATGGCGTCGGCGGCACGCAGGTCGTCGGGGTTCATGCCGTAGCGGGACGGCAGGTACTGGTAGACGAGGTGCTTGGAGTGGCCGCGCTCCTCGGGGGTCATCCCGCCGTCACCTGTGGTGGTGGAGGTACCGGCCTCGCTCGCGCCGCGCCCGAGGGCCTCCTTGGCCTGGGCGGATAGGGCCCCGAAGCTCATACCGGCGATGGTGACGGGGGTGGCGAGACGAAGGGGGTTCTTGGCGTGCCGGGCGCCGAGAACGATGTCGGTGTCGCAACGCTCCCGGTAACCCTCCAGGGGGTAGCGGGACATGGAGGCGCCGAGCAGCAACAGGTCGTCGAAGTGCGGCAGTTGGCGCTTCGCGCCCCAGCCACGAATGTCGTAGATGCCGGTCTCGGCGGCACGCTGGATGGCGTGGATGGTGGCACGGTCGAATGTCGCCGACTCGCGCAGACCACGGGATGCGGGTTCCAAGGGTTCAGCTCCTCTGAAAGGGGGCGAGTGGATGTGCCTTTTTTGGGGGCGCGGGGAACTGCGCGACCGGCCACATGCGACCCGCAGCCAAAAACCGACCTCCCGGCGGAGCTAATACGCAGCCGAGTTGTCGACCTTGAAGTGATAGAGCGTCCTGGCGGAGCCGTACCGCCGGAAATCCGCAGGATCCTCATCCCGCTCGGCCGCCTTGAGCAACTCGCTCAGCTCGGCGAGATGTTCGGGCCGCATCTCCTTCTCGACACAGTCCGCACCGAGCGACTTGACCGAGCCGAGGACGTAGATCCGAGCCTCGTACAGGGAGTCGCCGAGAGCCTCCCCGGCGTCCCCGCACACCACCAGCCGTCCAGCCTGCCCCATGAACGCACTCATGTGCCCCACATTGCCGCCGACCACGATGTCCACCCCCTTCATGGAGATCCCGCACCGCGCGGACGCGTCTCCGTCGATCACCAGCAGGCCCCCGTGGGCGGTGGCCCCGGCCGACTGGGACGCGTTGCCGCGCACCCGGACCGTCCCGGACATCATGTTCTCGGCGACGCCCGTACCCGCGTTGCCGTGCACCGTCACGGTGGCGCGCTGGTTCATGCCGGCGCAGTAGTAGCCGACGTGGCCCTCGATGTCGACGGCGAGATCCTCCTGGATTCCGCAGGCCACGGCGTGCGCGCCGCGCGGGTTGAGGATGCGCCAGACATCCTCGCCGCCAGGAGTGTGCAGGGCCTGGTTGAGCTCCCGTACCGGCGTCTGGGACAGGTCGATCAGCGTCGCCATACGTACACCTCTTCCGGCTCGGGTTCGAAGATGCGGGCGTCCTCGATGCCCGGCAGGACGTCCAGTGCCCGGTACTCGGAGGCCATCGCCACCCACGCGTCGGTCTCGGCGACGAGCGCCGGCTTGCAGGCGATGGCGTCGCGGACGACCGCGAAGGAGTCGCCGGTGGACACCAGCAGCGTGTAGAAGCCGTCGAAGCGTTCGCAGAGCAGCCGCAGCGCCTTCTCCAGATCGGCGCCCTGCTCCAGCTGGCGGGCGACGAACCGCGCACCCACCTCGGAGTCGTTCTCGCTGTCGAACGGGACGCCCTGGGCGCGCAGTTCACGCCGGATGGTGGCGTGGTTGGCGAAGGAGCCGTTGTGCACCAGGCACTGTCCGGGGCCGACGGAGAAGGGGTGTGCACCCTCCGGTGTCACGGCCGACTCGGTGGCCATGCGGGTGTGGCCGACACCCTGCCAGCCGGTGACGCCGGCGAGCCCGAAGGCGTCCGCCAACTCCACCGGATTTCCGGTGCCCTTGAGCACGACGAAGCCCTCACCGGAGCCGATGACCGTGGTGTGGGGCAGGGCTGCCGTGAGCTGGTCGACGCCCGCGTGGACCACGGTCGTGGCGTCGGCGTCGTAAGCCTGGACACCGGGGAGTACGGCCTCCACCTCGGCCTTCGAGGTGCCCAGCAGCGAGACGACGGTCCGCCCCGGTGGGGACAGCCGGGTGTCACCGTAGACCGCGACACCAGCCGAGTCGGGGCCGCGTTCGACGACCTGCCCGAGCATCGCGGTCAGCAGTTCACCGAGCCGGGGTTCGAGCGAGGGCTCCCGCAGATGGAGCCCCACGATTCCGCACATCTCAAATCCCTTCAGAAGGCGGTCAGATAGCGGTCCAGCTCCCAGGGGCCGACCGTCGCGTGCCAGTCGAAGAACTCCTCGCGCTTGAGGTCGGCGAAGTACCGGCTCACCCCGGCCCCGGCCGCGTCCAGCGCGCCGCTGATCACCTCGTCCGCCTGGAGCGCCTCCACGGCGTGCAGCAGGGTCGGCGGGAGTTCCGGGCCCTTGCCTGCCGCGCCGGGCTCGCCCGGGTCGAGGTCGCGTTCGATGCCGTCGAGGCCTGCGGCGAGGGCGGCGGCCGCGGCGAGGTAGGGGTTGGAGGCGCCGTCTCCGCCGCGCAGCTCGATGCGGTTGCCGTCGGGTACGCGGATGAAGTGGGTGCGGTCGTTGCCGCCGTACCCCGCGGTGCGCGGTGTCCAGGTGGCGCCCGAGCGGGTGTTCACCGCCCCGGTGCGCTTGTAGGAGTTGACCGTCGGCGCGATGACGGCCTGGAGGGCCTGCGCGTGCTCGATGATGCCGGCGACGAACGAGTAGGCGAGCGGGGAGAGTCCGAGGCCACGTCCGTCGGTGGCGTCGGGGAAGGCGGGTTCGTCGCCCCGCCACAGCGACATGTGCAGGTGCATGCCGGTGCCGGTGCGGTCGGTGAACGGCTTCGGCATGAACGTGGCGGTCATGCCCCGCTGTTCGGCGAGCATCGACACCAGGTACCGCATGGTGATGACCCGGTCGGCGGTGGTGAGGGCGTCGGCGTGCCTGAAGTTCTGCTCGAACTGTCCGTTGCCGTCCTCGTGGTCGTTGGCGTAGTTGCCCCAGCCGAGGGAGTTCATGGCGCTGGAGACCGCGGTGAGGTGGTCGTACATCCGGGTCAACCCGCGTGCGTCGTAACAGGGTTGGGCGGCGGTGTCCCTGGCGTCGGCGACGCTCAGCACACCGTGCTCGTCCCGGTTGACGAGGAAGTACTCGACCTCGGCGCCCACGGACAACCACAGCCCCTGGGCGGCGGCCCGTTCGAGCAGCCGGCGCAGGATGACGCGCGGGGCGTAGGGCCAGGGTTCGCCCTCCACGTACGGGTCGCAGTGGACGAGGGCGAGGCCGGGCTTCACGAAGGGGACGGGGGTGTACGAGGAGGCGTCGGGGCGGGCGACGACATCGGGGTCGCTGGGCTGCTGACCGAGCGCGCCGGCCGCGTAACCGGCGAACCCGACGCCCTCGTCACGGAGTTCCTCGACGGCCTGCGCGGGGACGAGCTTGGCGCACGGTTTGCCGGTCAGGTCGACGAAGACGGCGAGTACGAACTCGATGCCGTCGGCGCGGACCAGTTCGGCGAGATCGGGGAGTGCGGGGAGATCGGGTGTGGCGGTCACCATGGGCCCCTCCTTGGGTGTCCACTGTGGTGAATCTTTGTTGCATGCGAGTAGACACACTGGGCGTTACGGGCAGATTTCCGCGATGGAAGGTCCCCGTAAGCCGCTGTGCGGGATCCCTCAAGGTGCGACACAGGAACCCCCCGAGCCGAACGCCGGGCCCCGCCCCTGTTGTGCGCAGCGTGCGCTGATCCCGAGGACGACGGGCGCACCGCCGCCGTCGAACGCGCGAAAGTGCCTTCCGGCCGGCACGGCGGAGACCTCGGGCAGGTCTCCCTCGTACTCGTCCGGAAGGCACTTCTGGCGTACTTTCGCGCACCCGGTCCTGACCGACCGGGAAGCGCCGGCTAGCGGCGGCGCCCTCCGCCCCGGTCCGCGAGGCGGTGGACGGCCGTGACCAGCGTGTCCACCTCCTCGTGCGTGTTGTAGAAGGCGAACGACGGCCGGACCGTGGCCTCCAGGCCGTACCGGCGCAGGATCGGCTGCGCGCAGTGGTGGCCCGAACGCACCGCGATCCCCTCCTCGTTGAGCGCGGTGCCCACCTCGGCCGGCTCGTAGCCGTCCAGGACGAACGACACGATGCTCGCCTTGTGCGGGGCCGTGCCGATCAGCCGGAGCCCCGGCACCCCGCGCAGCCCCTCGGTCGCGTGCTCGACCAGGGTGTGTTCGTAGGCGCCGATGTTCGCCAGGCCGACGCGCTCGACGTAGTCGATGGCCGCGGCCAGCCCCACCGCGTCGGCGATGTTCCCGGTGCCGGCCTCGAAACGGCCCGGCGGCGGCTGATAGCTCGACTTCTCGAAGGTGACGTCGGTGATCATGTTGCCGCCGCCCTCCCACGGAGGCATGTCCTCCAGCACCTCGCGTTTGGCGTAGAGCACCCCGATCCCGGTCGGCCCGAACAGCTTGTGCCCGGAGAAGACCAGGAAGTCCGCGTCCAGCGCCCTGACATCGATCGGCAGATGCGGTACGGACTGCGCCGCGTCGACCAGGACTCGGGCCCCGGCCCGGTGCCCGAGTTCGATGATCTGCTCGACCGGTACGACGGTGCCGAGCGCGTTGGACATCTGGGTGACCGCGACCAGCCTGGTCCGGTCGGACAGCAGGTCGGTGTACTCGTCGAGGAGCAGCTGCCCGGCGTCGTCGACCGGGATCACCTTGATCACCGCGCCGGTCTGCTGCGCCAGCATCTGCCAGGGCACGATGTTGGCGTGGTGCTCCAGGTGGGAGAGGACGATCTCGTCGCCCGCGCGGAGGTGTCGCGGGCCCCACGCCTTGGCGACCAGGTTGATCGCCTCGGTCGTACCCCGGACGAACACGATCTCCTCGGCGGAGCCCGCCCCGACGAACCGGGCGACGGTCTTCCTCGCACCCTCGTAGGCGTCCGTCGCCCGGGCGGCCAGTTCGTGTGCGGCCCGGTGGATGTTGGAGTTCTCCCGCGAGTAGAACTCGACCAGCCGGTCGATCACCACCTGCGGCTTCTGCGTGGTCGCGGCGTTGTCCAGCCAGATCAGCGGACGGCCGTTGACCAGCTCCGACAGGATCGGGAAGTCCCGGCGGACCGCCCGCACGTCGAACGCCGGATGCTGATCGAGCGGGAGCCCCACCGGTGCGGCGGGGGCACCCGGTACGCCGGGAGCGCCGCCTTCCTGGACGAAGTAGTACGGCGCGGTCGTCGCCGTCGGTGTGGTCGGCACCGCGGGATCGGCCAGGGGCGGCAGCCCAAGGTGCCCGAAGCCGGGAAGCTCCGGGGCCTCGGCGGGGAACCCGGGCGCCTCGTCGAGGAAGTAGAACGAGCCTGGCGCGGAGAGCTGGGCCGGGGCGAAAGCCGGTACCGGCGGTAGCGACGACACGGACGTCCCCGGCACCACCGGCAGGGTCGGCAGCTCCGGGGTGTGTCCGGTGACGCCGGGCACACTTGCCCCGTACGTGGCAGGAGCACTGGTCGGTGGCGGCCCGGCCGGCGGACTCATGCCGGCCCTCGGCGCCGGAGGCGGCGGATCCGCGAGCGGCAGCCCGGCAGGCATCGGCCACGCCGCCGAACCGTCGCCCACCGAAGCGGGCGTGGCGGCCCACGAACCCTCGCGCACCGGATCCTGACCACCCGACGACGAACCACCGCGCGCCGGAGCGTACGTACCCGACGTCGGCACGTCGGGCACCGACGACCGCATACCCGGCGCCGAACCGCCGGAGGCCGGAGCCCCCGCGCCCGACGACGAACCGTCGCGCGCCGACGCTTGCGTACCGGACGACGAACCGCCGGGGGCCGGAGCATGCGTACCCGACGACGGCACGTCGGGCACCGACGACCGCATACCCGGCGCCGAACCGTCGGGGACCGCCGGCTGGCCGGGGAGGGCTCGGAAGAACTCCCCCGCCAGCCGGTTCAGCGTCTCCTCGTCCGGCAGCCACGCCGGGGCGGGTTCGTTACCGGTAGCTGGGGGCGTAGTCATGGAACTTGTCCACCTCGACGTCTTCGAGCACGGCGAGCGCGTCCTCGGTGAGCACCGCGAGCGAGCAGTACAGGGAGACCAGGTAGGAGGCGATGGCACTGCGGTCGATCTGCATGAAGCGGACCGACAGCCCCATCCCCTGCTCGCCCGCGAGCCCGGGCTGGAACAGTCCGACCACGCCCTGGCGCGACTCGCCGGTCCGCAGCAGCAGGAACTTGGTCTTCCCGTTCTCCAGCGGGACCTTGTCCGAGGGGATGATCGGCAGACCGCGCCAGGTCAGGAACTGCGAGCCGAACATGCTCACCGTGGCCGGCGGGACACCTCGCCGCGTGCACTCCCTGCCGAACGCGGCGATCCCTTCCGGATGGGTGAGGAAGAAGGCCGGTTGCTTCCACACCTTGGTGATGAGGGCGTCCAGGTCGTCCGGCGTGGGCGGCCCTCCGAGCGTGGAGATCCGCTGCGTGGGCGCCGCGCTGCTCAGCATCCCGTACTCCGGGCTGTTGATCAGCTCGCCCTCCTGGTGCTCCTTCACCGCCTCGATGGTCAGCCGCAGTTGCTGTGCGGTCTGGTTGTGCGGGCTGGAGTACAGGTCGGCGATCCGGGTGTGGAGGTCAAGGACCGTCTGGACCGCCTTGAGCCGGTACTCGCGGGGCTCCTGTTCGTAGTCGACGAAGGTGTCGGGGAGCGGCGCCTCGTCGTAGTTGTCGCACTCGATCTGCACCGACTCGGGATGTACGACCCTGTTCACCCGGTAGATGCCGGCCTCTACGGGCACCCAGGACATCAGATGCACCAGCCAGCGAGGCGTGATGGAGGACATCTGGGGAACTGTCTTGGTGGCGTTCGCGAGGGTCCGCGCCGCGCGGTCGCTCACCGACATCGATCGCGATCGCGACGGTGGATTGACAGCCGTGGTCATCCGACGTCTCCTTTCCGCGCCCGGAGACAGGCGCGCGTAATACGCAAAAGGGACAAAGCGTCTCGCACGAACTTTCTCACTCACCCTCCCAGCACCACCCGCAGCGGACCAATGCGTGTTTTCGAGGCTGTCTTCGAAGCTGGCTATGATTCGCGCATGCTCGACCTGAGTCGGTTGCGTGTGCTGGTGGCCGTCGCCCGAGAAGGCTCGATCACCGCTGCCGCCGAGGCGCTGCACTACGCCCAGCCGTCGGTCAGCCACCAGCTCGCCAAACTCGAGGCCGAGGTCGGCGTACCGCTGTTGCAGCGGATGGGACGCGGAATCCGGCTCACGGAGGCCGGCCGACTCCTTGCCGACCGTGCCGAGTCGATCCTCGCGCAGGTCGAGTCGGCGCACGCCGAACTGGACGAACTGGCCGGGCTGCGCACCGGCCGGGTCCGGCTGGCCGCCTTTCCCTCGGCGTTGGCCACGCTGGTGCCGCTCGCGGCCGCCCGTGTCCTGGCCGAGCATCCCGGCATCGAGCTCATCCTGCGCGAGGCCGAACCGCCGGACGCGCTGAGCGCCCTGCGCAACAACGACGTCGACGTGGCACTGATCTTCGAGCACGGCGACCCGCCCCAGCGCGATCGCCGTGACATCACCATGACGACGCTTCTCGACGAACCGCTGTACATGGTCACCCCGGCGGACCGTCCCTGGGACGGACCCCGGGCGGAGCTGGCGACGTACGCCGGCACCCGCTGGATCGCCGGGTGCGAACGCTGCCGCGAGCATCTCGTCGCGGCCTGCGGACGGGCCGGGTTCGCGCCGGTCGTCGAGTTCGAGACCGAGGACTACGTCGCCGTACAGGCGCTCGTCGCGGCCGGGCTCGGCGTGAGCCTGCTGCCCGGGCTCACCCTCCTCGCCAACCGGCACCCCGGGGTCAGGCTCGACCGGATCCCCGGTATGCGCAGACAGGTCGTGGCGGCCGTATACGGCAAGCCGCCCGCGTCCCAGCCCGCGCGGGTGTTCCTGGACGCACTCGACGCGACCCTGGCCGAGCCGGAATGGCCGTCCTGACGTAGCGAACGCGGGGCTGCCGGAGGTGCTGTCCAAGCCCCCGCTCAAGCCCCACCTTCTCGGCCGGGTCGGCAACCCGGGTCAAAACCGGGCATGGAATCCGTAAGTAACGGACGCGGAACGAATGGGCAATCTACGTGCGTCACTCTCGGCCTGGTCGTCCGGCAGACAGTCGGCACCGAGCACGGAGGGAAGCGCGATGAGCCTTGTCAGCGAGCGCGGCACGGACCTCCGGTGCCGGGTCCATCAGTCGGCCTGGACGCGCGGACGCGTGGCACACGGCTCACATCCGACGCCCGAGGGTGCTCCCGGCTGACCTCCTACCGCTGACGCGACAGGGAGTCCCGCCCAGGTCCCCGGGTCCACGCTTCCGCGGTTTCGCACCTCCCGGGGTTCAGCGCTTCCGAGGTTCCGGGCTTCCGAGGTTCCGCGGTGCTGCGCTCCGGACCGGCCTGCCGCCCGCAGGCCTTCTTCCCCCGCACCTCGCGGCAGGTCGACCGCGGCGCCCCAGCGCACCCCGCGCGCCCGCACCCCCGAACCTCTCCTCGGTCTCCGACCCCGGTCGCCGCCCGAGGCGGAGAACGGCTCGGCAGCGTCCGGGCCTCGCTCCAACCACGTTTCCATGTTTTCCATGTCCGCCATGAGCCGGCGCCCACCCGGCCAGCGAAAGGAACGCGCGCCATGACCAGAAGCACGAGCAGTGACGACAGATCGTTCGCCGCGACCGACCGCCGTCTCTTCCTCAGACGGGGACTGCAGCTGGGCGGCGCCGTGCTGCTCGGCGGCCCGCTGCTCGCCGCGTGCGGCGACTCCGACTCGTCGTCGACCTCCTCCACGCCCTCCTCCGGTACCAAGGGTTTCGGTGAGCTGACGCTTCGGCTGTCCTGGATCAAGAACGTCGAGTTCGCGGGCAGTTACATCGCGGACAGCAAGGGCTACTACACGGACGAGGGCTTCTCGAAGGTCACGCTGATCGGCGGCGGCCCGTCCGCGACGCCGATGGAGACGGACGTCGTCACCAAGAAGGCACTCGTCGCGATCAGCGCCCCCGACATCACCGGTGCCGCCGTCTCCAAGGGCGCGCCGCTGAAGATCATCGGCGCCCAGTTCCAGAAGAACCCGTTCTGCATCATGTCGATGGCCAAGAACCCGATCGCCGAGCCGCAGGACATGTACGGCAAGAAGATCGGTATCCAGGCAGGCAACGAGTCCGTGTGGGCGGCGTACGTCAAGGCCACCGGACTGGACGAATCGAAGATCACGAAGGTGCCGGTGCAGTTCGACCCGCTGCCCCTGACCCAGGGCACCGTGGACGGCTGGTTCTCCTTCGTGACGAACGAGCCGAACACGCTGCGTCTGAAGGGCTTCAAGGTCGCGACGATGCTGCTCGCCGACACCGGCTACCCGCTGGTCTCGGAGACGTACTGCGTCCGCCAGGAGACCATCGACAACCAGCGGGACCTGCTCAAGGCGTTCCTGCGCGCGGAGATCAAGGGCTGGAAGGCGAACATCGCCGACCCGGGGCTCGGTGCGAAGCTCGCGGCGGAGACGTACGGCAAGGGGCTCGGGCTGACGACCGAGGAGCAGACCCTCGAGTCCACGGACGAGAGCAAGCTGATGGTGAGCGCCGACACCAAGAAGAACGGCCTGTTCACGGTCACGCCGGAGCTGATCGAGGAGAACGTCAAGACGCTGAAGTACGGCGGGCTCGACATCACCGCCGACAAGCTCTTCGACCTCTCGATCATCGAAGAGGTCTACAAGGAGGACCCCAGCCTCATCTGAGGCCCCGTATCCCACCAACCCCGCACCCGCCCCGCACCCAGAGGTCACCGTCTGATGAGTACCGCAGCCGCCGTTCCCGAAGCTCCCGACGACCCCGCACCGTCCGATACGGATACCGGCACCGGCACCGGCACCGGCACCGGGCTGTCCCTGCGCGGGCTGAGCAAGGAGTTCAAGCTCGGCCGGCAGCGCGTCCCCGCGCTGGCCGGTGTCGACCTCGACACGACCGAGGGCCAGTTCCTCGCGCTGCTCGGGCCGTCGGGCTGCGGGAAGTCGACCGTGCTGCGGATCCTCGCCGGGCTCGACAGCCCGACCTCCGGTACGGCGCTCGTGCACGGCGAGGACCCGGAGGAGGCCCGCAAAAGGCACCACCTGGGCATCGCCTTCCAGGACGCCGCGCTGCTGCCGTGGCGCTCGGTCGCCGCCAACATACGGCTGCCGCTGGAGATCAGCGGCATCAAGGCCGACCCGGCGGCGATCTCCGACCTCATCAGACTGGTCGGCCTCGAAGGCTTCGAGAAGGCCCGCCCCGCCCAGCTCTCCGGCGGTATGCGGCAACGCGTCGCCATCGCCCGTTCGCTGGTCGTCGACCCCAAGGTGCTGCTGCTGGACGAGCCGTTCGGCGCTCTGGACGACATGACCCGCCAGCGGCTCAACCTCGAACTCCAGCGCATCTGGCAGGCCCGCGCGGTGACCACTCTGCTGGTCACCCACTCCGTCAACGAGGCCGTGCTGCTCAGCGACACCGTCGCCGTGATGTCCCCCCGGCCCGGCCGCATCGTGGAGGTCGTCACCATCGACCTGCCCCGGCCGCGTACCCCGGAGATGATGCGCTCGCCCGAGTTCCACGCGTATGCCGACCGGTTGTCGGAGCTCCTCTTCGGCCGCGCCGACTCCCCCGCCGACACCGACACCGACACCAGCACCGACGCCGCCGGGCTCGCGGCGGAGGCGTCATGAGTGCCCGGCGCTCCGCCTGGACCGGCGGGGCCCTCGGCATCGTGGCGTTGATCGGGGCGTGGTCGCTGCTGTCCACCACGGTCTTCGGCCCGGGGGACGGCGTACCCACCCCCTGGGCGGTGGTCGCGAGCGTGTTCGACGACGGCTGGACCTTCTACAGCCCGCATGTCACACAGACCGTGGGCGAGGCCCTGACCGGGTATCTGATCGGCAACGCGCTGGCGCTGGGCCTGGCGGTGCTGGTGCTGCTGGTGCCCGTACTGGAGCGGGTGGTCACGCAGATCGCGGTGGCCTCCTACTGCCTGCCGATCGTCGCGATCGGCCCGATCCTGTCGCTCGTCCTGGACGGGGACAAGCCGATGTCGGCGATGGCCGGACTGTCGGTCTTCTTCACCACCCTCATCGGCGCGCTGCTCGGACTGCGCTCGGCCGATCCGGCCTCACTGGACCTGGTACGCGCCTACGGCGGCGGCCGGTGGCAGCAGATGCTGCGGGTCCGTCTGATCGCCGCGCTGCCCAGCACGCTGGCGGCGCTCAGGATCGCCGGGCCGGCGGCGCTGCTCGGCGCGATCATCGGCGAGTACCTCGGCCGCGTCGACAGCGGGCTCGGCATCGCCATGACCATCGCGCAGCAGCAGCTCGACGTACCGCGCACCTGGGGCATCGCCCTGGTGTCGGGCGCGGTGGCAGGCGTGGCGTACGGCGCGGTCGGGCTCGTCGCCCGTTACGCCCTGCCGTGGTCGCGCACGACGACAGTGGAAGGCGCAGGCGCATGAGCACGGCGGCAGAGACACGAACAGCTCCCGCGTTGCGCTTCGCGGCGGGCGTGCTGCGCCCGCTGTTGAACGTGGTCGTGACGATGGCGGCCGTCATCGTCCTGTGGATCATCTTCCTGCAGGTCTACGACCTGGACCCGCTGGTGGCCAAGTCACCGGTCGACATCTTCCACTACCTGTTCACGGGCGCGGACGCGGGCGCCCATCGTTCCCTGGTCTCCTCCGGTCTGGGCCGCACACTGCTCGACGCCGGGTTCGGCTTCGTCGCCGGGCTGGTGGCCGCGGTGGCGGTGGCGGTCGTCTTCGTCCTGGTGCGCAGCGTCGAGCAGGCGCTGCTGCCGATGGCGGTCGTCGTGCGGTCCGTGCCCCTGGTGGCGATGACCCCGCTCATCACCCTCGTCTTCGGCCGCGGTCTGATGGCCACCACCGTCATCAGCGGCCTGATCGTCTTCTTCCCCGCCCTGGTCACCATGACGTTCGGCCTGCGCTCCGCCTCCCGCCAGGCGGCCGACCTGTGCCGCGCGTACGGCGCCGGGGACTGGACCATCGCCCGCAAGGTCATGCTGCCCAGCGCCGTCCCCGCCTTCTTCGCGAGCGCCCGCGTCGGTGTTCCCGGGGCCCTGATCGGCGCGATGCTCGCCGAGTGGCTCTCCACCGGGCAGGGCCTCGGCTACGCGATGCTCAAGGACTCCTCCCTCTTCGACTACGACCACCTCTGGGCCTCGGTCGCGGTGCTCACCGCGGTGTCCGCACTCGCGTACAACGTCATCGCGGCCGTCGAGGCGGTCGCCCTGGCCCGCTTCGCACCGAACATCCGGCCGGGCACATGAACTGACCGTCCGGTCCGTCGTCCGTCCGTCCGTCGCCGTCCCGACGGCGGCAGCAGCAGCAGCTCAGGACGGCGCCCGGAGCGCGTCCACCGGTTCCATCCGGGCGGCGCGCAGCGACGGGTAGAGGCCGGCGAGGAGGCCGACGAGAGCTCCGGCGAGGGGGGCGCCGAGGGCGAGGTTCAGGTCCAGGACCGGGGTCCACTCCTTGAACACGGCGACGCCCACCACGACGGCGATGCCCAGGGCCGCGCCGACGATGCCGCCGAGCAGGCCGATCGTCGTCGACTCCAGGAGGAACTGGCCGGCCACCTGCCGTCGCGAGGCGCCCAGCGCGCGCCGCAGGCCGATCTCGCCGACCCTCTCCATCACCGTCACCAGGGTGACGTTGGCGATGCCGATCGCGCCCACCACCAGCGAGACCAGGCCGAGGACGAGGAAGAGGCCGTTGACGTCGCTCTGGATCCCGTCGCGGGCCTTGGTCATGTCCGGCGGTGCCACCACGGAGAGGGAGGTCTCCTGACCCGGGGCCAGGGCGATCGGTGCCTGCCTCGCCACCTGCCGGGCGGCGCCGAGCGCGGTGTTGATCAGCACCCGGGTGACGTCCTCCAGGCCGAGGCGGTCCGCGGCGGTGGTCGGCGGGAGCATCACTGCGGTGGACAGGCGCTGCTCACGCTGGACACCGCCGAGGATGCCGATGACGGTGTACGACTGGCCCTGGAAGAAGATCGCCGGGGAGTCCTGCACCCGGTTGATACCGAGCAGCCGTGCCGCCTGGTCGCCGAGGACCGCCACCTGCGCGTGGCGGGCGATGTCGCCGGTGTCGTAGAACCGTCCGGAGGTCATCGCACCGCGTACTCCGGCGGGCAGGTCGGCCGAGGCGGCCACCACGGCCAGGGTCTGGGCGGAGACGTCACCGGGCGCCTTCACGTCGTTGGACCGCACCTGGACGCTGGTGGTCAGCGGGGAGTCGGCGAGGGCGGCGGCCGAGTCCACGCCCGCCAGCCGCCGGACCGCGTCGGTCCCCGACCAGTCCACCAGGGGCTCGGCGTCCGAGCCGACCGGCACGGACGGCACCGTCACGGTCACCGAGGTCGCGGTGAGTGCGTCGAACCGGCCGACGATCTGGTTGCCGGCGGTGGAGGCCACCCCGATGGTGATGACCAGTGTGGTGATGCCCAGCACGGTGCCGAGTGTGGTCAGGGCGGACCGTACGGGGCGGGCCATGACGCCCGCGAGGGCTTCCGTCCACAGGTCCCGGGGGTCCATCCGGGGGCGTTCGACACGCGCCCCGGCCTCGGCTGATGCCCGTTTCACTCGGTCTCCAGGGTGAGGCTGCCGTCGGTGATGCGGACCCGCTGGCCCGCGCGACGGCTGACCGTCTCGTCGTGGGTGATGAGCACCAGGGTCATGCCCTGGGCACACAGGTCGTCGAAGAGTTCCAGTACGGAGAGGGTGTTCTCGCTGTCCAGGTTTCCGGTCGGCTCGTCGCAGAGCAGCAGCGCGGGATCGCTGATCAACGCCCGTGCGATGGCGACGCGTTGACGTTCGCCGCCGGAGAGCCGGTCGGGCCGGAAGCCCGACCGGTGCCCGAGCCCGACCCGGTCCAGCGCCTCCCGGGCCCGGTCGAGCCGGGTACCGCGCCCGCGCCCCGGGCGTGGCCTGCGGTACGCCTCGGCCAGCATGACGTTCTCGTCGACCGTGCGGTACGGGAGGAGGTGGAAGGCCTGGAACACGAACCCGATACGGCTGCCGCGCAGCGCGGTGCGTTCGAGATCGCCGAGCCCGGTCGTCTCCACGCCGTCCAGCCGGTACGTACCGGCGGTGGGCCGGTCGAGCAGGCCCAGTGTGTTGAGCAGCGTCGACTTCCCGGACCCGGACGGGCCGACGATGGAGAGGTGCTCGCCCCGCCGAACGGTCAGGTTCACACCGCGCAGTGCGTGCACCGGCGGCTCGGAGTCGAAGGTCCGCTCCACACCGGAGAGTTCGATGACGGCGTCGGCGACGAGGGAGGCGCCGGGGGCGGAGACGGAACCCGGGACACCGGCAGGGCCGGGGATCACTCGCCCACCACCACCTTGTCGCCCTGCTTCAGCGTGCCGCTGGTCGGCTTCACCTCGACGAGGCCGGCCGCGGAGAGCCCGACGGTGACGGGGATGTCGCTGAGCTTGCCGGCGCGCTCGACCTGTACCCGGACCTTGCCGTCGGACGAGGTGCGGATCGCGGCGAGCGGTACGACCAGCACCTTGCCGTCCGAGGCGCCGATCTTGATGGTCACCTTGACCGCGGCCTCGGCCTCGTCGGCGAGCTCGCCGGGGTCGGCTACGGAGATCCGCAGCTGGACCGGGGCCGAGGAGCCGGCATCGGAGGTGCCGGTGTCCCCGGCCGCGACATCGGTCTCGGTGCCCTCCGTCGTCGTCCCGGCGGATCCCTCGCCGTCCTCGCCCGAGCCCGTGGTCTCTGTCGTCGAGGACGCGGCGGCGTCGGCGCCCAGCGCGGACACCGTGCCCTTGGCCTTCTTGCCGTCCGTCGTCGTCAGCTCTACGGCCATGCCCTTCCGCAGCAGTTCGGCGTCCGCGCCGGGGACGACCGCCTGCACCTCCAGGTCGGAGCTGGTCACGGTGCCGATCGGGCCGGACGCGGTGTCCCCCGTCTTCACCGTCACCTTGTTCAGCCGTACGGGCAGCTTCGGGAAGAAGACGACCTCGCCGGCCGGGACCTTCGTCCCGTAGGAGGCCTGGAAGGTGCTGAGCGCGTCGTTCGCCATGTCCAGCGACTTCCTCGCGGACTCGAGCTGCAGTTGGTGGATCTGGGCGTCCGTGCTGGACTGCGGGTTCGGCGTGCTCGCGCCGCTGTTCGCTCCCGCTCCCGCCTCTGTCCCCGTCCCCGTCTCGGTGTCTGTCCCTGTCCCTGTCTCCGTGCCGCCGTCGCCGCTGCCGCTGCCGCTGCCGCTCGTGCTGTTGGTCGTGAGGAGAGCCTGCTGGGCGGAGGACACCGCCTGCTCCAACTGGCCCAGCTGCTGCTGGTCCTCCATGCTGGGCTTCTGGGCCTCGTAGCCCTTGCTCGTGTACCAGTTGGTGACCGCCGACGCGGTGCCCTGGCGGTAGTTGCCGCTGATCGACCCGGGATCGAAGCCGAGCCGCCGCAACGCCCGCTGGAGCTGCTTCACATCGTCGCCGGAGGCACCCGGGGCCAGCGCGCGGTACATCGGTACGGATCCGCTCAGCGCGAGCACCGGACGGCCGTTGACCGTCATCAGTACGTCGCCCTCCTTGACCTTGGTACCGGCGACCGGTGCCTTGGTGATCCGCTGCTCCGCGCCCTCGCCGGCCGCGCCCGCGGACGCTCCGGTGCCGACGGCGCCGGCCAGCGCGAGTGGACGCGGCGAGGCGAACTCGACGGACCCCGACGCCACCACGGTCGCGGTGAGTGACTGCCGCTGGACCGCCGCGGTCACCGGGCCGGCCTTCGGCGCGGTGTGCGCGGCGGCGGCGTCGGCGGGCGAGCGCACCTGCGTACCGGCGATCCAGCCGCCCGTGCCGATTAGGACCACCACGCCGACCAACGCGCCCAGTTTCTTACGGCTGCTGAGCCGGCTCATGCGCCCTCCCCCCAGTACGGGTGCGCCTTCTCCTTGGGGAAGTACGCGGCCCGGAACTTCTTGCCGCACTCCAGGTCCTTCAGGGAGATATCGATCTCCTTGGTGAGCAGCGGCAGCGCCTCCTCCTTGGTCATGCTCCTGATGTTCTCCGGGGTCTGCTGGCCGAGGCGCACCATGTCGGCCATGCCGGTCGGCTGGGTGGTGCTCACCGGGATGCCCTGCGCCCGCAGGCAGGCGGCGAACTCCTGGGCGAGCTGCACCAGTTGGGTGTCACCGTTCAGCTCAAGACCGTTCGCGCGGTTCGCCTCCTGCTTGGCTTCCCATGCCTTCTTCTCCTCTGCGGCGCTCAACGCGGGTCCGTTCACCGCTTCCGACGCCTCGAGTTCGCAGCCGGCGGTCTTCTCCTCCGCCTTGGTCGCGGCCGGGGGGCCATACAGCGCCGTCGAGTACGCCTCCTGCTGGGCGGGGGTGAGCCCCTTCTCGTCGTTGTCGGGGGCGGTCACCACCTTTCCGCCCTGCTTTCCTCCGGCGTTGCTGCCGGGTGCGTTGGGGTCGTCGGGGTAGACGGTGGCCGCGTAGTTGCCGAACCCGTACTTCGCGCGGGACTTCTTCGCCACCGCGTAGTCCAACCCGTCGATCCCGGCGAAACCGTCATCGCTGGGCGGCGTCCCCACATGCGGTGTGTAGGTGAAGCCCTGCTTCTTCATGCAGGCGGCGAGGACGTTCTCCGTGATGTACAGCTTCTTGGTGTAGTCGTCCACGCCGTCCGGAATGGTGAGCTGCACCGCCCCGTCCGCGTTCGTCGTGCTGTCGTTCGTCGTGCTGCCGTTCGCCGCGTTGCCGGCCGCGGAACCCGAACCCGTGCCGGACCCGTCGTCCGAACCGCCGCAGGCGGCCAGGAATGGCAGCAGGCCGATCGCCAGGACGGTGGCCACGGAAATGCGGAGCCTCTTGGGCATGTTCGTCTTGGTGGTCATGATGGATGAGGCTGGCCGGGCGGTGTGATGGGAACTGGCCCGGAGTGTGATCAAACGGCAACAGCCGGCCGAGGGGGGCGAGTATGTGATCGTCCAGTAACAGCACCGGCCCGGCCTGGAGTTACACGGATACTGAGCACATGCCACGTGTCCTGCTCATCGAAGACGACCGCGCTGTCCGTGAGGGTGTCCAGCTCGCGCTGCGTCGCCAGGGGCACGACGTCGCCGCCGCCCGGACGGGCGAGGAGGGACTGGAACAGCTGCGGTCGTTCCTGCCGGACGTCGTGGTCCTCGACCTGATGCTGCCCGGCATGTCCGGGCTCGAGGTGTGCCGCCGTATCCGCGGGGCCGACGACCAGGTGCCGATCATCATGGCGACCGCCCGGGGCGACGACGTGGACATCGTGATCGGTCTCGAGGCGGGAGCCGACGACTACGTCGTCAAGCCTGTCCAGGCCCGCGTGCTCGAAGCCCGTATCCGTGCCGTCCTGCGACGGGTCGGCAGCGCAGCCGCCGACGGGGCCGCACCGAAGATCGAGACCCACGGGGAACTGGCCATCGACCGGGCCGCACTGACCGTCACCTGCGAGGGCGCACCGGTCGCCCTCGCCCCTTCCGAACTACGGCTCCTGCTGACCCTCTCCGCGTCGCCCGGGCAGGTGTTCAGCAGGCAGCAACTCCTGCAGGCCGTCTGGGAACACAGCTACCACGGCGACTCCCGGCTGGTGGACGCCTGCGTCAAACGACTGCGCACGAAGATGGGCGAGCCTCCGGGGCAGCCGCGCTACATACAGACCGTGCGCGGCTTCGGCTACCAGTTCAGGACCCGGTGAAGACGCCCTCTCCACTCCGCGGCCTGCGCGGCCTGCGCGGCCGGCTGCTGGTGGCCTTCCTGCTGGTCGCCGGCGTCGCCACGCTGACGACCGGCGCCCTGACGTTCCGGGAGGCGCGCAATGGCGTACTCCAGCAGAGCCAGGACGGGGTGATCGCGCAGTTCCGCGACCGTGTCAACTCCCTCGCACCCGAGCTTCGACTTCCGCCGGACGAGAAACAACTGGCCGATTTCGCAGACCGGTTGACACGCTCCGAACCGTCGAGGAACTGGCGGGTGCTGGCCACCTACGGCGATCTGAGCGGCACCTCCACACCGGGTGACCGGTTCGAGGAGCTGACGTCCGAGCTGCGCGCGGCCGTGGCCTCCGACGGGAGCACCGTCTTCCAGCGGGTGACGACCGGGGGCAGCCCCGCCCTCGTCGTCGGCCTGCCGGTCACCTTCGGCAGCGTGGACAAGCCCAC
Source organism: Streptomyces sp. AK08-02 (assembly GCF_033795085.1). NCBI lineage: Bacteria > Bacillati > Actinomycetota > Actinomycetes > Kitasatosporales > Streptomycetaceae > Streptomyces > Streptomyces sp. AK08-02. The sequence continues at coordinate 39,856 of NZ_JARAZV010000009.1, forward strand.
GACCGACCTGTCCGGGGTCAGCGTCTTCCTGACAGTGCCGCAGACCAACGAACAGGCCTACGTCCAGGCCCTGGTCCCCGCTGTCGAGCGGGCCACGGTTCCCGCGCTGGTGCTGGCCGTGCTGTTCGCGCTGCTGGCCGCCCGTGGCGTACTGCGGCCGGTGCGCGAGCTGCGCCGGGCCACCCGCAGCATCGCCGAGGGCCACCTCGACACCCGGCTCGCCGTCAACGGCTCCGACGAACTCGCCGATCTCTCGCACACCTTCAACGAGACCGCCGCCGCCCTGGAGGAGTCGGTCGCCGAACTGCGCCGTATGGAGGCACGTGCCCGCCGTTTCGCAGCCGATGTCTCGCACGAACTGCGCACCCCGCTGGCCGCCATGTCGGCGGTCACCGACATCCTCGACGAGGACGCGGCGCACCTCGACCCCGACACCGCCACCGCCGTACGGCTCATCAGCGAGGAGACCGTCAAGCTGGCCCGCCTGGTGGAGGACCTGATGGAGATCTCCCGCTTCGACGCGGGCGCGGCCGGTCTGCACCTGGACGAGATCGACCTCGCGGACTGCATCCGGCGCACTCTCGCCTCCCGCGCCTGGCTGGAGACGGTCGACGTCCGCTTGCCGCCGCCCGGCACACTCCGCGGCAGCCTCGACCCGCGTCGGCTCGACGTGATCGTCGCGAACCTGGTCGGGAACGCCCTCCGCCACGGCGGACTCCCCATACAGCTGAACCTCTACGCGTGGGAGCACCCCGACGACGGCCGGCGGGCGGTCATCGAGGTCCTGGACAGCGGACCGGGCATCCCCGAGAGTGTCCTGCCCCATGTCTTCGACCGCTTCTACAAGTCGGACGCGGCCCGCACCAGGACCGAGGGCAGCGGCCTCGGCCTAGCCATCACGGCGGAGAACGTCCGCCTGCACGGCGGCACCGTCCAGGCGGCGAACGGCCCGCACGGCGGCGCCGTCTTCACCGTGGAACTCCCGCTGCGACAGGACGAGTCATCATCCGAACCATTCGAACCTGCCGAACGGGCCGAACGGGCCGAATCGGTCGAGGGGAGCCGGCCATGAGCCCCGCCCGCCGGGCCGTACGGCCCGCGCTGCTGCTCTCGTCGGCGCTCCTGCTCGGCGCCTGCGGCATCCCCACGACCGGGGTGGTGGGGTCGGGGCAGCCCGCCACCGGTGCCCGGTCGACCGTCACGCTCTACTTCCCGGGCAAGGGCGGCCTGATCGCGGTCTCCCGCAGGATCCCGCAGCGGCCAGGCGTCGAAGCGGCCATGTGGCTGCTGTTCCAGGGCCCGACCAGTGCCGAGCAGCGCGAGGGCCTGGCCAGCAGGCTGCCTAGCCTGCGGAGTAATCGGACGCTCCGGGTGGCCGACGGCGCCAGGGTGTCGATCGAGCTGGGCTTCGACAGCCGGAGGGATTTCGCGAACATCGCCAAGTCAATGTCGCCGGATGCCCTCGCTCAACTGGCCTGTACGGCCGTCAGCGCACGCCACGCCGAGGACCCGAAGGTCGAATCGGTGGAGGTGCTCCTCACGGCCACCGCGCAAGACTCCGAGGACCGGTGGAACGTCGAAGGGCACCGCGCGACCTGCTCCCGGGCGGGCCGGGGTTCCACCACCGACTCCCCCTCCAGAACAGGGGCATCGCTGCCCTGACCGCGACCTTGCAGGGCGAGCACACGTCGGGGCCTACGCAGGGGGCCGGACCATCGTGCGTTCGCGGCCAGGCCCGGCCCCCTGCGTAGTGCGTAGTACGTGCTGCGTGAGATCAGTTGACGGTGGCCCTGCTCTGCACGAGGTACGCCGAGCCGGAGGCCGGCTTGACCGTGGTGGAGTTCGTGCGCACCGTCGCGTTGCGGACGGTCAGGCCGGTCTTGGCGCTGATCGTGACCGAGGTAAGGGTGAGCCCGGTGATCGGACGCTCGGGGACGCCGACGATCTGGCCTGCCTCCCTGGCGCCCGTCGCGGTGATGTCGGCGATGGTGATGTCGTGGTAGTTCGGGGTGTTGCTGGTGACCGCCTGGGCGGCGTCACCGTCCGCGGGGACCTTCGGGTAGTAGCCGACGATCTGGATGGGCGTCGTCACGTCGGTCATCGTGAGGTTCTTGTACGTGATGTCGTGGACCTCGCCGCCCCGGTCGCGTGCGGTCTTGATCCGGACGCCCGCGGTGGTGCCCTTGAGGGTGTTGTCGTGGATGTTGATGTTGTAGATGCCACCGGCGGTGAAGCTGCCGATGGACAGTCCATGGCCGTGCAGGATCGTGCAGCCGCTCAGCGAGATGTCGTGGGCGGGCCCGTTGGCCGTCGAGGAGTCGATGGCGATGTTGTCGTCACCGACGTCGATCGTGCTGCCCGTCACCGCGACGCCCGAGGACGACCACACGTCGATCCCGTCGGTGTTGGGCGAGTCCGAGGGCGCCGAGATCGTGAGCTTGTCGAGGACGGCCGTGGTCACCTTCTTGAGGGTGAGGTGCACATTCGGGGCATTCCTGAGCGTGATTCCGGTGATCCTCAGGTTCGAGGCGTCGTTGACCGACACCAGACCGGGCCGCGACGACAGGGTCTGGCCCGCCGCCTTCTCCGCCCTGGTCTTCGCCCACCACGGGGCGCCCTGGCCGTCGATGGTGCCCCCACCGGTGATGGTGAGGTTCTTCCCCGACCCGGCCAGCAGCGGGGCGAGCTTCGAACCCGAGGAGGCGTAGTCGGCCGCGTCCTGCGAGGCGAGCAGGGTCGCTCCGGAGTCGATCCGGAAGGTGAGGTCGCCGGGCAGGGTCAGAGCACCCGAGAGGTACTTTCCGCTGGTCAGCTCGACGGATCCCCCCTTGCCCGCGCAGGCGTTGATCGCCTTCTGCAGGGCGGCGGTGTCCTTGGTGGTGCCGTCGGCCTTCGCTCCGTAGGCCGTGGGCTTGCAGACCGTACCGGTCGCTGTGCCGGTGGTCGGCGTGGTCGTCCCCGTAGAGGTGCCGGCGGTCGCTGTCGCGATCGGGTTCCAGCCGTCCGAGCCGGCCAGGTACTTGGCCGGGGTGTAGTTCGCCGCCTGGGAGTCGCTCAACTGCGGCCGGTTGGCGTTGACCGTCGCCCCGGCGCCGGTGTTCTTGTACTCCGTGAAGCGGGCCTTCGTCCAGACCGAGTCGGACATGTCGCTCCACGGCTTACCCGTGTTGACGAACGACCCGAGGGTGGACTCGCGGTAGAGGACCTGCGCTCCCTGACGCCACGGGCGGCCGAGGCTGCCGGTCTTCGTGGCGGTGGGCCCGGTGATGTTCGACTTGTAGAAGAGGTAGCCGTAGGCGCGTTCCGCCGGTGTGCTGGCCGCGGTGAGGTAACCGCCGCTGCCCACCTGGTGGATCTCGTTCTGGTCGAACACAGCGATCCCGCCGCCGAATATGAAGTCGACGGTGCCCTCGACATAGGACTTCAGGAAGTAGGCCCGCGCGGAGTTGTTGACCAGCAGGGTGTCCTGGTGGCCGAGTATCCGTACGTTCGTGAGGACCGCGCGGTCGGCGGAGAGGCTCAGGGCGACCGCCTGGCCGGTGCTGTTGGTCCCGGTGTCGAAGTCGTTGGAGAAGGTCAGGTTCGAGGCCGAGAAGTCGTGGCCGTCGACGAACGCGGTCGCGCTGCCGGAGGTTCCGTACGTCGTCCCGTCCGCCTTCTTGGTGCCGGCCCCGTGGTTCTGGACCAGCACGACGTCGGAGGCGGCGGACCCGAGGCCCTTGAGCGTCACGAAGGGCTTGTTGCCCGGGACGGTGAAGACGCCCCGGTAGGTGCCCTTCTTGATCGCGACGGTCACCGGCTTGGTGTTGTTGACCGGGACCTTGTCGATCGCCGCCTGGACGGTGGTCGCGTCGCCGCTGCCGTCGGCCGCCACAGTGATGGTCGTACCCGAAGTGGCGGGCGACTGCGCGGTGTTCGAGGACGAGGTCGAGGTCGAGGAGGCGGCGGCGACCGGGGTAAGCGACCAGCGCTTGTTGCTGTTGGTGGAGCAGGTCTCCTGGATGACGGCGGCGCCGGGCGCGGTGCTCGCCCCCGCGTCACTGACGCACAGGCCGTTGCCGACGTTGACGATCTGGTACGTGTTGTCCCGCGTCGGCGTCAGCTTCCACAGCTGGTTGGCCTGGTCGTTCCCGCAGCCCCACTGCTGGAGACGGGTCCCGGAGGCCGTGGAGCCACCGGTGACGTCGAGACACAGCCCGCCGGCCACGGACTTGACGGCGAACCGGCCCGATCCCCGGTCCACCAAGGTCCACTTCTGGTTTCCCTGCCCAGGAGCACAGCCCCACTGCTGGACCTGCGTGCCGGGGAACGAACCGCCCCCGACGAGGTCCAGGCACAGTCCGCTCTTCGCGACCGCCAGGGTGTACGTGCCCGCCTTGACGCCGGTCGCCTGGTCGCCGCCGGAGCCCCCGACGACGTTGGCCGCCGTCGCGACACCGCCCAGGACGACGAGGGCCGCCACACCGACGGGTGCCGCGATGCGCCACCGGGGTCGCTTGCTTCGGGCCCGCTTGCCGCGTCTGAGGTACATGTTTCCTCGGTTCCTTTCTCCGCTGTCGTTTCGGAGACGGCCCACCAGCACGAGCCATAACAGGAACCCACACACGAATTTCACGTCCTCGTCCGCCGGGACTGGATCTTGACTCCCCGGCAGCGCGTGCCATCATGACCGCCTCCGCCGAGGAACGACTCTGTGAGGAAAACGTGTACGAGGCTGCCGCGCCGCCGACGGCGGCGGACACAGCGGTGCGGTGGTCGGGAACCGAGCTGGTCGAGGCCGCCCGCTCCGGTGACGCCGCCGCCCGGTCCGCCCTGTTCCAGGAGTATCTGCCCCTGGTCTACAACGTGGTCGGGCGCGGACTGCACGGCCACCCGGACGTGGACGACGTCGTCCAGGAGACCATGCTGCGCGCACTGCGAGCGCTCCCCCGGCTGCGGGAACCCGAACGGTTCCGGGGCTGGCTCGTGGCCATCGCCGTCCGCCAGATGTACGACCACGGGCGCCGCCGCAAGGCCTCCACGGTCCATCAGACGTCCCTGCCCGAGACCGGCGACATCCCGGACGCCTCCGCCGAGTTCGCCGAACTCACCGTCGACCGGCGCGCGTTGGCCCGCGCGGGCAGTGACCTGCTGGAAGCCGGCCGCTGGCTCAGCGACGAGGAACGCCGGACGATGGCACTGTGGTGGCAGGAGACCGCCGGCCAGTTGAGTCGCGCCGAGGTCGCCGCCGCGCTGGACCTGACCGTCCCGCACACCGCCGTGCGCATCCAGCGGATGAAGGCCAAGCTCGAACTCGCCGTCGGCGTACTGGCCGCGTGGCGGGCCCGACCGCGGTGCGCCGACCTCACCTCGCTGACGACAGGCGGCCCGGCCGCGCCCGGAGCACGGGTCCTGACCAGGCTCAGCCGACACGTGCGGGAGTGCCCGCGCTGCCAGGCTGCGGTCGGTCACCGGAGCTCGATCGACGACGTGCCGATCCGGCTCAGCGGGCTGGCGGTCCCGGCCGCGCTGGCGGCGGGAATCCCCGGCCTCGTCGGCCAACACGGGCTGACATCGGGGGCGTTGGCCTCGCTGTGGCGTGCCGTGCAGCACGTCGTGGGCCGGATGCCGGCCAAGTCCGCCGTGGCCGTCGGCGCCACCGCGACACTGGTCGCGGTCACCGGCATCGGGATCGGGATCCATCAGTACCTGCCGGACGCCACTCCGGCTCCGCGAGCCGCGGCCCCCGCCCCGGCCCCGGCCCCGGGCGCGAGCACCGCGCACGACCCCGGCCCGGCGGCCCCCGCATCCGCCTCCCCGTCCCCCGCCGCCTCACCGACCGCTCCGGCCACCACCCCGGCCGCCGACGCCCACACCTACTCCGGCCTAGCGACCGCCGACCACTATGTCGCCCCCGACGGTGACGACACGAATCCGGGCACCCTTGCCCGGCCGTTCGCCACGGTGACCCGGGCCCTCTCCGCGACCCGGCCCGGCCAGACGGTCGCCGTGCGCGGAGGGACGTATCGACCGGCCGGGACGATGGCCCTCAAGACCTCCGGCACGGCGGACCGTCGGATCACGGTGAGCAACTACCGTGACGAACGGCCCCTGTTCGATGGTGCCAGGTTCTCGGCCGGCACCCCGTTCGTCGTCCAGAGCGGCGCGTATCTCACCGTGCGGGGGCTGGAGATCGTCAACGCCCCCGACATCGCGTACGCCTGCGCGTCCTGCCACGACGTCGTCCTCGCCCGGCTCAGCGTCCACGGCAACGGCCGGATCGGTCTTCTGTTCCACGGCGCCGGAACGAACGACAACCTCGTGCTCGACAGCGACTTCTTCGACAACCACGAGTCCGGTTCAAGCGGCGGGTACGCCGACGGCCTGGTGTTCCGGGACGGCTCGGGCACGGGCAACCGGGTCCAGGGCTGCCGGACGTACGACAACTCCGGCGACGGCACGGACGTCAGCGGCTTCACCGGTGCCGTGGCCGTCGAGCGCACCTGGTCGTTCGGCAACGGCGTCAACCACTGGGGCATCACGGACTTCTCCGGCGGCGGCAGCGGCTTCAAACTCGGCGGCGGTGGCGGTACGACCGACCAGGCGAACCCGGCCGTCCAGACCGTCACCAACAGTGCGGCCTGGGACAACGCCGGCTTCGGATTCACCGAGGTCGGCGACAGCGGAACCCCCCGGCTGACCCGCAACACGGCCTACCGCAACGGGGCGGCGGGCTTCGCCTTCGTCCACTCGGCGGCGACACTCGAGCACAACCTCGCCCTGGCGAACCATCCCGACGGCTGGCTGGGAAACAGGGCCCGGCACACCGGCGACTCCTGGGACCAGCCGGGCTGGACCACTGCCGTCCTGCGCCTCACCGGCTCCACGACGACGACCGCCCCACGCGGCTCCGACGGAAGCCTGCCCGCCACCCGTTTTCTCACCAACACACGCGATGCCACCACAGGGGCCGCGATGTCCTGACCTCGCTGTCCACAACGCCCGGTACGAGTCCTGGTCCACGGTGCACTCCCGGTTCAGCAGTTGGGCCAGGGCCGGAGTGTTCCAGGGGGTGATGGACGCGTTGATCGCGGAGGCGGCCGGACGTGGGCTGGTCGGCCTGGAGTTGGTGAGCGTCGACTCCACGGTACTGCGCGCGCACCAGGACTCTGCGGGGCCGCCGTCGCCGGTGTGGCGGGTGGTGCAACGCAAGAGGTCACCCCGAGGCCAACTGCTCCGCAATCTCCGCGATCCAACCGGAGGTCTTCGCTGGGTCGTTGAGGGTCTCGGCCCACGCGTCCGGTTCCAGCTTGTGCTTGGCGGGGCCGGATTTGAGGGCGATGAGCAGGGACCTGGCGGACTCCCGCATCTCGGCCGTGGTGTTCCCGGAGATATCCGGGCCGGCCGCCAGGGCGTAGATCTCGCGCGCCATGGCCTGGCGTTCGCCCTTCGACACCTTCTTCCAGAACTTCATCGCGTGTTTCAGCGACTCCGTGCGGGAGGCGGCCTCCGCCGGGGTCTCGCCCTGCGGCGCCCAGCGCTCGGGGTGGTGGACCTCTTCGTAGCGCTTCGTGGCGGCGCGGAGCGCCTTGTACATGGTGACGCCGAGGACAAGACCGGCCCCGGCCCCGGCGAGGCCCCATCCGACCGGGTTGCTCGCCAGCCCGACCGTTCCCGCCGCGACCGCCGTCACGACGCCGGCTGCGGCCTTGAACGATTCGCCCCCGCCGCCGGCTGTCTCCTTGCCGATCTTGGTGAGCTGCTTCTTCTTCGCGTACTGCTGCACCTTGCTCAGCTTTTCCACGTCGTCTTCGGCGTGCTGGAGGTTCTCGGCAGCGTCACGGGCTTCACCCATCGCCTCCCAGGCGGCGTCGATGGCCTCGGAAACGGCCTCCAGTTGTCCCGGGCCCTCATGCTTCCAGTAGGTGTCCAGCGCGGCGTATGCCTCCGCTGCGGCCCAGCCGGCCTGCTCGTGCGATTCGTTCAGCCGAGCCAGTGACCCCGCCTGGACGAGATGGGGATCTCCCAGCTTTTTGACCTGCTTGTACTTGTTGGCTGCTCCCCCGACGCGAAAGGCGGATCGCACGCCTTTGATCGCGCCGATGGACGCGCTGGCGATACCGCTCGCCTCGGATGCCACCGCGGCGTCCGCCGCCTTCTGGATCTTGGTCGCCTCCTTGGCGATGGCAGCGCCGTAGCTTCCCGAACTGGCGGCGCCGACGACCGTGTCGACCCCTTTGGTCTTGGCCTTCTTCTTGGCCTTGTGGTGGTCGGCCCCGGTCTCGTGCTTCTTGGCATCCTTCATGTTCTTGTAGGCGTCCATGCCATTGACCACGGTGCCGGCGGCCTCTGTGAGGAGGTTGCCCGACGCTGCGGAGGTCCCCGAGGCGGCGGCGGAGTGCTTGAGGCCATCATTGGTCGCGACGGCGGCCTGTTGGGTGAAGGCCGCATTGGTGGGGGTCTGGAAGCCCTTGATGAAGGTGTCGATGGGTTCGAGGTTCTTCTTGAACCTGTCGAGGAGCGCGGCGATCCGGTCGCGGTAGTCCTTCTTCTTCGCTCCGGGGGCCGCGTCACCGTTCGCCGCCGCATTCCCGCTCTCGGCGTCCCGGACGCGCTGCACCACCGCAGCCGTGGCCCGGTTGCCGGCGCGGGACTGCATCTCCAGCAAAGCCCGCTCCAGCGGGCGTGCGGACGTACTCCCGGTCCTGACTCCCCCCTCGCGGCGCCGGGCCGACGCCGGGCCCGCTGCGGACTGCCGTGTCGAGGTGCGGTGGATCGGCGTGCTCATGGATGTACCTCTCCTGTACCGGACCGGGCGAGGCGAAGGTAGCCAGAGCCGGCCAACAGAAGGGGTACGGCGGAGAAATTCCCCACGGACGCTGAGGGACGCACCGAACGACGGCGCCGCGCCGGGCCGTTGCGGGTCTGACGCTCCGTCGCGTCACGTACGTGGGCGGATGGCAGGGGCAGCCGACCGCTCCCGGTGGGCGGTGGTGACAGCGGCAGGCGTCACCGTGGGCAGTGGTCACGATCGCGGCCCCGGAACTCGTCGTCGATGAAGCGGCCGTGATCATTGCCGAGGGTGGCGGTGTCAGGGTTGTTGTTCCACACGTAGTTGCGGCGGTCCTGGCTGGGTGGATGGGGAAAGGGAGTCGGGCGGAGCACGGCAGCCGACTCGCGGGGAGGGTCCTGGGCAGGCCCGCGGAGACGGAATCCGACGGTGCGTGCGCGACAGGGCCGCCGAAGAGGGGAACCCGGGGAGGAAACCGATCAGCCGGGGAACCGACACAGCGCGGCGGCCACCCGGACAAGGTCCACGGCGCGGCGACGGGTCAGAGGCTCCGGCGAAAGCATGACGCGATGCAAGCACGTCGTCCAGCCGGTGTCAACGAAGCTTCTGTGCACAGTAGTTGGGGTTCGGTGAAGCTGCGATCCGGGCCCGGGCCCGGCCGGTCCCGGGCGCGGATCGGGTCAGACCCGGACGGGTGCTGTGTCGCGAGCCGGCAGTTCGAGTCCGAGGTTCTCGCGGAGCGTGGTGCCGGTGCAGTCGGCGGCGACGATCTTGCGTTTGCGCAGCTCGTGCAGGAGGCCGTCGACGACGAAGTCGTGCTGGCGTGGGTCCGTGAGGTCGCCCAGGGAGATCACGTCCAGGACGCCTGCACGGAAGCGTTCCTCGATGGCGTCGGCGAGTTGCTCGGGGGTTCCCGCGGCCGCCCAGTGTCCGGTGTCCTGTGCCGCGGTGATGAGTTCCCGCAGCGTGTAGCCCTGCCGCGCGTAACCGGTGAAGATGTCGACCCGGCCGCGACGGCGGTTGACCGACGCCGCGTCGGGTAGCAGGCTCTCCGGCAGCAGCGCGTCCAGCGGGAGTTGCGACAGGCCGACTCCGCCGCCGAGCATGTGGGCCAGTTGGGCACGGCCGCGTTCGAAGTCGATCGGCTCCCGCTTCTCGCGCACGAGCCGCTTCGCTTCAGGACCTGTTCGCACGCTGCGGCCACACCGGCGTCATGGTCGGGTTGCACCTCGGCGACCAGGCTCTCGGGGATGCCGATGTCGGGGATCTTGGCTGCGAGATCGCGGGCCATGCCAGGCGCCGGCCACCGTCACCCCGCATAGACGTCACGACCGCTGATGGGGGCGTCGAGCCGGATGGCCGCGGCGCAGCTCGCCCTCCATGTGATCGGGCTCTTCGGTGATCGCCTCGGTCCTGGTGCCCGCGGTCTTCGCGGGAATCTGTAGCATCCGGCGCATGGACGTGGCGACGGGTGCACTGCCCAGGGGGCTCGGGCTGGTGGAACGGGTGGTCCGGGGGGAGCTCGACAGCCGAGGAGGACCCGGGGTGGTCCGGCTGGCGGAGGAGAGCGGGCTGGACAAGGGGCAGGCGTCGCGGTTGCTGCGGGATCTGGTCGGCACCGGGACACTCGCCCGGGACGGGAACGAGTTCCGTGCCGGGGTGGATCTGCTGGCCGTCGCGGCCGAGGCCGGGCCAGTGGGTGCTGACCCTCGTCGTCGTGCTCCTGGCCGCGAGCCTGCTCCAGTCACTGATCACCAACCGGCGCTTCGGCTGGGACACGGTCGGCGCCTGGCTGTTCAGCCGGACCGTGATGACAGGTCTGTTGACCACCCTGGAGCTCACCGCCGCCGCCATGGCGATCGGGCTCGTGCTCGGTATCGCGCTGGCGCTCATGCGGCTGTCGGACAACCGCGTCGCTCGGAGCGTCAGCTGGGCGTACATCTGGTTGTTCCGGGGCACCCCGCTCCTCGTCCAGCTGCTCTTCCGGGGCTTCATCTCCGCGCTGTACCCGACGCTGCACCTGCACCTGCCCCTGCTGCCGGCGATCGGTGACGTCTCCGCGAACTCCGTCATCACGACCTTCACCGCGGCCCTGCTCGGTCTCGGCCTCAACGAGGCCGCCTATCTCGCCGAGATCATCCGGGCCGGGATCGGCTCGGCCGACGCCGGGCAGTGGGAGGCGGCGGACGCGCTGGGCCTGTCGCGGGCCAGGACGCTGCGCCGGATCGTCCTGCCGCAGGCGATGCGGGTGATCATCCCGCCGGTCGGCAACGAGACCATCTCCATGCTCAAGACGACCTCCCTGGTGAGCGTGCTGGCCTACGCGGAGCTGCTGTACTCCGTGCAGATCGTCTACTCCCGCACCTACCAGACGATCCCGCTGCTGATCGTCGCCAGCATCTGGTACCTGGCCGTCACGACCCTGCTGAACATCGGCCAGCACTACCTCGAACGGCACTTCGCGAAGGGCGGCAGCCGATGATGATCGAGGCCACAGGTGTCCGCAAGTCCTTCGCCGGGCGTGAAGTGCTGCGCGGAATCGACCTCTCCGTAGCGCGCGGGACGGTCACGTGTGTGATCGGGCCCTCCGGGTCGGGGAAGTCCACCTTCCTGCGGTGTGTGAACCGTCTGGAGCGGCCCGACGGCGGCCGGATCCTGGTGTACGGCGAACCGATCGGGTACGAGCCGTACCGGGACGGCCTGCGTGAACTGCGCCGCCGTGACCTGGCCCGGCAGCGCCGTGACATCGGCATGGTCTTCCAGCGCTTCCACCTCTTCCCGCACCTGACGGCCCTCGCCAACGTCGCCGAGGGACCGGCCGGCGTGGGCCGCCCCCGCGCCGAGGTCACCAAGGAGGCGCTGGCGCTCCTCGACCGGGTCGGACCGGCCGACCGGCATGACGCCTACCCCGCCCAGCTCTCCGGCGGCCAGCAGCAACGGGTTGCCATCGCCCGCGCGTTGGCCATGCGGCCGAAGCTCATGCTGTTCGACGAGCCGACCTCGGCACTCGACCCGGAACTGGTCGGTGAGGTCCTGGACGTCGTGCGCGGCCTCGCCGCCGACGGCATGACGATGCTCGTCGTCACCCACGAGTTGGGGTTCGCCCGCGAGGTCGCCGACGAGATCGTCTTCGACGACGGCCGGGTCCTGGAGTCCGGACCGCCCTCCCGCGTCCTGGCCGAGCCCGAACACCCCCGTACCCGCGACTTCGTGACGAGAGTGCTGTGACGACCTTCCGCGACGCCCTGGCCGCCGGCCCCCTCGTCCTGGACGGCGGCATGTCCAACGAACTGGAGGCCCAGGGCCACGACGGCAGGTGTCGAGCACCTCGCCGCAAGCGGCGAGGTCGAAGAGCCGCCGCTGTCCGACGGCGGTCCTGCGGTCCCCCGCCCACGTCATGCGGACCGTCTTCGGTGCCTGGCCCTCCTGCCCCGAGTTCGACGGGGCTTCGCATCGCCGGTGACGGGTCTCGGTGACCGGTTGCGGGGCAGGGCCTGTCAGTGCGGTGCGGAACGCGGAAATGCGCCCTTGCCTAGAGCGCACTCCACGCGACTAGCGTGCAGGCCATGAAGTACACGCAACTTGGACGCACGGGCCTCAAGGTCAGCCGACTCGTCCTCGGCACCATGAACTTCGGTCCGCGGACCGACGAGGCCGACAGCCACGCGATCATGGACGCGGCGCTGGGCGCGGGCATCAACTTCTTCGACACGGCGAACATGTACGGCGGGGGCGAGCACAAGGGCCGTACCGAAAGCATCATCGGCAACTGGTTCGCGAAGGGCGGCGAGCGGCGCGACAAGGTCGTCCTCGCCACCAAGGTGTACGCCGGTATGGGCCCGGAGGGCGCGGTGTGGCCCAACCACGAGAAGCTGTCGGCACTGAACATCCGGCGCGCCGTGGACGCGTCGCTCAAGCGGCTCCAGACCGACCACATAGACGTCTACCAGTTCCACCACGTCGACCGGGACACGCCGTTCGAGGAGATCTGGCAGGCCATCGACGTACTGGTCCAGCAGGGGAAGATCCTCTACGTCGGGTCCTCCAACTTCCCGGGCTACAAGATCGCCCAGGCCAACGAGATCGCCGCCCGTCGCGGCGGCACCATCGGCCTGGTGAGCGAGCAGTGCCTGTACAACCTCTACGAGCGCCGCGCCGAGATGGAGGTCATCCCGGCCGCACAGGAGTACGGCCTAGGGGTCATCCCGTGGTCGCCGTTGCACGGTGGTGCGCTCGGCGGCGTGCTGAAGAAGCAGGTCGAGGGGGGTCGGCGCAGCGAGGGGCGAGCCGCCGGCGCCATGTCCGGCCCTGAGGTGCACGCGAAGATCCAGGCGTACGAGGATCTGCTCGAGAAGCACGGTCTGGAGCCCGGAGAGGCCGCCCTGGCCTGGCTGCTCACCCGACCTGGTGTGACCGGCCCGATCGTCGGCCCGCGCACGGCGGAGCAGCTCGAATCCGCGCTGCGCGCCGTCGAGTTGGATCTGAGCGAGGAACTACTGGCCGGGCTGGACGAGATCTTCCCGGGACCGGGACCGTCTCCGGAGGCCTTCGCCTGGTAGAGGTCGCAGCCGCGTTCGTTCGCGGTCGCCGCCACCGTCGTCGGGACGGGGGCGGCGCTCGGCCTTCACCACGTCCGGCAGCCGGGTGACCAGGCGGTCTCCACCGTAGCGGGCTGAACGCACGCCTACCCCGGGGACGTCCGGGACCTTGCGGCTCGGTTCGTCTCCAGGGCGTCGGGAGGGCGTCGGGTGACTACGCCGTGGCGAGTGCCTGGACGGTGTCGCCCAAGGTGTCCGCCACTTCCTTCCACTCGGTGAGGGAGATCGTCAGGGGTGGCAGGAGCTTCAGTACATGCCCCGACCCCGAGGTCTCGGTGACGATGCCGGCGCGGAACAACGCCTCCCGAATCCGCTCGGCCGTCCCGGGGTCGGGGAATCTCAGTCCGCTCATCGCTCCCTTGCCGACGGCTTCGGCGGCACCCACGGGGAGGGCGTCGGTGATGCCCGCGAGGCTGGTGCGGATCGCGGCGGCCAGTTCGGCGACGTGGTCGGTGAAGTGCGGGTCGGTCCAGTGGTCCAGTGCCGCGGAGCCCGCCACGAAGGCGAGGTTGTGGCCACGGAACGTGCCGTTGTGCTCGCCGGGGGCCCAACGGTCGATCTCGCGCCGGATCAACAGCGCCGCCATCGGCAGCCCCATTCCGCTGAGGGACTTGGACAGGCAGACCAGGTCGGGGCGGAGTTCGGGGGCGTCCTCGAAGCTGAAGAAGGTACCGGTGCGTCCGCAGCCCGCCTGGATGTCGTCCACGATGACCAACGCACCGGTGGCGTCGGCGAGTTCACGGATCCGGGCCAGCCACGCGCGGGGAGCGGTGTGCAGTCCGCCCTCACCCTGCACCGTCTCAAGGAGGACCGCGGCCGGCGGGGGCGTCACCGCGCCCTGGCCGAGGGCGTGTTCCAGGGCGGCGAACGGATCGGGCTCGGCCGCGTCGCCGTACGGGAGGATCGTGACGTCGGTCAGGGGTACGCCCGCCGCGCCGCGCAGCAGCGGGGAGGTCGTGGCGGCGAGGGCGCCGAGGGACGCGCCGTGGAAGCCTCCGGTGAAGGCGATCACCTCGGTGCGCCCGGTGACCTTGCGGGCCAGTTTCAGGGCGGCCTCGACGGCGAGTGTGCCAGCCGGTCCGGGGAACTGGACGACGTGGTCGCCAAGGCCGCGCGGCTGAAGGACGCGGCTGGTGAACCGCTCCAGGAAGTCGGCCTTGGCCGTGGTGTGCAGGTCGAGCGACTGCACCGGGCCGCCGGCCGTGAGGTAGGCCGTCACCCGTTCGACGATCTCGGGCGGGTTGTGGCCGTAGTTGAGCGAGCCGGCCCCGCACAGCAGATCCACGTAGCGGCGCCCCGAGGTGTCCCACAGATGGTGTCCGGCGGCTCGTTCGAAGACCACCGGGAAGTCGCGGCAGTAGCTGCGTACGTTCGACTCGTGACGTTCGAACACCGCGAGGGGCGTCCGGTCGGTCTCGGCCATCTCAGCACGTACCTTTCATGTCAACGGATCTCGTGACGCGTGGCGGGCCGACATCACTTGAGGGGTTCACTTGGCCAGCACCATTCCGTCATCGGGACGGTGGTCGCGGGAACGGCGCAGGTCGCTGAAGGCGAAGGTCCGCTGGAGCCAGCGGTCGCGGCCGTCGTAGCGCGGAGTGAACGCCGAACGGCCGTGCAGGGTGATCCGGTTGTCGACGACCGCCAGGTCACCGGGGCGCAGCAGCACCCCGGTGTACGTGCGGTGTGCCACCTCGGCCAGTTCGGCGAGGGCGGCTCGGCCCTCGGGGGTCACCGCCTTGGTGGCAGCCTCGTCGAAGCACCAGTCGGGGTCGTCCGGGTCGCCGGTGAGCACGGTGTGCGTGGTGCCTTCGCCGACCGGGCCGAAGGACGGCGGCGCCTCGGTGACGTACTCGGGCCTGCCGAGTGCCTCCCGCGTGCCGGGTGTCAGCAGCGGCAGGACGCGTCGGGCGCAGCTGGTGCGCAGCTCGGCGACGCATCCGTGGTCGGGGCGCAGGCACAGCAGCATCACGTGGTCGGGCCGGTGGGGGTGGAAGGCGTTCTCGGTGTGGAAGGTGAGTTCGACCGATCCGACGTTGCCCTGGACCTGCTCCTGGCCCGGCACCGGCACCACGTCCTGGACGAGGGCGCCGGACTTCTCCGCCGCGAACGCGGCCGGGTCGCCGAGCCCGGCCGCGAACAGCAGCAGTATCGCCGCGGGCAGGGACGGGTGGTGCTGGACCGAGCCCTTCACCATGGGGGTGGGTGGCAGGTGCGCCGCACCGATGGGGAGCCTTCTGAGGACGAGGGCACCGTCGGGGCCGGAATGCCTGCGGAACTCCCGGACGGTGCGCCGTATGCCGGCGGGGACGTCCTCCCAGGCGTGCCGGGCGAGGGCCACCCATGCCGGGTCGTCGACCCGGTCGCTCGCCTGGTCAAGCAGCTCCGCGGCCACATGACCGAGCCGGGCCAGGGTGGGGGCGTCGTACCGCACCGTGCCGTCGGCGCTCACCGGGGCGTACGGTGCCTGCGTCATCTCGACGCGGCTGCTCACGTCAGTGTTCCCTTTCGTCCGATGCGTTTTCGTCACTTGCCCATGGCCCGGACGAGGCTCGTGGGGCGCAGGTCGGTCCATTCGCGCTCGACGTACTCCAGGCAGGCGGTGCGGTTGTCCGGGCCGAAGACGGTGGTCCAGCCGGCGGGCACGGCGGTGAAGTCGGGCCACAGCGAGTGCTGGCCCTCGTCGTTGGCCAGGACCCGGTAGGTGCCGTCGATGTCCTCGAAGGGGTTCGTCATGACGGTCGGTGTTCCTTTCGGGAGCCGGGAGGCGCTCAGCCTCCCGGTGGGGGGATTTCGGCCACGGCTCGGGCCGGTGGTCCGGGCGGTGTGGCAGGTCGTCAGGTCGATGTGGAAGGCGGTCGGTGAGGGTGGCCGGATGGGCGCTCGGGGGAAGCCGGGCCGCCGGAGCCGGTCCGCGCGGCTCGCCTCACCGTTCGACGAAGTCCCAGTAGCGGGAGATCGCGGCCTCGTCGATGTCCGGGATCGCGACCGCCAGATCCCGCAGGAGCTGAAGCGTCCTGTCGTTCCCGAACTCCAGGGTCGGCCGCTGTGGGTCCGGCGCGTTCCTCGCGTGCTCCGCGTTCCTCGCGTGCTCTTCGAGATAGGCCTGGTAGGGCAGGATCGGCAGGTCCTGTCCCCGTTCGCTCGCGCGCCGCAGGCGCTGCAGCCACACGGTGAGCGGGACCGCTTCGGAGACCGTCCCGCGCATCCGGTCGTAGCCGCTCATGAAGACGTCGACTCCGACCCTGCGCGGGTGGTGGAGGTGGTGCACACGGGCGGTTCCCCTCGGGGTCAGGATCAGTTCCACGACGGCGCGGGCCAGGACGTCGACGGGGAGCAGCGCTTCCTCCAGTTCCGCCCCCACGGGATGGCAGCCGAGCGCGGCACAACTGGTGAGCAGTCGGGAGAACATGTCGTCCGGACTGACCGCGCCGGTCGAGGTGTGCGCCCAGACGCGGCCGAGCCGGAGGATGGAACCGGCCGCCCCCCGTTCGAGGGCACGCTCCACGAGCCGGTCCGCGACCCATTTGCTCGCCGCGTACCCGTTGCCGAACGGGTGTTTCTCACCGTCGATCGGTGAATCCTCCGTGACCCGCCGGGAGTCCTGGCCGAGCCCGAACACACCGAGGGTGGAGAGGTGGTGAAACGCTTTCGGCCTGCCTTCGGCGGCCAGGCGCAGCAGCGTCCGGGTGCCCTCCACGTTGGCCGGTTTCAGCCGCGTGTACGGCGAGAGGTGATGGACGTGTGCGCCGCTGTGGACGATCGTGTCGACCCGCTCGCGCAGCCCTGCCCAGTCCGCGGGTTCGAGGCCGAGGTCCACTGCCGCCAGGTCCCCCCGGACGACACGCAGCCGCGGATCGTCCGGCGTCGGACCGAGGTCGATGCCGTAGCGGCGCAGGGCCCCGGTCAGCCGCTCGCCCGCCTCGGCGTCGGTCCGCGCACGGACGAGGCAGTGCACCCGTGCCGATGTGCGGTGCAGCAGTTCGGCCAGGAGGAAGGCTCCGACGAACCCCGTGGCCCCGGTCAGCAGGATCTCCTGAGGACCACCGGTGTGCGGGTCGGCCCGCGGCACGTCGGGCGGGCCGGCGGGGGACTCGCCGGACGTGAAGCGCAGGGTGGGACTCAGCTCGGCTTCCGAGTCCGGCACCCACGACGGAGCGTACGGGCCGCTCCGCACGAGGTGGCGGGCCAGTCCCTCCGGGGTCGGTGCTTCGAGAAGCGCCGACAGGCTGAAGCGGGCCGCCAGCGTCTCACCGATCCGGCCGGCCAGACGGACGGCGAGCAGGGAGTGACCGCCCAGCGCGAAGAAATCGTCGTCGGCGGAGACCTCGGGCACCCCCAGCACCTCGGCGAACAGCCCGCACAGCAGGGCCTCCTGCTCGGTCCGCGGCGCCCGGCCGGTACCGGCCGAGGTGTCCGGCGGGGCGGGCAGCGCCCTGCGGTCGAGCTTGCCGTTGGCGTTCAGCGGGATCGCGTCGACCTCGACGAACGCGGACGGTACGAGGTGGGCGGGCAGGACGTCGGCGAGCCGGGTCTTCAACTCATCGGCCACCAGCGGGGTTTCGGCGACGACGTAGGCCACCAGCCGCTGGTCGCCGGGACGGTCCTCGCGGACGGTCACGGCAGCTCGGGCGACCCCGTCGAGCGCGGTCAGCGCGGTCTCGATCTCGCCGGGCTCGATCCGGTGACCCCGGACCTTGACCTGGTCGTCGACGCGTCCGGCGTACTCCAGCACCCCGGCGCGGTTCCAGCGGGCCCGGTCGCCCACCCGGTACATCCGGGTGCCGGGCGGGCCGTACGGGTCGGCGACGAACCGCTCGGCGCTCTGGCCGGGCCGCCCGGCGTAGCCACGGGCGAGTCCCGCTCCGGCCAGGTACAGCTCGCCCCACACGCCGTCCGGGACGGGCTGGAGGCGGTCGTCGAGCACGTACACACGAGCGCCCCCGATGGGGCGGCCGATGGGCACCGGCCCCGCAACCAGGACGTCGTGCGGTTCGAGCCGGTGGACGACACAGCCGACGGTCGCCTCCGTGGGACCGTACTCGTTGATCACCACGGCCTCGGGGTGCCGCTCGCGCCACGCCTGCAGGGCGGTGCCGTCGAGCGCCTCGCCGCCGATGACCAGGTTCCGGGCGTCGCTGACGCGGTCGGGCAGCGACTCCAGCAGCCGCAGGTGGCTCGGGGTGACCTTGAGCAGGCCGGGGGTCGGCGTGTCCGCGTCCAGTTCCGCGAACCGCACCCGGCCGCCGGTGACCAGCGGAGTGAACAGGGTGGTCACCGGCATGTCGAAGGCGAGGGAGGTGTGCACCAGGGACTCGCCGGACGCGGCCGGGTACATCGCCGCGGCCTCGTTCAGATAGGCGGCGAGTGACCCGTGATCGACGACGACTCCCTTCGGGCGGCCGGTCGATCCGGAGGTGTGGATCAGGTAGGCGGCCTGGCGGGGGTGGACCCGGACGCCCGGGGCACCGTCCGCGGGGGTGTCCTCAACCGCGCTGAGCGTGTCCTCGGTGAGCACGATCGCGGCGCCCGCGTCGGCGACCAGCGCGTCGATCCGTGCCTGCGGGTTGGCCGGGTCGACCGGCAGATAGGCCGCCCCGGTCTTCAGGACCGCGAGCAGCGCCACGACCACCTCCGGGCGGCGCGGCAGCACCACCGCGACGACGGTCTCCGGTCCGGCCCCCAGGCCGGTCAGGTGCCGGGCGAGCCCGTCGGCGCGGCGGTTCAGCTCCTCGTACGTCAGCTCCGTACGGTCCGAGACGACGGCCACGGCGTGCGGGGTGCGCGTCGCCTGTGCCTCGAACATCTCCGGCAGCGACGCCTCTGGCCGCGGCCGGCCGGTGTCGTTGCGCCGCACGAGCACGTCCTCGCGTTCTGCGCGGGTGAGCAGGGGCAAGGCGTGCAGGGGACGCGCCGGGTCGGCGGTCACCTCCTCCAGCAGGCGCAGGTAGCGGGCGGCGACGCTCTCGGCGGTGGCGCGGTCGAACAGGTCCGAGGCGTACTCGACCGATCCGGACCAGCCCCCTTCGCCGCTCTCGGTGAGCGTCAGCGACAGGTCGAACTTGGCGAGGTCGCCGTGCAGGTCCCCGACGGTCACCTCAAGTCCGGGCAGGGTGGGCGCGATCGCCTCCTGGTTGACCGTCAGCATGACCTGGAACAGGGGGTGCCGGTCTCGGGAGCGTGCCGGGTTGAGGACCTCGACCAGGTGCTCGAACGGCACGTCGGTGTGGTCGTACGCCGCCACGTCCGCCGCCCGCACCCGGTCGAGGAGTTCCTCGAACGTGGGGTCACCGGAGGTGTCGGCGCGCAGTACCAGGGTGTTCGCGAACAGTCCGACGAGGTGTTCGAGCGCGGTGTCCGGGCGGCCCTCCACGGGCGTCCCGATCACGATGTCGCCGCCGGCGCCCAGCCGGGTCAGCAGGGTGACGAGCGTGGCGTGCAGCACCATGAAGGCGCTGGCGCCCCGGTCACGGCCGAGCACGTCGATACGGCGGCGCAGTGCGGCCGGGACCGTGAAGGGCACCGTGCCCCCGCGCTGGGACGCGACGGCGGGCCGGGGCCGGTCGGTCGGCAGTTCGATCTGGTCAGGGCTCCCGGCCAGCTCCCTCGTCCAGAAGTCGAGCCGGTCGGCGGGCAGTTCCCGCTCCCACAGCGCGTAGTCGGCGTACTGGACGGGCAGTGGAGCCCAGTCGGGGGCGCGGCCGGCGAGGTGGGCGGCGTAGGCCGTGGAGAGGTCCTCGGCGAGGGGCCGCATGGACGCGCCGTCGGCCGCGATGTGGTGCAGGAGCAGCAGCAGGGCGTGTTCGCGCTCGCCGTCGGTGAACAGCGCGGCGCGGATGGGCGGTTGGTGGTCGAGGACGAACGGCGTCCGGGCGGCCTCCGCCAGCCTCACGGCGAAGTCGGCCGGGTCGGACGAGCGGACCGTGAAGTGCGGCTCCGTGTCGACGACGACCTGGTGCGGGCCCTGGGGTCCCTCGGCGATCACCGTGCGCAGCACTTCGTGGCGCCGCACCAGATCGCCGAAGGCGGCCCGCAGAGCGTCCCGGTCGAGGGCGCCGGTCATCCGCAGCACGACGGGGATGGTGTAGGTCTGCGAGGGGCCGTCGAGCCGGTCGAGGAACCACATCCGCCGTTGTGCCGCCGACAGGGGCATCCGCTCGGGCCGTTCGCGCCGGACGAGCGGGAGGCGGGAGGTTTGTGCCGGCCGGTCCGACAGCAGTTCGGCGAGGCCGGCGACGGTCGGGTGCTCGAAGACCTCCCGGACGGACAGCTCCACACCGAGGCCGACGCGGATCCGGTTGACCAGCCGGGCGACGAGCAGGGAGTGGCCGCCGAGGCGGAAGAAGTCGTCGTCGGCGCCGATCTCGGGCACCCCTAGGACGGCGGCGAAGAGGCCCGCCATCTCCCGCTCCGTGCCCGGGGCGGGAGGCCTGCCCGAGCTCTCGGCGGTGAGGTCGGGAGCGGGCAGCGCCTTGCGAGCGATCTTGCCGTTGGCGGTCAGGGGCAGGGTCCGCAGCACGACGAACGCGGCCGGGACCATGTAGTCGGGCAGGGCCCGCGCGGCGGCGCCGCGCAGGGCGGCCAGGTCCGCCGGGTGCCCCTGCTCCGGCACGACGTAGGCGACGAGGCGCTTGTCGCCCGGGGTGTCCTCGCGGACGACCACGGCCGCGGCGTCGATGCCCGGCCGGGCCGTCAGGACGGCCTCCACCTCGCCGAGTTCGATGCGGAAGCCGCGGATCTTCACCTGGTCGTCGACGCGGCTGACGAACTCCAGGCGTCCGGCGGCCGTCCAGCGGGCCAGGTCGCCCGTGCGGTACATCCGGGACCCGGGCGGGCCGAACGGGCTCGCGACGAAGCGCCCGGCGGTCAGGCCGGGGCGGCCGTGGTAGCCGCGGGTGACCAGGTCGCCCGCGACGTACAGTTCGCCGGCGGTGCCGACGGGTGCCGGTCGCAGCAGCGCGTCCAGCACGTACATCCGCGTGTTCCAGGCAGGGGTGCCTATGGTGATGACGCCGGGCGGAACCGGGTCGCCGGGTTCGATACGGAACAGGCTGCAGCCGATGGTCGTCTCGGTCGGGCCGTACTCGTTGAGGACGGTCACCCCGGGATGCCGGTCGCGCCAGGCGTCCAGCACGTCGCCCAGGAGGGACTCGCCGCCGAGGACGAGTTGTCCGCCCGGCGAGTACTCCTCGGGCACCACGCCCAGCAGGTGCAGATGACTGGGGGTGGCCTTGACGAAGTCGGGCCGGGTGACACGGGCGTCCGGATCGGGGCCGCTCGCGGTCCAGCGGACGAGTTCGACGGTGCCGCCGGAGATCAGCGGGCCGAACATGCCGGTCGCGGTGAGGTCGAAGGAGACCGGCGAGTGCACCAGGACGCGTCGCCGCAGGCTCTCGTACGCGTGGGTCGCCCAGGCCAGATAGGCGACCAGCGACCGGTGTTCGACGACGACCGCCTTGGGCCGCCCGGTGGAGCCCGAGGTGAAGATGACGAACGCGGCGTGTTCGGGCCGCCGGACCACGGAGGTGAGCGGCTCGGAAGGCTGCTCCGCGATCGCGGGATCGTCGGTCAGCACGACCGGCACGTCCGTCAACGAGCCGACGGTATCGGCGAGTTCGGCCGTGGTGACCACGGCGACCGGCGCGATGTCCCGCAGCATGAAGGCGAGCCGGTCGACCGGGTGGGACGGGTCGAGCGGCAGGTAGCCGGCGCCGGTCTTCAGCGCGGCGAGCAGCGTCACCGGGATGCCCTCGGACACCGGCATCAGGACGGCGACGTAGCGTTCCGGACCGGCTCCCAGGCCGATCAGGTGCCGTGCCAACCGGTTGGCACGGGCGTCGAGTTCG
The DNA here is from genome assembly GCF_033795085.1 of Streptomyces sp. AK08-02. Taxonomy (NCBI): domain Bacteria; kingdom Bacillati; phylum Actinomycetota; class Actinomycetes; order Kitasatosporales; family Streptomycetaceae; genus Streptomyces; species Streptomyces sp. AK08-02. The sequence goes on from NZ_JARAZV010000009.1 coordinate 62,070, forward strand.
GCGTACGACAGCTCGGTGTCGCCGAAGACGACGGCGGGCTCGTCCGGGGTGCGGGCGGTCTGGGCCTCGACCAGTTCGGTGAGGGTCTGGGACGGCACCTCGTGGCCGGTGGTGTTCCACTCGGTGAGCAGCAGCCGCCGCTCGTCGGCGTCCACGACGTCGAACTCCCCCACCGGGCGGCCGGGTTCGGCGGTGACGGCGGTGAGCAGTCGGGTGAAGCGCTCGGCGATGCGGGCGGCGGAGTCGCGGTCGAACAGGTCGGTGGCGAACTCCAGGAGCCCGTGCACCCCGCCCTCGGGCCGCTCGGTGAGGAAGAACGACAGGTCGAACTTGGCGGCGGGCGAGGCGACCGGCCGCACGCGCGCCGTGAGGCCGGGCAGGTCGACGGCGAGGTCGAGGGCCGCCTGCTGGTCGGCGTTGTTGAAGTTGAGGCCGGTCTGGAACAGCGGGTGCCGGGCGGTGGAACGCGCCGGGTTGACCACCTCCACGACCTGCTCGAACGGCACGTCCTGGTTCGCGTAGGCGGCCAGGTCGGCGGCCCGCACCCGGCGCAGCACCTCGGTGAAGCCGGGGTCGCCGGTCAGGTCGGTGCGCAGCACGAGGTTGTTGGCGAAGAAGCCGACCAGAGGTGTCAGGGTGTCGTCCGTGCGGCCGGCGACCGGCGAGCCGATCACAATGTCGTCGCCCGCGCCGAGCCGGTGCAGCAGGGTGGCCACAGCGGCGTGTACGACCATGAAGACGGTCGTGTGGTGGTCGCGGGCGAGCCGGACCAGGGCTTCGTGGACCTCGGGCGCGACCGTGAAGGGCACGGTGTCGCCGCGGTGGGTGGGCACGGCGGGCCGGGGCCGGTCGAAGGGCAGCTCCATCTGCTCGGGCAGTCCGGCGAGCGTCGTGCGCCAGTGGTCGAGCTGGCGGGACAGGACACTGTCCGGGTCGTCGGCCTCGCCGAGCGCGCGCCGCTGCCAGGCGGCGAAGTCGGCGTACTGGATCGGCAGTTGAGCCCAGGCGGGCTGCTCTTGCCGGGTCCGGGCCGCGTACGCGGTGGCGAGGTCGCGGGCGAGCGGAGCCATGGAGGCGCCGTCACCGGCGATGTGGTGCAGGACGAGGAGCAGCACGTGCTCGCCCGCGCCGAGGTCGAACAGGGTGGCGCGCAGCGGGGGTTGGACGGAGAGATCGAAGGGGGTCCGGACTGCGTCGGCGACGCGCTCGTCGAGGACGTCCTCGTCGGCGCGGACAACTGTCAGCGGCGGCACCGACGGCAGGACCACCTGGTGGGCACCCTCCCCGTCCTCGGCGAAGACCGTACGCAGTGCCTCGTGCCGCAGCGCCAGGTCGTCCAGGGCGGTCGTGAGCGCGGCCACATCGAGCTCGCCGGTCAGCCGCAGCGCGACGGGCAGGTTGTACGTCGCGGACGGGCCCTCGAAGCGGTGCAGGAACCACAGCCGTTCCTGGGCGTACGACAGCGGCAGGCGTCCCTCGCGCGGCGGTGCGGTGACGCCGCCGCGACGTGGTCCGCCGTCGCCGAGCCGGGCCGCGAGCTTCGCCACGGTCGTCGCCTCGAACAGCACGGACAGTTCGAGATCGACGTCCAGCGCGGCCCGGATGCGGCCGGCCAGCCGGGTCACCAGCAGCGAGTGGCCGCCGAGCGCGAAGAAGTCGTCGTCGATCGAGACCGCGCCCACCCGGAGCACCTCGGCGAACAGCCCGCACAGGATCTCCTCCTGCGGGGTGCGCGGCCCGCGCCCGGAGGCGTGGGTCTGCTCCGGGACGGGCAGTGCCCTGCGGTCGAGCTTGCCGTTCGGGGTGAGCGGCATGGCGTCCAGCTCGATGATCCGGGCCGGGACCATGTACTCCGGCAGCCGTGCCGTGAGCCGGTCGCGCAGTGCCTCGGCGTCGACCGGGACCCCCGCGGAGGCGGGCACGACGTACCCGACGAGCCGCTGCCCGTGCACGGCCGCGGCGGCCTGCGCGACGGCCGGGTGGTCGGCCAGCGCGTCCTCGACCTCGCCGAGTTCTACGCGGAGGCCGCGCAGTTTGACCTGGTTGTCGGCGCGGCCGAGATACTCCAGCTCGCCGCCCGCCGTCCAGCGCGCCACGTCCCCGGTGCGGTACATCACCGCCCCGGGCGGCCCGTACGGGCTCGCGACGAACCGCTCGGCGGTCAGGGCGGGCCGGTCCAGGTAGCCGCGGGCCAGCTGAACGCCCTCGATGTACAGCTCGCCGGGTGCCCCGGGGGCGACCGGAGCCAGCGTCGCGTCGAGCACGTAGGCGCGGGTGTTGGCGACGGGACCGCCGATCAGCACGGTCCCGGTGTCGGGCGGCGCGGCCCAGGCGGTGACGTCGACGGCGGCCTCGGTGGGGCCGTAGGCGTTGAGGAGCACCGCGCGGGAGTCCTCGTGGAACCGGCGGACCAGCTCGGCGGGCAGGGCCTCGTCGCCGGAGACGACCAGACGCACGGAGCCCGGCAGCCGGGTCTCGGCGAGATAGGCGCCGAGCATGGACGCGCTGAGGTGGACGACGGCGACGGAGTCCTCCCGCATCAGCCGCTCCAGCTGGAGCGGGTCGCGGTGGGCGTCGGGGCGGGCCACGACGAGGGTGCCGCCGTACATGAGGGTCCAGAAGACCTCCCACACCGACACGTCGAAGCTGACCGGAGTGGACTGCAGCACCCGTTCCCCGGCGGCGAGCCGATGGTCGCGCTGCATCCAGTACAGGCGGTTCGCCATGCCCGCGTACGTGTTGACCGTGCCCTTGGGCCGGCCGGTGGAGCCCGAGGTGTAGATGACGTAAGCGGCGTTGGCGCCGTGGGCCGTCACCCCCGGGTTCCGCGCGGGCCCTTCGGCGTGGGGTGCGATCCGCTCGAAGCCGTCGATGTCCCGGTCGGAGATCAGCAGCCGGGCGGCGGAGTCGGCGAGGATGTACGCGATCCGGTCGGCCGGGTAGCCGGTGTCGATGGGCACGTACGCGGCACCCGCCTTGAGCACCGCCCACAGGGCCACCATCAGATCGACCGAGCGCGGCAGCATCACGGCGACCCGTGACTCGGGCCCGACACCCCGCTCGCGCAGCGCGTGGGCGAGCCGGTTCACCCGGGTGTTGAACTCGCCGTACGTGACCCGCTCGCCCTCGAAGCGGACGGCTTCGGCGTCCGGGTGCCGGGCCGCGTGCCTCTCGAACAGCTCCACCACCGACGGCTGGTCGTCGAACCGTACGACGGTGTCGTTCCAGCGCTCCAGCACCAGGGCGCGTTCGTCCGCGTCGAGCACGTCGACCTGGGACAACCGCAGCGCCGGGTCGGCGGTGACGGTCTCCAGGACGCGGACGAAGCGGGCCGCGAAGCTCTCGGCCGTGCGCCGGTCGTACAGGTCGGTCGTGTACTCCAGGCGGCACAGCAGCCCGTCGCCCTCGACATGGCAGTCGAAGTGCACGTCGAACTTGGACGTACCGCTGGTCACCGGGCCGGGTTCGGCGTGCACGCCGGGCAGGTCGATGCGGGCGTCGGTGAGGTCCAGCCAGGCCAGCATCACCTGGAAGAAGGCGGCCCGGGACCGGGACCGCTCCGGGTTCAGCTCCTCCACCAGGCGTTCGAACGGCACCCCTTGGTGCGCGTATGCGGCCAGTCCGGTTTCGCGGACGCGGTCCAGCAGATCCTCGAAGCGGGGGTCGCCGGAGGTGTCGAAGCGGTAGACGAGGGTGTTGATGAACACGCCGACGACGTCGTCGAGCACGGAGTCGGGCCGGTCGGCGATGATGCCGCCGAGCGGGATGTCCTCGCCCGCGCCGAGCCGGGACAGCAGCGTCGCCACGGCCGCCTGAAGGATCATGTACGGGGTGGAGCGGGTGCGTCCCGCCAGGTCGAGGACCCGCTGATAGAGCTCCGGTGCGACCGCGAACTCCACGTGGTCGCCACGGTGTGTGGCCACCGCGGGGCGCGGCCGGTCTCCGGGGAAGGTGACCTCGGGCGGCAGTCCGTCCAGGTTCCGCTTCCAGTAGTCGATCTGCCGGGGCAGGTCCCCGGCCAGGGTGTCGCGCTGCCACACAGCGAAGTCCGCGTACTGGACGGGCAGTTCGGCGAAGTCGGGCGCGCCGCCGCCGAGCCGGGCGCGGTAGGCGGCGGACAGGTCCTCGGTCAGCGGACGCAGCGAGGCGCCGTCGGTGGCGATGTGGTGCACCACGAAGAGCAGTACGTGGGTGTCCGGGCCGGTCGGGTAGAGCGTCGCCCTCATCGGCAGGTCGTGGGCCAGGTCGAAGGGCCGGCCGGCGGAGACGGCCAGGTCGGGGTTGGGGCCGGCGTCCCGTACGACCTCCATGACGAAGGGCGTGTCCGGGGGCAGCACGACCTGGTGCGGGCCCTCGTCGTCCTCCCGGTAGAGCGTGCGCAGCGCCTCGTGACGGGCGACGAGGTCGGCGAACGCGGCGCCGAGCGCGTCCGCGTCCAGGCGACCGGTCAGCCGGATCCGGATGGGGACGTTGTAGGAGCCCGAACCGCGCTGGAGCCGCTGCAGGAACCACATGCGCTCCTGCGCGAACGACAGCGGGACGCGGGCCGGCCGTTCGTCCGCCGTGATGCGCTTGGCCTGCGGGCCGATGTCGGAGAGCCGCCCGGCGACCCCGGCGACGGTCGGGGCGGCGAACACGTCCCGCAGGGACAGGTCGACACCGAACTCGTCGCGCACACGGTGGACCAGCCGGATCATCAGGATCGACGTGCCGCCGAGCGCGAAGAACTCGTCGTCGACACCGACCTCCTCGACGCCGAGGACCTCGGCGACGATGCCGCACAGGATCTCCTCCTGCGGCGTGCGCGGAACCCCGCCCCGGCCCGGCCCGGTGTTCTCCCGGCCGTCGGACAGGTCGGTGGCGCGCTCGCCCATGACCAGCAGCCGGTCCTCCTCGGACACGGCCGTCAACTCCCCCGCCGGTACGTCGAGTCCGGCCACCGCCTCGCCGAGCAGTTCGGTCAGGCGGTCCGAGAGCCGTGTGATGGCCTCCGGGCCGAGGACGCTGCTGCGGTAGCCCCACAGCAGCCGCAGCCGCTCGCCGGGAAAGACGTACAGGCTGACGGTGTAGTGGGTCCGCTCGGCGAGGTCGGCGTGGGCCAGGCGCAGTCCGCCGGCCTCGATGCCGTCGGTCGTCGGGTAGTTCTCGAAGAAGATGATGGTGTCGAACAGCGACTCGAAGCCGGACGAGCGGGTGACCGTCGCCAGGGAGGCGTGCTGGTGCGGCCGCAGCGCCTGCTGTTCCCTCTGCACCCGGGCCAGCAGCTCCGCCAGCGGCTCGTTCCGCTCGATCCGGACCCGGGCCGGGAGCGTGTTGATGAACGGCCCGATCGTCGACTCCGCGCCGGGCAGCTCGGGCGGTCGGCCGGAGAGGGTCGCGCCGAACACGACGTCGTCCCGTCCGGTCAGCCCGCCCAGCAGCAACGCCCACAGGCCCTGGAAGACGGTGTTGAGGGTGAGCCCGTGCGCGCGGGCCACAGAGGTCAGCGCGTCGGTCAGCGCCTCGGGCAGGACGACCTCGTGGGAGCCGTATCCCTCGGGGGTGTGCCCGGCGGGGGCGATCAGGGTGGGTGCGGCCAGGCCGTCGAGCCGCTCCCCCACCGCCTCGGCCGAGGCGTCCAGGTCCTGCTCGGCGAGCCAGGCCAGGTAGTCGCGGTAGGCGGGGGCCGGGGGCAGTTCGCCGCCGCCGTACAGCGTGAACAGCTCGCGTACCAGCAGCGGCAGCGACCAGCCGTCCACCAGGAGGTGGTGGTGGGTGATGACGAGGCGGTCGCCGAGCGCGGTGAACCGGATCAGCGGCGGCCTCACGACGCTGAAGCCGCGTGCCCGGTCCCGGGCGAGGAACTCCTCCAGGCCGGTCCCCTCCCGCTCCTCCTTCCACGCCACCTTCACGTCGGCCGGCACGACCTGGACGGCCGCGCCCGTCGGGCGGGTGCGGAAGCCGGCGCGCAGATTCGGGTGCCGGTGCAGCAGTGCCGCCGCGGCGGCCTTCATCCGGTCGGGGTCGTAGCCGCCGTCGATGTCGAGGACGAGCTGGCCGACGTAGGGATCGTCGGGCTCGTACAACGCGAGGAAGAGCAGGCCCTCCTGGAGCGGGGAGAGCGGCAGGACGTCGGTGGCGCCCCGGAACCTGTCCAGTTCCTCCTGGGTGATCCGGACGAGAGGTACGTCGGAGACGGTGAGTCCGCCCCGCGTGTGCGCGGCGAGTTCGGCCAGGGCTCCTGTCCACGCCTCGGCGAGGGCGCGTACGTCGGTCTCGGTGAGGACACCGGCGGGATACGTCCACTCGGCGGTCAGCTCACCGTCGCGGACGTGGGCGTCGATCTGAAGGGTGTGGGTGAGCGCCAGGGCGTCGTCGGCGAGGAGTTCCACGGCCGTCGCGCCGTCTGCGAGCTGCCAGCCGCCGAGGTCGGTGGCGTCCAGGCGGCCCAGGTAGTTGAAGGCGATCTGGGGCGTCGGCAGTCCGGTGAGCCCCTCGCGCAGCAGGTCGTGACCGCGACCGCCGTACGGGATCGCGCGCAGTTCGTCCTTCGTGCGCTTGATCAGGTCGGCGCCGGTCCCGGTGCCGGGACCCAGTCGCACCGGATGGATGCGGGTGAACCAGCCGACGGTGGTGGCCAGGTCCATGCCGTCGGGCAGGTGATCGCGGCCGTGTCCCTCCAGGTCGACCAGGACCGGTCCCTCACCCCGGTGGCGCTGTACGGCCGCCGACAGCGCGGCGAGCAGGATGTCGTCCGGGGTCGCCCGGTAGGCGGCGGGCAGGGTGGCCAGCAGGGTGGTGGTGAGGTCGGCCGGGACCGTGACGGTGACCGAGCGGGCCGTGCGGTGGCAGTCCCTCGCCGGGTCGAGCGGGCGGGTACCGAGGAGGGGTTCCGGGGTGGACAACAGGTCGGTCCACAGCGGGAGTTCGTCCATGGGGGCACTGAGGTGTCCGGCCCAGCGGCGCAGCGAGGTCGCGGGCGGGGACAGCTCGGCGCCCGCGAGCGCCTCGGTGAGGTCGCTCAGCAGGATGCGCCAGGACACGCCGTCGACGACCAGGTGGTGGAGCACGAGCAGCAGCCGGCCGGACTCGAACCACACCGCCCGTACCATCACCCCGTCGTCCGGCGACAGCGCGCGGCGGGCGGTCTCCTTGTGCCCGGCCACGTCCTCGTCCAGGGCGCGGATCAGGCAGTCCTCGGCCCGTACGGCGCCCACGGGCCGGATGTGCCGGGCGCGCAGGCGCAGGGCGTCGTGGCGGTCGAGCACCCTTTGCAGGGCGGCGGACAGCCTGTCGTACGACAGTTCCGGCCCGGCGGCGAGGAGGAGCGACTGGGCGTAGCCGGCGGTGGGGCCGCCTCGTTCGGCGAGGCGCCGGGACATGGGGGTCTCGGGGAGTTCACCGACCGGGTCGTCCTTGACGGGCGGGGCCGCCGGTTCCGTCGTGGCCACCAGGGCGAGCCGGGCGACCGTCGGGTGGTCGAAGACGTCCTGGGGAGTGAGCCGCAGGCCCTGGCGGCGGGCGCGGCTGACGAGCTGGATGGCGTGGATGCTGTCCGCGCCGAGGGCGAACAGGTCGTCGTCCACGCCCAGTTCGGGACGGGAGAGGAGTACGGCGGCGATGCCGTGCAGGAGGTGCTCGCCGGTGGTCTCGGGGGCACGGCCGCTCACCCGCCGGGCCGGGGCGGGCAGGGCGGCGCGGTCGGTCTTGCCGTTGGGGGTCACCGGGATCGACGGCAGGAGGAGCACGGTCACCGGGACCATGTGGGCGGGCAACAGGGCCGCGAGGTGGGCCCTGGGGTCGGCCTCGGGGGTACCGGTCACATAGCCGACGAGTTGCCGGGCGCCCGTCTCGGAGTCGTGGACGAGGACCACGGCCTGTTCGACGCCGGGCACCGACGCGAGGACGGCCTCGACCTCGGCGGGTTCGACGCGCTGCCCGTTGATCTTGATCTGGTCGTCGGCGCGTCCGGCGAACTCCAGGTCGCCGTCCGCCCGTCGGCGCACCAGGTCCCCGGTGCGGTACATGCGGGTGCCGGCCGGCCCGTGGGGGTCGGCGACGAAGCGCTCGGCGGTCGGGCCGGGCCGGTCGAAGTAGCCGCGGGCGAGCTGGACGCCCGCCAGGTACAGCTCGCCGGTGACGCCGTCCGGTACCGGTCGCAGGGCCGGATCGAGCACATAAGCACGGGAGTTGTGGGTGGGCGTGCCGATCGTGACGGCCTCGCCGGGCACACAGGCATGAGAGGTGGCGGTCACCGAGAACTCGGTGGGCCCGTAGGAGTTGTGCAGCCGGCCGCCGCACTCACGGTGGAAGCGGTCGGCGAGCCCGGCGGGCAGCGCCTCACCGCCGCAGCTGACCATGCGCAGCGCGTCCGTGGGCAGGGAGGCGTACTCGTCGAGGAAGGGGCCGAGCATCGCGGGCACGAAGTGGATGACGGTGACCTGCTCGTCGCGGACCAGCCGGGCCAGGTAGGCCGGGTCGCGGTGGCCGTCGGGACGGGCGACGACGAGGGTCGCGCCACGGGTGAGGGTCCAGAACACCTCCCACACCGACACGTCGAACCCGACCGGCGTCTTGTGCACGACCCGGTCCGCCGGGGTGAGCCGGTACTCGTCCTGCATCCAGTCGAGCATGTTGGTGATGCCGGCGTGGGTGACGACGACACCCTTGGGGCGGCCGGTGGTGCCCGAGGTGTGGATGACGTACGCGGCGTTGTCCCCCCGCGGGACAACGCCGGGGTCGGTGGCTGGCTCGTCGTCGCCGAGGGTGCGCACGGTGTCCTCGTCGATCACGAACGACACGCGCGAGTCGGCGAGGACGTACGCGATCCGGTCGGCCGGGTAGCCGGTCTCGACGGGCACGTACGCCGCACCGGACTTCAGCACCGCCCACAGCGCGACAATCAGGTCGAGCGAGCGCGGCAGCACCACCGCCACCCGCGACTCGGGTCCCACGCCCCGCCCGCGCAGGGCGTGCGCGAGCCGGTTGACGCGGGCGCCCAGTTCGCCGTACGTCAGCCGCTCGCCCTCGAAGACGACTGCCTCGGCAGCCGGGTCCTGAGCCTCGAACAGCTCCACCAGGGAGCGCGCGTCGCTCGCGTGGCCGGTGTCGTTGCGGGCGTCAAAACGTGCGCGTTCCGCGTCGTCCAGCAGATCGACGGCGCCGATGGGCAGGTCCGGCCGCTCGGTGACCGCGGTGAGCAGGCGCACGTAGCGGTCGCGGTGGGCGGCGGCCGTCTCGGGGGTGAAGCGTCCCGGGTGGGCGTTGACGGTCAGCTCGATGCCGTCGCCCGCCTCGGGGTCGCCGTAGGCGTGCACGGCGAGGTCGCGCACCGGGCCGGAGGCGAGCTGGTGCGCCTCGGCCTCGGTGGTGCCGAACGGCAGGCGGGCGGCGGCGAAGGAGAGGACGTTGACGGACGGCCCGCTCAGGGTCCCCGGACGGGCCGAGGCGGAGAGGTCGCGGCGCAGTTCGTCGTGCGGGTAGCGCTGGTGGCGGCTCGCCTCGGCCAGGCGGGCGGCGACGCGGTCCAGCAGTTCGGCGAAGGTGGTGGAGCCGTCGACAGGTATCCGCAGCGGGATGTCGTTGACGAGCATGGCGGGTGTCGCCAGGGCGTGCGGGCTGAGCCGGGCTGCCATGAAGACGCGCACGAGGACGTCGTGGGCGCCGGTGACACGGTGGGTGTGGGCCGCCATGGCGGCGATCACCGGCAGGGACCAGCGGGCCCCGCCGAGGCCGCGCACCCTGAGCGCGGTCTCCTCGGGCAGGCGGCCGGTCGTGGCGGGCAGGCTGGGCGCCAGTCCGGTGGCGCCGGAGCCGAGTTCGGTGGACCGGGGCAGGTCGGCGAACTCCCGCTGCCAGTAGGCGCTGTCGCGCTTGCGGCGGGCGGAGCCGAGGTAGGCGCGCTCCTCGGCCAGGACATCGCCGAGGGGGCCGAAGCCGCTCTCGGGCGGCTGCTCGCCCGCGGCCAGTGCCGTGTAGACCTCCAGCAGACGGCGGCAGTGCAGGACCTGTCCGTAGCCGTCGAGGAGGATGTGGTGGTAGCGGAAGTGGAACCAGTGCCGGTCGGGTCCGAGCCGCAGCAGGGTGTGCCGGAACAGCCGGTCGTCCGTGACCGGGACGGGCCGGGCCTGGTCGGCGTCGATCCAGTCCCGGGCGGCCCCGGCCGGATCGGCCTCACCACTGAGGTCGACGTACGCCAGTTCGCCGGTGACGGACGGGTCGACAGTCTGACGGATCGTCTCTCCGTCGTCGTGGAAGCGGACCCGCAGGGCCTCGGTCTCCGCCACGGCCCGCTCAACGGCGTGGGCGAGCAGGGCGCGGTCCACCTGTGCGGGGACGTCGTAGTAGATGCCGCAGGTGTACTGCGGGCTGTCGGGGGCGAGGCGCTGGGCGACCCACACGCCGTGCTGGGCGGCCGTGAGCGGCAGGTCCGGGTTGGTCGAGGCGGCGTCGTTCATGGTCAGGCCCGCTTCTCGTCGGCCGGGGCCGCGTCCGGCTGTGCGCCGAACAGCTCGGTCAGGGCCTCGCTGAGCGCGTCGACCGTCGGGTGGTCCCAGGTCAGCGCGTCATCGACGGTCACCTCGAACTCGTCCTCGATGTCGGCGGTGATGGCCAGCGCCGTCAGCGAGTCCAGGCCGTAGTCGGCCAGCGGGACGGACGTGTCGATGTCCTGGGGCGAGCGGCGCAGATAGGTCGCCACGCGTTCCGTCAGCCAGGTGTGCACGTCTTGGTTGCCAGCGGTCATGAGGGGGTCACTTTCTTGAGCGGGGGGAGAGAGAAAGGAAGCCGGAGCGCGGGGCGGCGGCACGGCCGGGTGCGCGGCGGCCGTACGGCGGAGGGGCTCTGCCCGTCCCGGGCGGGGGCCGGACGGCGCACGGCGCACGGCGTGCTGATGGTGAGTGGGGGCCATCGGGTGGTGGCGACGGCCGGTTCTCAGACGGCGAGCGGTCTCCCGGTCAGACCGAAGGAACGACCGGTGTCCTGGCGGTCCAGGAGTTCGGCGAAGAGCGCCTCCTCGACCTGGTCGGGCAGGGGGCCCGGCCGGTGCGGGCCAGGTGCCGAGCGCCACAGTGCCGCGCGCAGCCAGGCGGGGCCGGCCAGGAAGCTCTCGGGCGGAGCGTGCCGCCACACCTGTGTACAGGCGGTGCGTGACAGGAGGCGTACATACCGGGTGACCATGCCGTAGTGCTCGGGGCGGGCGTCGACGCCGAGGTCCACCGGCGACAACCCCTCGCAGGCGGCGGCCAGTTCGGCCAGTTCGGCGTGGTCGTCCCGGAGTGTCGCGCGCAGGTCGTCGTGCTCGGGTGCCCAGGACGCGTCGGCCAGGGCGGCCAGGGAGCCCATGACCGGGTCGCGGCCCGCCGCGTGCAGGGCCAGCCGGTCGTACGGCAGGGGCGGCAGCGGCCGTGCGAGCGCGAACAGGTCGGCCGGCGCCTCGGTGCCGGGGCGGGCCCAGGTGCGGCGGGCCAGCAGGGGCAGTTGGGGCAGCAGGCTCATCTGGCAGGCGGCGCGCGCGATGTGCCCGAAGCCGACGGGAGCGAGGTCACGCAGCAGCTTCTGGAACAGCGCGGTGGGTCCCTCGCGGAGATAGAAGTGCGCGCCGAGGAGTTCCGCGAGCCGGTCCATGGCCGACAGCAGCAGCCGGGACAGCTCGAACTTGACCGCGGAGGCGTACACGCTCGCCGAGCCGGGCACCACATGCAGCGCACGGGCGCCGACCGCGCCGAGCGCCTCGGCACGCAGCAGGTCGGCGAAGACACCGGCCAGCACGGAGCGGACGTGCGGGAGCGCGGTGGCCGGGCTTCCGTAGAGGCGACGCCGTGTCAGGTGGTCCACGGCGATGCGCAGTCCGGTGTCGAGGATGCCGCTGGCCATCGCGGGCAGGACCGTGCGGGTGATCTGGAGGGCCTTCAGCGCGGTCTCCAGGCCGGAGCCGACCGGGCCGAGCACCGCGGAGGCGGGCACCGGCAGTTCGTCGAAGGCCAGGCCGCCGAGCTGTACTCCCCGCATGCCGACGGTACCGAAGCGCGGCAGGTCGGTCAGGCGGGCGGGATCGGTGTTCGCGCGGTCGACGAGGACCAGGGAGTGGCCGCGCGGACCGGGCCGGGGATCGGTGCGGGCGAGGACGACCATGGCGTCGGCGCGTGCGATGTTGGTGACGACCTCCTTGCGGCCGCTCAGCCGCAGGCCGTCGGGGGCGGCGGTGGCGGCGAACTCCGTGCCCGCCATGTCGTTGCCGTGGGCCAGCTCGTGGAAGGCGATGGCGATACGCCGGCCGGCCAGGAGCAGACGGGCGGCATGCCCGGTCTGCTGTTCGTCGCCGGCGGTCCACAGGGTGACTCCGGCGATGAGCGAACTGGCGCCGTAGCCGAGGCCGAGCGCCGGGTCGCGTCGGTAGAGCGTGCGCATGACCTCGGCGAGATGGTCGGCCCGCTCCAGCCTGCCACCCAGCGCGGGCGGTACGAACTCGGCGTTCAGCCCGTAGGAGTGCAGCAGCGTCTCTCCGGCGGTGAGCGTCTCCGCCTGCTCGTCGGCGGCGAGGATCGCGGTCGCACCGGTGGGACTGTCCGGATCGGACAGTCTGCCGAGCAGGTGCTCCAGCTCGTCGGCGCGCTTGGGTGCGAGGCCGGACTCGGCTGTCATGCGGCACCTTCCCACAGGGTGAACTCCGGTGCGGGCGTGGCGAGTACGACGTCGGCCAGGTCGTCGAACACGTCGTTGTCGTCCTCGCCGAGCAGGGCGGTCAGGCAGGCCCGCAGCCACAGGCCGTCGGAGCCGAGCCGTCCCGTGCGCAGCGGCGGGTTGTGCAGCCACAGCAGTACACAGGCGGCGGCCGCGTAGGCGCGTTCGTAGCGTTCGGCGAGGTGGAAGGCGGTGCTGGCCAGTCCGCCCGTCATCGGTACGAAGGTGGCCGACTCCCTCTCCAGCAGGGCGAGGTCGGTGAGCAGGCGGGCGATGAGCGGGCCCGCCTGCGGCGGTCCTTCCGCCTCCATGCGCGCCGCCGCGTTCGTCAGTGCCTGTACGGCGCTGCATCCCGTGACGGATCGCAGCGTCAGCCGGTCGCGGTCGAACCGAGGGAGCGGCGCGGTGAGGTCGGCGGCGGCTCGCAGGCCTTCGGCGTCGAAGCGGCCGCGGCTCAACTGACGTGCCAGGCGCGGCAGCTGGCTGAGAAGGGCCGCACGGTTGACGACCGTGCTGCCGTCGAAGATCGAACAGATGCGGTGGTCGCGTTCGAGTTTGGCGAAGCCGTCGCCGGGCGGCGAGGTGAGGAAGCCGCGTACGCCCAGCAGTTCGCCGAGCGAGCCGAGCGTCTCCTGGGTCAGCGTGGGGACGTACGCCTTGGTGATGGCCGAGATCGCGCTCAGTTCACCGGGCAGGGTGTGCACCGAGCGGGCGGCGAGCGCGCTCACCGCTTCGGCGGTCAGCGTGGCTGCGGCTGCCCGGCCGAGGATGCGCCGTACGTGCGGAACGGCGGCGAGGCGGCGGCCGTACAGTTCGCGTCCGGTGACGAAGTCGCGGGCCAGCCGCAGGGCGTGGTCGGCGGCGCCGAGGGAGAGTGCCGTGCAGGCGACGCGGGTGAGCTGGAGCGTTCTGAGCACCACGGCGATCCCGTCGCCCTCTTCGCCGACGAGGGCGCCGGGGGGCACCGGGGCGTCGTCTAGGGCGAAGCCGCTGATGTCGGCGCCGCGGATGCCGTGCGTGCGGACCTTGGGCAGGTTGTGCCAGGCGCCTTCGGGCAGCCGGCGCTTGTCCACGAGGAAGAGGCTGAAGCCGCGTCCGCCGCCGGCCGGGTCGGTGCGGGCCAGGACACAGGCGAGGGTGGAGCGGGTGGCGTTGTTGATGAGCCACTTCTCGCCGGTGAGCCGCCAGCCCGGACCCACCGCACCCGTGTCCGTGCCCGCGTCGGTCTCGGCCACCGCCGCGAACTCGCTCGCGAGCAGGTCGGCGCCGTGGTCGCGCTCGGTCAGTCCCCAGCAGACGGCCTCGCCGCCGCGCACCCGCTCGGCGAGCCGGGCGGCCTGGTCGGGGGTGCCGGCCACCCATACCGGGGCCGCCCCCAGGAACGTCTTGCCGTGCGCGACGGCCACCGTCAGATCACGGCGGGCGACCGTGCGCAGCATTCGGAGCGTCTCGCTGAAGTCGCCGTCCGGGGACAGGACGTAGTGGGCGGACATCCCCGCGTCGTCGAGGAGGCGGACAGCGCTGTCGGGAAACTCCTCCAGGGCGTCGAGTGCGCCGAGTGCGTCGGGCGAGAAGGCGTCGCTCTCGTGGGCGGCGAGCAGGACCTCCAGGGCGGCCGTGGTGGTCATCGCGCGCTCACCCGCCGGTGTTCGGTCAGGGCCGCGGTGAGCAGGCGGTCCTCGCCGAGGTGCAGGGTGTCCAGTTCTCCGGAGAGGTAGAGGCCGCGCATCGCCGAGCGTTGCACCTTGCCGCTCGTGGTCCGCCGGACGCCGCCGGGCCGCACCAGCGCGACCGCCGCGACGGGTACGCCGAACTCCCGGGCCACGGTCTGCTTCATGTCGACGGCGATCTCGCTCAGCCGTTCGGCGCCCCAGTGGGCGCGGATCTCGTGCACGGCGACGACGGCGGGAGTGGTGTCCGGCCCGTCGTCGTTCCCGACCATGAAGACGGCCCCGTGCAGGCCCTCCAACTCCTCGTGTCCGGAACGCAGTTCGTACTCGATGTCCGCAGGGTGCAGATTGCGCCCGTGCAGGACGAGAACGTCCTTGCGGCGGCCGGTGATGTAGACGTCACCGTCGAGCAGGCCGCCGAGGTCACCCGTACGCAGGAACGGACCGCGTCCGTCACGGGTGTACGCCCGGAACGTGGCATCGGTGGCGTCCTCGTTCTCCCAGTAACCCGCGGCGACGCAGGGGCCGGCGAGCCAGATCTCGCCGAGCCCGCCCTCGGGCTGGGCCTCCCCGGTGTCGGGATCGACGATCAGGACGTCGGAGCCGGTCGGCGCCCCGCATCCGACGAGCGTGCGGGACGGCCGCGCACCGTCGACCGGTCGCAGCACACGGCTCTCCAGCGCGGAGGCGTCGACGGCGGTACGCAGGGGTGCCCGCCCGATGGTGGCTGAGGTCATCAGAGTCGCCTCGGCCAGGCCGTACACGGGGATGAGCGCGTCGGGCCGCAGCCCTGCGGCGGCGAACCTCTCGGTGAAGGCGGCGACCACGTCGGCGCGGACCGGTTCCGAGCCGTCGGCGGCCTTGACCCGGGACAGGTCGAGCGTGGCGAGCTGCTCGTCGGTGACCCGCCGGACACACAGTTCGTAGCCGAAGTCGGGCGCGGCGGTGAATCCGACGTCACAGGCTTCCAGCATCCGCAGCCAGTGGTACGGGCGGCGCAGGAAGGACATGGGGTCCATCTGGACGTACCCGTTGCCGGACAGGAGGCCGGGCAGCATCAGGCCGATCAGCCCCATGTCGTGGTACAGGGGGATCCAGCCACCGTACGTCGTGCCACTGTCGTTGCCGAACGTGTCCACCATCCGCTCGACGTTGGCGACCAGGTTGCCGTGGGTGACCATGACGCCCTTGGGGTCGCCGGTCGATCCCGAGGTGTACTGGAGCAGCGCCAGGGTTTCCGGCGACACCTCGGGAGCGGTCCAGGCGTCCGGGTCTCCGTCACCGGCGTCGATGGCGTGGCAGACCACCCCGACGATGCCCTCCTCGGCGATCCACTTCTCCACGTCCGCCAGATCGCTCTGCTGCGTGAGGACGACATTCACCCTCGCGTCGCGGGCGATGGCGGCGAGTCTGCGGCGCTCGTGCCGGTAACGGCCCGGCAGGGGGGAGGGCACCGCGATGACGCCGGCGTAGACACAGGCGGAGAAGGCGGTGGTGAACTCGATTCCCGGGGAGTGGACGAGCAACGCCCGGTCTCCCGCGGAGAATCGTTGCTGGAGCCAGGAGGCAATGCGCCGGGAATGTAGATCCAGTTCCCCGCGGTCGCGCACCGCACATCTGAGATCGGTGAATTCGGAGACGAATGTTACCGCAGGCTGCCGCGGATTGCGCGCTGCCCGCTCCCTCAGATTCGTGAGTAATTCTCGCACAGTAGAAAACTTACGTGATCATGGTTTACGATCCGGTAGCGAAATCTCTACGCATCGGCAAATTAATACCATCGAACATACAAGTGGTCTTTAGCATTCCATGATCGACTTCGGTCAACGGTGAGCGTAGAACGGACTTGTGCCTACCCCCACCACGTCCGCCGTCGCCGTCTACGGCCTGCACAAGCACTTTCAGGACAGCCCTGCGTTAAGCGGCATCGACCTGGAGGTGAAAACAGGTGAGGTCATGGGCCTCCTGGGTCCGAACGGAGCCGGTAAAACCACTCTGGTAAAGATTCTTACCACCCTCCTAAAGCCGGATTCCGGACACGCTTTCGTGAATGGCTGGAACGTGACAAAGGCACCGGAAAAGGTGCGCTCCACGATCGGAATGGCTGGCCAGTATTCGACGGTCGACAGCTTACTTACGGGCTTCGAAAACCTTTTCCTCCTCGCGAAACTGCGTGGTCTGGGCCGCTCTGCGGCCCGCCGCGTCGCCGACGACCTGCTGTCCCGGTTCCGGCTCACCGACGTCGCGGGGCGCCGAGCCGGCACCTACTCGGGCGGGATGCGGCGACGGCTGGATCTGGCCGCCGCCCTCGTCTGTTCCCCTCCCCTGGTCCTCCTGGACGAGCCCACCACCGGCCTCGACCCCGAGAGCAGGTTCGACACCTGGGAGGCGGTCGGTGAGCTGGTCGCCGGCGGCACCACGATCCTGCTGACGACCCAGTACCTGGAGGAGGCGGACCGTCTCGCCGACCGGATCACCGTGATCGACCGGGGCCGGGTGGTGGCGGAGGGCACCAGCGACGAACTGAAGGCAGCCGCCGGAGACCGGCTCGTCCTGTGTGTCGCCGAAGACCACCAGCTCGACGCGGCGGCACGCGCCGCCGCACGGGCCACCGGCGCGCCCCCGACGGTGGACCGCCGTGCCCGGCGCGTCGAGGCGGCCACCACCGACGGCCGGGCAGCACTGGGCCGCGCCCTCACCGCGCTGGCGGACGAAGAGGTCGACGTACTGGAGATCGGACTCGGCCGCTGCACCCTCGACGACGTGTTCCTCGGCCTGACCGGCCGCGCGCGGCATGAGGCGACACGATGACCGCGCCCACCGACGTCCACAGGACCGGCACCCCGCACCGGGACGCACCCGCCACCGGCGGCCTTGCCTCACCCGCGGACGTGACCCGGGCCCGGCGCACTCCGGTGCTCCGTGTCGTCGCGGAGAGCACGGACCTTGCCCTGCGCAACCTGCTGCACCTGCGGCGCACTCCGGGACTGCTCATCTCCTGCCTGGTCGAGCCGGTCGTGTACGCCCTGCTCATCGGGTACATCTTCGGCAACAGCCTGGGCGGCACGGCCTACCGCTCGTACATGTTCGCCGGGCTGATCGCCCAGACCGTGGCCTTCACCACCACCTTCACCACGGTCGGGCTCTCCCGGGACCTGGACCAGGGCATGGTCGACCGCTTCCGTACGCTGCCGATCTCCCGCGTGGCCCTGCTGCTCGGCCGGACGGCCTCCGACCTCACGACCTGCGTGGCCAGCCTCGCCGTCACCACCACCTGCGGTCTGCTGATGGGCTGGCGCACACACACCGGCCCCGTCCAGGTGGCCGCCGGCATCCTGCTGGTGCTGCTGTTCTCCTTCGCGATGTCGTGGATCGGCGTCTTCGTCGCCCTCGTATCGCCGAACTCCCAGGTGGCCGGGAGCCTCGGAGTGATCTGGCTGTTCCCGGCCACGTTCATCTCCTCCGGGTTCGTCTCCGGAGCGACCCTCCCCGGCCCACTGTCCACGGTGGCCGCCTGGAACCCCATCACCTCGCTCGCGAACGCCCTGCGCGAGCTCTTCGGCAACCCGCCCCCGCCGGGCTTCTCCGTCCAGCACGGCTGGCCCGCACTTCACCCGGAGTTGTACACCGTGGGCTGCTCGGTGCTGATCATCGCCGTCTTCACCTCCCTCTCGACATGGCGCCACCACACCCGCACCAGCCGCTGACAGCGGGCACGCCCGAGCCGGCGCCCGCCAAGGAGTACCCATGAACGTTCCCACCCTGCGTCTCGGCCTCAACCTCGGCTACTGGGTCGGCGGCAACGACGCGTCCAACATCTCGCTCGCCTCCCTGGCCGAGGAACTCGGCTACTCGGCGGTGTGGGTCTCGGAGGCCTACGGGTCCGACGCCGTGACCGTGCTGTCCTGGATCGCCGCCCGCACCTCCCGCATCGACGTCGGCAGCGCGGTCCTGCAGATCCCCGCCCGCTCGCCCGCCATGACGGCGATGACCGCCGCCACCCTCGACACCCTGTCAGGCGGACGGTTCAGGCTCGGCCTCGGCGTGTCCGGCCCGCAGGTCTCGGAGGGCTGGCACGGCGTCAGATTCGGCTCACCGCTGGGCCGTACCCGCGAATACGTCAGCCTGGTGCGCCGCGCCCTGCGCCGGGAACCTCTGGAGTACGAGGGCAGGCACTTCACGCTCCCGCTGCCGGACGGCCCCGGCAAGGCGCTCACCCTGACGATCCGGCCGCCCCGCGAGCACCTCCCTGTCTACCTCGCCGCCCTCGGCCCGAAGAACCTGGAACTGGCCGGGGAGATCGCCGACGGCTGGCTGCCGGTGTTCTTCTCACCAGCCCACGCCGCCAAGCAGCTCGAGCCCCTGCGGGCCGGCCTCACCAAGTCCCGGCGCACCCTCGACGGGTTCGACATCGCCCCCTGCGTCCCGCTGGTGACCGGCGCCGACTGGCGGGCCTGTGCCCGCCGGGTACGGGGGTACGCCGCGCTGTACCTCGGTGGCATGGGCGGCCGGGACGACAACCACTACACCCAGCTGGCCGAGCGCATGGGCTTCGGTTCCCAGGCCCGTACCGTCCAGGACAGGTTCCTGGACGGTGACTTCCCGGGCGCCATGGCCGCCGTACCGCTCGAGTTTCTCGACGCCACCTCGCTGCTCGGCCCGCGGGAACGGATCGCCGAGCGGATGACGGCGTTCGCCGAGGCGGGCGCCACCACGCTCAACCTGATGCCGGTCGGCCCCGGGCTGCCCGGACCGGACCGCGCCGCCGACGCGATGCGCGTCGCCGCCGAGGCCGCGGCACTCGCGGGCCTGCTCGCCCCCGGTCCCACCCCCTGCCCCAGCCCACTCCCCCATTCCGCACACGACTCACAAGGAGACACCCACACTCATGACCACCTCTGACACGACCAAGCTGGTCTGCCTCCCGTACGCCGGAGCGGGCGCGTCGTTCTACCGCCCCTGGACGGCCCTCGCCGGGGACGCGCTGGAGATCGTGGCGCTGCAACTGCCCGGCCGGGAAAGGCTGATCGACGAGGAGCCCTACCGTGACGTACAGACGGCCGCGGACGGACTCCTGGCCCAGCTGCGGGAACGCCTCAGTGACGGCGACGATCACCGCGTCGCCCTGTTCGGGCACAGCCTCGGCGCCGTGCTCGCCTACGAACTCGCCCACCGGCTGCACGCCGAACCCGACATCGAGCTCGTTCACCTGTTCGTCAGCGGATCCCCCGAACCCTCAAGCGGACGCGAACAGCACGCCACCGGCCTCTCCGACGAGGACTTCCTCGCCCGCGTCGGCGAGTTCGCGGGTTATCACCACCCCGCGCTCGACGACCCGGAGATGCGCGCCATGATCCTCCCCACCCTGCGCGCGGACGTCGAGATGCACGAGGCCTACACGCCCGGCACCGACGAGCCGTTGGAGGCGCCGCTCACCGTCCTGCGGGGCGAGGACGACGACCTGGTCGACTACGACGAGGCCGATGCCTGGAGCAAGGCGGCCGGCCAGGACTTCGAGCATGTCGAGTTTCCCGGCGGCCACATGTACCTGGCCGACTCCTCCTCCTCGCTGGTCCGCCTGATCGTCTCGTCGGTGCTGTAGCCGCGCCTCCCCTCCCGTCCCCTCCTCAGCAGGGCACTCACGACTCTCCCAAGGAGCATCCGATGCGTTTGCACGGCAAGTCGGTCCTCGTCACCGGCGCCGCCCGCGGCCTGGGCCGGGCCACCGCGGTCGCCTGCGCGGCCGAGGGCGCCGACCTCACGCTGCTCGACATCTGCGCCGACCTGCCCGGCGTGCCCTACCCGCTGGGCACGCCGAGCCAGTTGGAGCACACCGCCGACCTGTGCCGCGAGGCGGGCGCCGCCGTCCTCACCGCGGCGGCCGACATCCGCGACCTGCTCGCCGTACGGGAGGCCGTGGCGCGGGCCGAGGACCGGTTCGGCCGCATCGACGTCGCCGTCAACAACGCGGGCATCGCCGCGCCCTCCGGCAAGCCGGTGCACGAGATCGACGAGGACGAGTGGTCCCTGATGATCGACGTGGACCTCTCCGGAGCCTGGCGGGTCATCCGTGAGGTCGGCAAGGCGATGAGCGCCCGGCGCGCCGGCAGCATCGTGAACGTCGCCTCCACGGCCGGACTCGTCGGCTACCGGCACTTCGCCGGCTACGTCGCCGCCAAACACGCCGTCGTCGGCCTCACCAAGGCCGCCGCCCTCGACTACGCGCCGACCAAGGTACGCGTGAACGCCGTCTGCCCGGGATCGGTGCGCGACGACGCGCAGGCCGAGGGCCGGATGCTCGCCGAGATCGCCCGCGCGCTGGAGGTGTCCGTCGACGAGCACGAGAGGACCTTCGTCGAGGCGCAGCCCATGAACGCGCTGATCGAACCCGAGGACGTCGCCGCCGCGATCGTCTTCCTGGCCTCCGACGAGTCCAGGCAGATCACCGGCTCGGTCCTCACTGTGGACGGCGGCTTCAGCATCCGCTGAGCGGTACGCACGCCGTTGCGGCCCCTCCGGACAACCTGAAACACCTCTGAACGCCTCTCAACACCCCCTGAACAACAAGGAGTACCCCTCGTGCCAGGCCCTCTCCTTTCTGCGGCGCGCTGCCATGCGGTACGCGTGCGTTCGGACCGTTCCCCGAACACGGCGACCCCTGCGGGGCTGTGGACGGAGGACGTACCCGTACCGGCGGCGGACGCGCTCGCCGAGCGGCGCCGCGCCGTCGAACTCGCCCGCCCCGCCTCCGGACCGCGCAGGGTCCTGCTGCGCTACGCCGACGGCCCGTGCGACCTGATCGTGGTGGCCCCACGCGACCAGTGGGACCGCACGGCCCTCGCACATATAGCGGCCGGCGAGTCTGTCGACTCCGGCGATACGCCCACCCGCCGCCCGGTCCCCGGGGGACCCGCACTCGCTCCCGCCCCCGCATGGGGGCTCGGCCACGACGGCCCCACCGTCCCTCACCTCGTCTCCCTGGACGAAGGGGGCGACGAGACGAGCTGGCTCGTGGCCCTCGCCGTCACGCTGCGCCGCTACGACCCCGAGTCCGCGCCGGTCATCGGCACGGACCACGGCTCCCTCGCCGTACGGGAAGCCCCCACACTGGGTCAGCTCAAGCCCACCGCCGCCGACGGGCCCGCGCTCGTCGGCCTGCTCTTCGACGAGGCGGAGCTGCCCGGCGCGTACGTGCCCTGCCTGGCGGCGCCGTTCCCGCTCACCCTCTCCGTCTTCCGGGACTCCGGTGGCCTGCGGCTGCGCTGCGACCATCTGGGCAGCCACTTCTCCCCGGAGATCGCCGCGCAGTTCGTACGGCACCTCGTCCACGTGCACGGGCAGGTCCTGCATGCCCCGCAGACCCCGGTCGACGCCGTCGAGCTCCTCGACGAGGCCGAACGTGCCCGCACCGCAGCGCTCGGCCGGCCGACGCGCACCCTGGTGACCGAGGAGGTGAGCATCCCCGAGGCGGTCGCCCGCGCGGCTGCCGCGACACCCGACGACATCGCCGTGACCGACGGGGCGGCGGGCCTGACCTATCGCGAACTCGACGAGCGGGCCGAGCTGTTGGCCCGCGGCATGCGGGCCCGTGGAGTCGTCGGAGGCGACCGGGTGGGTGTCTGCCTGGAGCGCTCGGCCGAACTCGTCGTCACCCTGCTCGCCGTGCTGAAGACCGGCGCGACCTACGTCCCCGTCGACCCCGCCTACCCGAAGGACCGGATCGCCCACACAGCACAGGACGCCGAGCTGGGCGTGGTTGTCACCCGGCTGCCGGAGTTCCCGCCAGTGCCGGGCTGTGTGGCGCTGACCCCGGACGAGCTGCTGGACTCCGCGCCTTCGGGGACGGACGACACGGCCCTCCCGTTCCCCTCCCCGGACACCGCCGCCTACGTCATCTACACCTCCGGCTCCACCGGCCGACCCAAGGGTGTCGTCGTACCGCACAGCAATGTGATCGCCCTGATCGACGCGACCCGCGTCGAGTACGGGTTCGGCGCCAAGGACGTGTGGACCTGGTTCCACTCCAGCGCCTTCGACCTGTCGGTGTGGGAGATCTGGGGCTGCCTCGTGACCGGCGGGCGGCTGGTCATGGTGCCGTACTTCGTCTCCCGCGAACCCGACCGCTTCCGCGACCTGCTCGTCGCCGAGAAGGTCACCGTGCTCAGCCAGACCCCGTCGGCCTTCGCCCAGCTCCTGGGCGTCGACCACAGTGACGTGTCCGTCCGGCTCGTCGTCTTCGGCGGTGAGCCCCTGGACGCGCGGATGCTGCTGCCCTGGTTCGACCGGCATCCCGAGTCGGCCTGCCGCATGGTGAACATGTTCGGCATCACGGAAACCACCGTCCACGTCACCGAACAGACCGTCACCCGGAAACTGGCCCTGGCCGCCACCCGCTCCGTCGGCCCCGCCCTGCCCGGCTGGCACCTGTACGTGACGGACCCGGCCGGGCGCCTGCTGCCACCCGGCGTGGCCGGCGAGATCTGCGTCGGCGGCGCCGGAGTCGCGCTGGGCTACCTCGGCCGGCCGGACCTGACCGCCCAGCGGTTCGTACCGGACCCGTTCACCGGCGGCACCATGTACCGCAGTGGCGACCTGGGACGCCTGCGCCCCGACGGCTGTCTCGAACACCTCGGGCGCATCGACAGCCAGGTGAAGATCCGCGGCTTCCGCATCGAGCTCGACGAGATCCGCTCGGTCCTGCTGGAGGACCCGGACGTGCGGACGGCGGCCGTCGTCGTGCGCCGCGCCGATCCGGCCGACGCCGCCACGGCCAGGATCGACGCGTACGTGGTCCTGTCGGCCGGGGGCGACCCGGGCACCGTCCGCAAGCGGGCCGCGGGCATCCTGCCCGACTACATGCTCCCCGCCACCGTCACCTCCCTCGACACGCTCCCGCTGACGGCCAACGGCAAGCTCGACGCGGCAAAGCTCCCCGCACCCGCGGTGCCCCGGTCGTCGGCCCAGGACACCATGCCCGTCACGGGCGACGCCGAGCTCACCGAGCGGCTGCGGGAGATCTGGAGCGAGGTGCTCGGCGTGCCGGTCGGCCTGGACGACGACTTCTTCGACCTGGGAGGCAACTCCCTGTTCGCCGTCCGCATAGGCGCGGCCCTGCGCGCGCGGGGCCTGCCGTCGCTGCGGCTGAAGGAGCTGTACCGCCGCCCGACCATCCGGGAAACCGTCAGCGGCCTCACGGCCCCGGGCAACTGACACCCACACCGCAGGGCGCGGAGGCGGTAGTGCGCCCGCCGCCTCCGACCCGGACCGAGCGGACGACCGTCCGCGGTCGATGTCACCTGCACACCGGCCCGAACGGAAGGGCCGGACTCTCCGGCTTCACCCTCCCGGACGGCTGGAAGAGCGCGTTCCGCACCGACCTGGTGTTCGCGGCGGTCGCCCTGACGGCGCCACTGAGCATCGCCCTGTTCTGGGCGACGTACCTGCTCCGACGGCTCGTTCCGCCCAGGGAACGGGCCCTGGCGAAGGAGGGCCGGTCGTGAGCCTCGAAGCACGTGGCGCGAGAAGGGCGTTCGGGTCGCTCGAAGTACCGCGCGACATCGAACTGACCGTGGAGCCGGGCGAGTTAGCGGCCCTCATCGGCCCGAGCGGCAGCGGCAAGAGCGCCCTCTTCGATGAGGGTGCCCCCGCGTCCGTCGCCTCGGGCAAGGTCGCGTACATGGCTCCACCGACGACGGTCGTCGGTGAAGGCGCCGACTGTTGCCGCGGTTGTCAGAGGGCGATGATCTGCCACTGCTGCTCGAGTGCGCGGGTGTAGGTGAGCTGGTTGATGTTGGCCCCGTCAGCGGTCGAGCCCGAGTCGACGTTGAGCGACAGCCCGCTGAACCGGTTGGTGAGGTAGTAGTAGCCGTCACCGGTGGGCGTAACCGCCCAGTGCTGCTGGGGAACGTTGCTGTCCGCATAGATGGAGACGTTTCCGCCGTCCACCCGCGAGAGTCCGGCCACCTCCATCAGCTTGCCGCTGTTCACGTTCTTGATCTCGTAGTAGCCGTCACCGGTGGAGGCGAAGGTCCACTTCTGGGCGGTGTTGTTCAGCCACGGCCACTGCTGGATGTTGGTGCCGTTGGCGGTGCCGAAGTCGAACACGTCGACGACCTCGCCGCTCTTGCGGTTGACGATGCGGTAGACCGTGCCGTCGCCCGGGAGGACACTCGACACCAGGGCCG
This sequence comes from Streptomyces sp. AK08-02, assembly GCF_033795085.1. Taxonomy (NCBI): domain Bacteria; kingdom Bacillati; phylum Actinomycetota; class Actinomycetes; order Kitasatosporales; family Streptomycetaceae; genus Streptomyces; species Streptomyces sp. AK08-02. The sequence continues at coordinate 86,584 of NZ_JARAZV010000009.1, forward strand.
GCTTGGCGGTCCGGCCGCCGATGTGAAGGCCGCCGATGTTGGCGTAGCCGCCGGTGGCCGCGTTGGCCTGGATGCGTACGAATCCCACGTTCCGGGCGGGCCATTCGGCCACCTTGGTGGCGCGGTCTCCGGCCCAGGCGCCGGTGGCGACCTGAGTGAAGTTCGTTCCGTCGGTGCTCGTGGAGATGGTGTACGAGGTGATGTCGCCGTCGGTGGTGTTGCTGCGGTTCCACTGCTTGGGCAGGTACTCCAGGGTGGAGACGTTGCTCCACACCCCGCCGAGGTCGATCGTGATCGAGTGGGGCAGGGCCGGGGACAGTCCCCAGGTCGACCAGCAGGTCTCGTAGCCCCTGTCGCTCAGCCCGTCGATGGCGTTGAGCGGTCCCTCGCCGGTGTGGAAGCCGGTCGCGTAGGCACTGACGGGTGTGACGGGGTGCTCGGCGCGGAGGAGTTGGGTGGGCAGCGGCGGCCGGGAGGTGTTGGGGCTCCATACCGCCCCGACTTCGGCGAGCCGGTTGACGATGTTGGTGTCCAGCCTGCCGTTGCGGTTGGGCGGGCAGTTGAGGATGAACGAGGTGTACTTCGGTTCCAGGTCCGCCAGGTGGGACAGGATCGCGTCCTTGCCCATCAGGCCCTCGGTCGGCGTGGACGGATGCCAGAACCAGCCGTTGCTGATCGTCTGCCCCTGCGTGGCGGCGTAGGTGTTTCCGGTCGGCGCCGAGACACCCAGCGGCTCCTCGAAGTAGATCGCGTCACCGAGGAACGGCACCGACAGCGCACCGTGGTCGATCATGACGATGTCCGGCTGGAGCGACTTCACGTGCTCGCGGATCCGCTGGTAGGAGACGGCCCGCTGGCCCATCTGCCACGCGTAACCATCCGTTATGAACATGTCGATGGTGCCGTAGTTGGTGAGCAGTTCGGTGATCTGGCCGAGGATGAAGGTCATGTCGCCGGGCTGGATGGCATCCGTGGTGTCGAGCCCGGACACCTTGTGCCGGCTCTCCCACGCCTCGACGCCGAAGGTGCGGTCCCATATCGAGTAGTAGAGTCCGACCTTCAGTCCCTTGGCTCGGAAGGCGTCGCAGTACGCCTTCACCACGTCCTGCTTGTAGGAGCTGTTGGCGACGTTCTGGGTGCCGTAGGCGCTCGGCCACAGGGCGAAGCCGTCGTGGTGCTTGGTCGTCAGGATGCCGTAGCTCATCTTCGCCGCCGCCGCGGCGTCCGCCCACTGGGCACAGTCAACGGCCGTGGGGGCGAACAGAGCGGGGTTCTGGTTCGGCTCTGCCCACTCCTCGTTGGTGAACGTGCCCAGGTTGAAGTGGTTGAACATGCCGAACCGCATGTTGACCAGCTTCTCCAGGTTGGTCTGCAGCTCGGCGGCTGCCGCCTGGGACACCAGGCTCGAGAAGGCAGGGACGACGGGCAGTGCCGTGGCGGCGGCAGCCCCCAGGAAAGTACGGCGGGACGGTCTTCCTGACGACATGGGTGTTCTCCCGGTTGGGCGTGGCTCTCCAGGCGGGCTCCGAAGCGCCGGATGTTACGCATGAAGGTCAGTCACGTAACTGCCCCGTGTCAACAGTTGAGAGGATGAAAGTACGTATACGCAGAGCAGAATAGGCGCTTTGATCCCCTCAAGTGGCCTTTCATTTGCCGCAGACATTCCATGTTCCGCAGATGGCTGAGAGCGACCCATGAAGCGTTGCAGCGGTTTCCAGGAGGAGCGCGTCTGGCAGCCGCGGCGCCATCCGCGCCCCCGCTGTCCCCTGACGTACGTCCGTCAACCACGGCGGGGCCACAGGCAGTTGTGCCTGCGGCCCCGCCGTGTGAATGAGGTGCTGCGATCAGGACGGGTCGCCGTACTGGAGGCCGCGTCCGTTGGTGCCGATGTAGACCCGGCCGTAGGTGTCGGGGTCGCCGGTGATGACGCCGAGGCTGCCGATGGCGCCCCACTGGTGGGCGTCGTCGTTGACGCGGAGCCAGGTGGCGCCCTTGTCGGTGGAGCGGAACACCCCGGTCACGTTGTTGACGGTGCCGATCAGGTAGAGGGCCTGGTAGTCGGTGCCCGTCTTGGCCTTGCCGAAGCCGAGGGCGGAAGCGGACTTCACCGACCCGAGCGTGGTGAAGGTACGGCCGCCGTCGGTGGAGTGCAGCAGCCCCCTGTCGCCGCCGGAGATCCACAGGTCACCGCTGATGCCGGGGACGGCGGTGAGGCGGCCGGAGGGCAGGTTGGTGGCACGGGGGGAGAAGGTCGCGCCGCCGTCGGTGCTGGCGTTGAGCGTGCCGTTGGTCAGCGCGTAGAAGGTGTTGGCCGAGGAGCGGTCGGCGACGACGACGGCGTCGGCGCCCAGGCCACTGACCTTCGACCAGCTCGCCCCCTTGTCCTTCGAGCGGTAGGGAACCTGGCCTGATTCGGCCCAGACGACGGTGGTGCCGTCCGCGGCGAGGGCGACATGGCCCATGTTCGCGCTGGGGACCGGTTCGGCGGTGAAGCCGTTCCAGGTGCTGCCGCCGTCGGTGGAGTAGGCGCCGTCCTGCGCGCCGCCGGTCCCGACACGGACCATCACCGAGGGAGCGGACTGGGCGAAGTCGATGTCGGTGCTGCTGCTCATCAGCGGGTTCTTCAGCCGCCCGGAGGGCACCTCGGCCAGGGAGTCGTGGCGGAAGCCACCCTGGTCGCCCATGGAGGTGATGACGGTGGCGCCGCCGGGCGGGGCGATCGCGTCCGCCAACGAGGTCTCCTCCAGCCCGCGCGCTCCGGAGACCCAGTGGCTGGTGCCGCCGCTGTCGGAGGCGTTCGCGTCCTTGCTGCCCCAGATGGCGTTGCCGGTGCCGTACAACACGTGCCCGGAGTCGAAGGGATCGATGGCCAGCGCGGTCATCCAGTGCCCGGTGTGCGTACCGGCATACGGAGCACCGGAGGCATCCCGCTGCGACTTGTCGGCCAGGGCCTTCCAGGTCGTGCCGCCGTCGGTGGTCCGGTAGATCTCGTCCTCGGGCCACCAGCGGTCCAGGGTGGTGACCATCACCGTGGACGGCTTCCGCGGGTCGACGGCCAGACCGGAGAACCCGTAACCGCCCTGCGAGGGCGAGATGTTCTTCCACACGCCGCCGGACGGCGTGTACTTCCACACCGAGCCCGCCGTCGCGTCCATGGGGCCGATGCTGTTGCTGTAGGACAGGTACAGCGACCCGTCACCCGTGACCACACCGTGCTGCGGCATCTGACCGGTGGGCTGCCCGGAAACCGCCTGCCAGCTACTGCCCCCATCGGTCGAACGGTACAAAGGCGTGGACGTGTCGTTGACACCGACATACACCGTGTTACTGCCGGCCGGCCCGTACGTCACGAAGGAGATTCCCGCGCCGCTGCCCGCACCGTCCTTGACCGGGAACGCCGAGACCTGACGCCACGTCACACCGTAGTCCTTACTGCGCCACAGGCCGTTCTTACGGGTCCCCAGCAGCAGCGTCCCATGGTCGGAGGGGTCGATCACGAGCCGCTCGCCCGCCCCCCGGCCCGGCTCGTTGCCGCCCAGCTTGAAGGGCAGATCGGTCCGCTGGAAAGTACGTCCCCGGTCGGTGGAGCGCAGGATCGCGCCGTTGCCCGCCCACTCGTTGGTGTAGGTGCCCGTCGACAGGTAGAGCCGGCTGGGGTCGACGGGGTCGGTGGCCAGCGCGTCGATGCCCAGCAGGTTCCAGTCCTTCTCACCGAGCCAGTCGGTCAGCGGGATCCACTGCTGCGCCCCGGTGTCCCAGCGGTAGGCGCCGCCCATGTCGGTGCGCGCGTACAGCAGGCCCTTCTCCTTCGGGTTGAACACCAACCCGGTGACGTAACCGCCGCCCACCACTTGGGCGTTCTTCCACACATACGGTCCTGCCGCGGCCGTGGTCTGTGCCTCACCGGTCCCGGAGGTCTGGGTCTCGGCCGTCTTCACCAGCTTCCACTGCTGGTTGGCGGCGCCCGTGGCGGAGTACTGAATGATGGCCGCGCCGTTGTCCTTGGAGTGTCCGCGGACGTCCAGGAGCCGGCCACTCTTGCGGGAGGTGAGGGTGACGGCGGAGGAACCGCTCACATCGTCGATCCGCCACTCCTGGGCGGTGGACGAGCTGTCGGTCTGCTGCTCGGTGAAGGCGGCCGAGGCGGTCGAAGCACCCTCCACACCCAGCACCTTGCCGCTGTTGCGGTTCACCAGCTCGTAGTAGCCGTCCCCGGTGGACCGCAGCCTCCACTGCTGGTTGGGGGTGTTCTGGTCGGTCCACTGCTGGATACGGGTGCCGTCGGCGGTGGAGTAGGCGTTGACGTCCAGCACCTTGCCGCTGCTCACCGAGACCAGCCGGTAGTAGGCGCCCGCCTCGACCGTCGCGGCCTGCGAGTCCTCCTGCGAGAACAGGAGATACGGCACGACGAGAGTGGGCGCGCCGAGCAGCAGACCAGTCGCGGTCCAGCGACGGCGGTGACGCCCACGGCGTCCGCCGTTGGTCGGGTTCTTCATGGGGAGGTGCTCTCCTTGCGTGCCGTACACACCAGATGTCAGTCGGATCCAGCGGCCGGAAGGGCCGGGGGAAGGCCACATGGGCTGGATCATGACCTCTTGTGGTCACAGGCCTCGCAAAGGGTTGCCTCGATCCGGAGGATTCTTTCAGGGCGCTTCGTGGTGCGGCAGGCGCTGACCAGCGTCTGGGCAGACCGAAGCCGCGCACAAGAACCTGACCCGGCTGCGCGCGGTGGTCCAGCAGCACGGGGCTTTTCCTGGCACCACCTTTGTACGGGTGGGCAGTTGCTCTACGCGGACTCGGGCGGGGCGGGGCGCGAATCGTGCGAGAAGTATTGACGCCGTTCGTCCGCTCTCTCATCCTCAGGTCGATCGACATTCCGACCTGAGTTCGACATGCCGAACAAATGCCAGAGCCGCATCGCATCGGCAAGCGCGCAGCCTCCGACGAAGGCCACCAGCACCGCTTACTCAAGGATCACGAGGTCTCCATGCGCAGACGTACTTCCCGCCGCAAACCGCTGTCCGTGGTACTCGCCGCCACGGTCACGGCCCTGGTCTCCTTGGGCGCGTTACTCGTCGCCGGCCCGGCCCAGGCGGCCACCAGCGGCGCCCTGCGCGGTGCCGGTTCCGGCCGATGCCTCGATGTGCCGGGCGCCGGCCAGACCGACGGCACGAACCTGCAGATCTGGGACTGCTGGAGCGGGACCAACCAGCAGTGGACGCTGACGGACAGCAACCGGCTCACCGTGTACGGCAACAAGTGTCTGGACGTCCCGGGCCACGCCACGACGGCCGGTACACGGCCGGTGATCTGGGCCTGCAACGGCGGTTCGAACCAGCAGTGGCGGGTGAACACCGACGGCACGGTCGTCGCCGTGGAGTCCGGGCTGTGCCTGGCGGTGACCGGCGCCGGTACGGCCAACGGCACCGCGGTGGAGATCGCGACGTGCAACGGCGCCGGCAACCAGAAGTGGACCGGTCTGTCCGGCACGACCAACTCGTGTGCCCTTCCGTCAACGTACCGGTGGACCTCGACGGGCGCTCTGGCGCAGCCGGCGAACGGGTGGGCCTCGCTGAAGGACTTCACCACCGTGACGTCCAACGGCAAACACCTGGTCTACGCGACCTACTCCGACGGATCGTCGTGGAAATCGATGGGGTTCGCTCCCTTCACGAACTGGTCGGACATGGCCTCGGCCGCCCAGATCACCATGCCCTCGTCCGCGGTGGCGCCCCAGCTGTTCTACTTCGCGCCCAAGAACACCTGGGTGCTGGCCTCACTGGGGTGGGGTACCGCTTGGACCTTCGCCTACCGCACGTCCAGCAACCCCACCGACCCCACCAGCTGGTCCGCGCCGCAGCCGTTGTTCACCGGCAGCCTCCCCACCGGCACCCCGATCGATCCGACCCTGATCGCCGACGACCAGACCATGTCGATGTTCTTCGCCGGTGACAACGGCAAGATCTACAGGTCGACCATGCCTGTCGGGAACTTCCCCAGCAGCTTCGGCTCGTCGTACACCACGGTCATGAGCGACACGGAGAAGAACCTGTTCGAAGCGCCACAGGTGTACAAGGTCCAGGGCCAGAGCCAGTACCTCATGATCGTCGAGGCTCGCGGTGCGGCTGAGGACCGCTTCTTCCGCTCGTTCACGGCCTCCAGCCTGAACGGTCCGTGGACCCCGCAGGCCGCCACCGAGTCCAACCCCTTCGCCGGCAAGGCCAACAGCGGCGCCACCTGGACCAACAGCATCAGCCACGGTGACCTGGTCCGCAACAACCCCGACCAGACCATGACCATCGACCCCTGCAACCTGCAACTCCTCTACCAGGGCCTGTCCACCACCACACCGTCGGGCACCCCCTACATACAACTGCCGTACCGGCCGGGCGTGCTCACCCTGCAGCGCTGAACCGCCCGATCCGCGGTGATCACGATGTGGCGGGATCCGCCGACAGACACGTAGAGAGCCGTTCACCGCACGGGCGAGTCCACCTGCTGACCGACACCCACCGCCTCAAGGAACCCCAGCCGTGCGTCGGCTGGGGTTCCCCTCTTTCATGGACTCTCAACGCGGATACGGACCGAAGCACTACCGCCTGGCACGGCAGTGGCTGGCCGACCGCCACCGACGGCCCCCCTCCCCCTCTTCCGTCTGCGGTGATGAGGGTCCAGTAGTTCTCGCGGAAAAACAGCCCTACGCCGTGCGACAGCCCATCGCTCCGGGCTCGGCTCCCGATCGAGCGCGGCTGGTGTGGCGTTGACCCTGGTAGCTAATGTGACTAGTCTATGGCTAACAACATTAGCCACTTTGATGGGGGACGGCATGACCGAGCACCTGAGAATCGGCAAGAACACCATCGCCTTCGACGTGACCGGGGAAGGTCCCCTCGTCGTGCTGGCGCACGGCATCGGCGACAGCCGGCACTCCTACCGCTTCCTCGTTCCCGGCCTGGTGGCCGCCGGTTACCGGGTCGCGAACGTCGACATCCGCGGGTGCGGTGAGTCCAGCCTCGGCTGGGACGGTTACAGCCGCACCGACATCGCCGGAGATCTGGTCGCCGTCGTGCGTCACCTCGGCGGCCCGGCCGTGATCATCGGGCAGTCGATCAGCGGCGGCGCAGCGACCATCGCGGCCGCCACTGCGCCCGATGTGATCGGCGGAGTGATCGAGTTGGCTCCGTTCACCCGTGCGCAGCCGGTCGACCTGGGCGGGCTGATCCGGGTCAAGCGCTTCCGGACCGGGTACATGCGGATGGCGCAGGTCATCGTCCGGGGACGCCTGGCGGACTGGAAGAAGTACCTCGACGTGGCCTACCCGGCCAAGCCCGCCGACTGGAACAGCGAAGTGACCCGCATAGAGGCCACACTGAGTGAGCCCGGCCGGATGAAGGCCCTGCAGGACATGTGCAAGTCCAATCCCACCGACGCCGGCGCCCAGCTCGCCCACGTCACCTGCCCGGTCCTGATCGTCGAAGGCAGCCTGGACCCCGACTGGGCCGACCCCCGAGCCGAAGGCGCGAAGATCATCGCCGACCTGCCCGCCGGCCTCGGCGAGCTGGCCGTGATCGACGGCGCCGGCCACTACCCGCACGCCCAGACCCCCGACCAGGTCCTCGCGCTGGCCCTGCCGTTCCTGGCCAAGGCGGCCGGCCGTGCCTAGAGCCGGACTCACCGCCGCGACGGTCACCGAAGCCGCCGCCGCCCTGGTCGACGAGGTCGGGTTCGACCAGCTCGGCATGGGCCTGGTCGCCGAACGGCTCGGGGTCAAGACCCCCTCGCTGTACAAACACGTCACCGGCCAGACCGACCTCGCCCACCGGATCGCCATCCTGGCCATGAACCAGTGCGCCGACGCCATCCGCGACGCCATCCAGGGCCGGTCCGGCACCGAAGCCCTGATCCGCGGCGCACAGGCGATGCGGACATTCGTCAAGGATCACCACGGCCGATACGCCGCAGCCAACGCCGCCCGCCCGACCGGACCCGACGACCCCCTCATCGACGCCCTCAACCGGGTGGTCGACTCCTGGACGGCCATGCTGCACGGCTACCGGATCGACCCCGACCAGCAGATCCACGCACTGCGGATGCTGCGCACCGTCCTGCACGGATACGCATCCCTGGAAGCAGCCGGCGGGTTCCGGTTCGCCACCGACATCGACGACAGCTTCACCTGGATGATCAACTTCCTCGACCGCGGCCTGCGGGAGACCACGGCCACCGGCGCCGACAGCGCCCCCTCTCGCGGGGCCGCGCCGGGCGTGACGTTCTGACCGCCGTGGACTGCGCTCCACGCCGGTCCCCGGCCCCATCGGCCACCGGTACACCACCCGCTCGCCGAGCCCCCGCCCCTTCCTCCGCACCAGCCAGAAGTGGAAACCACCATGAAGCCGGTCCTCACCGCCGTCATCGACATCGACGCCACCCCGCAGGCGGTGTGGGACGTCCTTACCGAGTTCGCCGCCTACGGCGAGTGGAGCACCTTCTCCTCAGCCGAGGGAACAGCTCAAGTGGGAAACCGGCTCACGATGCGCATGCCGGGCATGACCTTCAGGCCCACGGTCACCGTCGCGACGCCTGGCCGGGAACTGCGGTGGGTCGGCACGCTCGGCATCAAACACCTGTTCCACGGCCAGCACTCCTTCGTCCTCTCCCCCAACCACGACGGCACCACCCGCCTGACCAACCACGAGGAATTCTCCGGCGCCCTGGTCACCCTGATCCGGCCCTTCCTCAGAACACCCAAAAAGGACGGGTACGCCGCCTTCAACACCGGCCTCAAGCAGCGGGTGGAAGACCGCACCGAGCTCGGGCCCGGCGCGTGGGGTGCCGGCGGACGAGGTGGTCGCGGGGATCGGGAAGGCCACCGCGATTCCCCGCCCCAGCGCCCATCCTGCTGACCTCAAACACCGTCAGAGTCATCCTTGCGAAAACCATTGGTGCCCGGCTTTCTCCGCTGATGGACTGACGTCCCACCGTGAGTCTGCCGGGTGACGGAGGTAGTGGTTGTGACAGGCTATGACGTGCTTGCCGAGGTGTACGAATGGCTCATCTCGGATGCAAAGTTGCCTCCAGCCGAGTTCGCTGCGTCGTTCGACGACGTCCTCAGTCTCCTGCCGTCGAATGCTCACGTCCTCGACTGTTCGTGCGGAACCGGACAGTTGGCGGTTGGCCTCGCCGGTCGTGGCATGCAGGTTGTCGCAACTGACGCCAGCGAGGCGATGGTTCGTCGGACTGCAGAGTTGTCTGAGGAGTTCGGGGCATCCGTCCGGGCCGTACGGGCGAACTGGGAAGAGTTGCCCGACCATTTCCAGGACAACACGTTCGACATGGTGTTCTGCGTCGGCAACTCGCTTCACCATGCCGCGGGTACGACAGGCAGGGGTGCTGCTCTGGAGTCGATGTCACGGCTTCTGCGCCCCGGCGGGCGCTTGGTACTCACATCCCGCACTTGGGAACTCGTGAGGGCCAGAGGTTCCCGGCTGGAGATCAGTGACAGACTCGTCCGCCGGAACGGTCGCGATGCCGTCGTGGTCTACCGCTGGGAGATTGCGCCGCATTGGGAGGAGGAGCACCACATCGAGATTGCGATCGCGCAGGTTGATGCGACCGGGTTGGTTCTTGTCCGCTCGGAGCTGCTGTCCTGCTGGCCCTACCGGTACGAGGAACTCGAAGTCGAACTGCACCGAGTCGGACTCCAAACGGAACTGAGCACGTTCGATCTTGAGGCCGAGAACTACATGGTGGTCGCGAGCAAGATGTGAACACCGACCCTCAGTCCCTGGCCGGACCTCGCGGTTGCTCGCAGGACGCTTGCGCCCTCTCATCGGTGCGGGTTCAAGTGGTCAACGCAACGCCTCGGACGAGGAGTGCTCGTCGATCAGACGGCGGTAGATCCGGGGTGACGGTAACGTGCCCGACCTCGCAGCCGCGATCAGTGCTGTGCGGCGCGTTCTGGTGGCCGGGGGACGTCTGGTCGTCTCCATTACGCACACGGGTCTCGAGGCGCTGCATACTCGGCGGGAGGCCGCCGTTCCCCCTGCAGAACAAGACGGTCCCGGCTTGAGTGACGGCATATTCAGGTCACCCTCCAGGCGATTTCTGCTGGCGGGTCGCTTCGCATTCAAGGGTTTTTGCCAGGTCAGCCCTGGTACGTACTCCGAGTTTGAGATAGATATTCTGGAGGTGATTGTCGACAGTTCGGACAGAAAGTGTGAGGTGTTGGGAAATCGTTTTGCTGGAATTCCCGGCGGCGGCCATCAGGGCGATCTCTTGTTCGCGTTTGGTCAGGCGGACGGAAGGGGTGCCGAGCATGGACAGGAGCGGGGTCCTGGCGTCCTCGCACTGGGCCGCGAGCGCTGCGGCCCGAGTGGCGTCGGCAGTTGCTTTGCGGGGTTCACCCTGGTGTGTCCAGGCGCTGGCTGATGCGGCTGACGCTTCCGCCGCGAGGATGGGCGAGCCCATCTGCTGGAAAGCGTGTGAGCACTCCACGAGGCGGCCCGGGTCGTTGTCGGCGAGGGCGGTTGCAAACCGTGCGCGGGCATGGGTGAGGGCTCCGTCGCACTGGGTCGCGAGTTCGGCGAGGCGGTGTTGGACGCTCGGGGCGTCACCGAGGCGTGCGATGTCTGTGAGCAGGAGGACCTCGGACAGGACGTGGCCGGTGCGACGAGCGTCGCCGGCCGCGATCCGCAGGATTTCGCGGGCGCGGCTGAGCCTGCCTTGGGCCGCGTGCAGCCAGGCAGTGCCGAGCGTCTCCTCGCCGGCCATGAACCCGCTCGGTGCGTACTGTTCGAGTTCCGGGAGCAGTGACTGGCAGCAGTGGTCAGCCGGTCACAACATCGTCGAGACCGCGGCGCGGGCTCAGGCCCGGCACGCGCTCGGGATGACCGATACGGAAAGACAGCAGGCCGCCCGACGCGGGACGGCCGAGCAGAACCGGCCACCGTGCGGAGAAGACGTCGAGTTGATGCCCAGGCCGGCCGGGTGCAGCGCATACCTGCGGATCACGGCGTTCTCTGGAGGGACGTCTGGGACGCTGTTCGTGGCCATTGCGTCTCTCCTGTCGCCGAGCCTCGTGTGATGGCAGGAGACTCGCGCCGGACAGGGTGCTCGCGCACCACCCCGCCGCAAGGTGTACCCGGGGTGCCCGAATCTCGGCGTAGGCGTTGCCGACGAACTCGATGTTGGGCTGCACGTCGAACGGCACAGCCGATGGCCGGCACGATGACAGCGTTGTTCCGTAGCCAGCCCAAGAACGCCGTGGCGGTCATGGCGACCACGAGAAGGACGTCGAACCCCACCCAGGCCAGGCGCCACTGGTGGACCTGGTAGTGGGACGGCAGGGTCAGCGCCAGCAGAACTGTCCAGGGCACCAGACCCACCGCGCAGACGGTGAGCAGCCCCAGCGTGTGACGCTGCTCCCGCCGGATCCGCTCCAGCACTTCGGGGGCAGGCGCCGGTCCCGGGTCCCGGGGTCGGGATTCCTCCTGTGCTTCGCTCATATCGGCTGCTCCGTTCTGATCGGTGCCGCGCGACTCCCGCGTCCTGCGGATCATCGGCACCGCACCGGTACTCAGGCCTGCATTCAGATGCTCGCTGCGGCCGACGAGCTCCCACTGCGCGAGGTGCCCGTGTGAAGACGGCGCGCGCCCCATGTCCAGCCGCTCGCCGCCGCGTTGCATGCCGGGCGACCGGATCAAGACCCCAGGGGCATACCGCCCACCCTTTCAGCGACGCCGCCGACCGGCTCGTCAGCACGGCACGCACTTGTCGAGCACATTCGTCTACGGAACCAGAACGATCTTCCCTGTGGTTCGACCCTTCTCGCCCATGCGGTGGGCGTCGATCACCTGGTCGAGAGGAAATGTGCGATCGCTGTGGACTGTGATCCGACCCTCGTCGGCGAGAGAAGCCAGGGCTTCCAGGTCGGCCCGATCAGGCTCCACCAGCATGAAGTCGGCTCGGAGACCGTTCTGCGCGGCCCGAGGTGGGGGCCGCCGGCGCGGCGGCACGGAGAAGGACCGTAACGTCTCCGCGTTCAGCTCAAGCTCCGGGGCGACTTCGGAGATCGTCTTGCTTGACTCCAACACGATCAGGACGGCTTCCTCGCGGAACTGCGACGAGTACTCATTGGCAGCGCCACTTCATCCTCGTTTCCTTGTGCAGGACAACCCCGTTGAATGCTCGTCCGAGATTTCGGGGCCACTCACCATGAGTGCCGGTCCTGGCGTCGTTGGTGAGGGTGATGCGGCTCCGGACCACTCGGCGTGGGCACCAGGACGGTGCCCACGTTCTCCTGACGGTCTCGGTTCTCGAAGCGCCCTGCATGCGGGCGCGCACGGCCCTTGCCCCGGACCGGTGGGTCTGGTTTTGTACCGCGCTACAAGCGCGTGATCACGGAGACACAAGGAGAAACGAGCGGCGTGGACCGGGAAACACAGACCAGGACCGGGGACTCCCTGCCTGAAGGACTCGGGCAGGCGATACGGGAGACCGCCAGTGCCATAGCCGCGCTCCTGGACGGTGAGACGGACATGACCGTTCCTGTACCGGAGTTGGAGTGGACCGTCGGCGAGACGGCCGCCCACCTGGCACTGGCCAACGGCCTGATGGCCGATCTCGCGTCCGGCCAGGAACGCCACTACGGAGACGGCACGCCGCAGAGTCTCGCGGCGGCCAACGCACAGAGTCTCATCGAGTTCCCCGAGCGCACGCCGGAAACGCTGGCTGCGATGATCGTGGAGCAGGCCGACGTGTTCCTGGGCGCGGTGGACCGAGCCGTGGCGGACGGGACCGCTGGCCGGACACTTCTGACTCCGCTCGGTCCAATGGACCAGGACATTCTCGCCTCGTATCTGCTGGCCCACATGCTGGGCCACGGTTACGATCTCGCCCGCGGGCTGCGTCGGCCGCACATGATCAATGCGATGCGGGTCGGGCTGTGCCTGCCGTTCCTGAAGACGGCGATGCCCCGCGTCGCTGCCGCCTCCGCCCTGACGGCCCGTTTCACCTTGCGCGTCCGGGGTGGCGCGACCTTCGGCGTCACGTTCGCCGACGGCACGGTCGAGGTGCTCCCTGACGCGCCGGAGCGTTCGGACTGCACCATCCTCACCGAGCCGGTCGCCTTCCTCCTCATCGCCCTGGGACGTCTGGGCCCGTGGCAGGCCATGGCACGCGGAGCTGTGCTCGCCTGGGGCCGCAAACCCTGGCTGGCCCCCCGCTTCCCCGCTCTGTTCAACGCACCCTGACCGTGGCTTTCCTCGACAGACCCGGCGCCGCGAGTCGTCGTGGTGGCGGGCCGAACGCCCGTGGCGGCGACACCGCAGGGCCCTGAGTGCTGTCCCCGAAGGTCGTGGAAGTGGGCGATCCCCAAGATTGCGTAGACGTGCTCGACAAGATTGCGTAGACGTGCTCGACGCGAGTCCTGACCTGTTTGTGGGAGCGGTTGTGCTCATGCTTCCATCCGAACAGTTCGCCACCTGCGGGCCGGCGATGCGGGACCACAAAGCCAGCGCCCTGGTAGCCGCCGGCGGCGATGAGAACGGTGCCTGTCCGGAAACTTCGCGGCCCCTCATACCGTGCAGTGGGGCGAGCTGCCGCAATGACAGGTTGGTCCGCCAGTAAGCGGCGACCAGGAGCACCCGATCTTCCAGCGTCAGTGACCAGGGACGCCCTCGGCGAGTCCGATCGACGCCTTCCCGGCGCAGCGGCGTGACCAGCTTTTGAAAGTCGCATGGGCGCAGCCCAGCGAACGGGAGTATCCAGGACGGCTGCGTTGCCGTGATCACTCCAGCCACAGCGGGATCTTCCCAGGGCGAACCATGCCTTGACCGTTCATCCGGCCGGCGCGGCATTTCGCGTCGACGCGACGCTCAGGTCGTATCGCGCTTCGCGGCCGACGGCGGGGGTGGTTGCTCGTCACGGCTCTCCGAGGTGAAGGCGTCGCGGCGAGCGAGGGTCACCGACAGAGGAAGGCCCAGCCGCTCAGCTGCGCGGCGCCGGACACGCACCTGAGCTCGAGTCCGGGGCCGGAAGGAAGGGAGTGGCGAGCAGCCGCAGCCAGGGCGGTGATCGTAGGTCAGCCCCTCCGCGAGCACGGTCGCAACGACGGACCATGCCTTCGTGTCGCGTCGCCGGGGCGCGGCGAAGTCATAGCCGGCGAATACGAGCTGTTCACGACAGCCAGGGCATATGCGCTTCCGGATCGGCCACGTGCTCCCTTTGAAGGAGAGCCGGCACGCGATGCACACGTAGTGCCGGAAGGCGCCGTTGAACGCGTGATAGCACATGGTCCGACAGGGTACGCATCGTCCGCGGACAGGCCCAACCGGATTCCTTCTGCCGGATCTGGCGAGTCAGCCACCCGGTCAGTGTCGCTCCACCACACCAGTGCTCTGACCGCGCCGCCCGCGCCCTGCCTGAGCGATCGGCATGTGCGGATCTCCGGTCCGCCCGACTGCCGTATGACGGTACACGCGCTGAACTACGGCGCCAGGGTATGGATGGCGGGCTTCCAGAACCCTCTGGAGCGCCACCACTCCCCCGTGTTTCAGGTAGCGGGTGAGTCTTGAGCGGACAGTTCCTCCGCCAGTTCCATACAGCGCGGACGAGCTGGGGAGAAGTCGTAGGGCATCTTGCCGGTGGCTTCGAACACGCTCATGGGGTCAGCCTTGCGCCTGCCAGATCCGAGGACGGCCTCGCCGTCATCGGCGGTGGCAGGGTGCAAAGTGTCCCCGGCGTCCAAGCGGGCATCGTCGTTTCCACCCGGGCCGGACTCCTCGATGACGGTCTGCATACGGGGGAGGCTTACGTCGTTCCCGTGGCGCTGGACGAGGTACGGATGCGCGTCCGCAGGGGAGCCGGCCCGCGACGCAGGGCCACGCAGGGCCCGGCGTCGACCCTGCGGGCAGGCCCGGGCTACGCGGCGGGCGCCGTACCCTGACCCAGGCGGGCCGCCGCCGTCCGCCAGGCAGCGGTCACCGCGTTCCGAGCCCGCACCGTGCCATCACTCGTCAGGGACAGCGGAGCCCCTACATGGACGTGAAGGGCGGGCCTGCGTACGGGCGCGGTGACGAGTCCTGCGATCTGCTTGACCGCACTGCCCGAGGTGACCAGGCGGGCGCCCGCCTGACCCACGGGCACAACGGGCGCGCCGGTGCGCTCGGCGAGCCGGGCCAGCCCGCTGCGGAACATCCCGGGGGCAGCCTCCGCGGCGTCCCTGCGCCGGGGCAGCCCGCCCTCGGCGTAGATGAGGACCAGCCGCCCACGCGCCAAAGCGTCGGCCGCCTCGTCCAGTGCCGCTGCGG
Source organism: Streptomyces sp. AK08-02 (assembly GCF_033795085.1). Classification (NCBI taxonomy): domain Bacteria; kingdom Bacillati; phylum Actinomycetota; class Actinomycetes; order Kitasatosporales; family Streptomycetaceae; genus Streptomyces; species Streptomyces sp. AK08-02. The sequence continues at coordinate 101,892 of NZ_JARAZV010000009.1, forward strand.
CCCGCCGGTCGCCACGGAATACAGGGATGTGTCCTTCGCGGGCGAGCGCACGGCCGAGCACCGGGATGCGCCACAATCCCGCGGCCGCCATGATGACCGGCTCGGCGCCCAGGCGGCGCAGCGCGGCGATCACGATGGCGGGGTCCGCGAACGAGGTGTGGTTCGCGGCGATGATGCTGCCCGGCGCGAGTTCGGCGCTCGGGTCCGCGGTCACCGACAGGCGGCCCAGAGCCGGCACCACCAGATCCGCGATGCGGCTGATCATGAGCAGTCTCCCGGTCTCGACGATGTTGATCTCATCGTCGGCGGTCGGCGCCTGCCGGGGCATGAGTCGTCGTACTCATCTGCACCACCGATGTGCTCAGATCCGGTGGACCGGCTCGGTGGCATCCGCCGCGCGACGCGGGCGCGCGCACCTCGCACCGCAGGGCTGTCGCCTGGAGTTCCCTGTGTCCGTGGCACTCACCCAGACCGTGCCTGAGCCGCCGACGGGCCAGGAGCGGTGGTACGAGGCGAAGTTGTGGATGAGGTTTCGTTCTGTCCGTTGCCCACTGCGGGCAACGGACAGGGCCCTCCGGTGTGAAGGGCCCTGGACCTGTAGCGGCGTCGGTTCTGGCAGCCGCACTCCGACGCGGTCACGAACGCGTCCTGCCTTGCCGTACTCGCGGGTGGTGATTTCCTTTCAGGTCATGCGATGTCAGTAGGCAGCGTGGCGTAGTCGGTGTAGCCGGTGTGGTCGCCGCCGTAAAAGGTGGCCGCGTCAGGGGTGTTGTAGGGGCCGCCGACTGTGAGGCGGGCGGGCAGGTCCGGGTTGGCCAGGAACAGCGCGCCGAAGGCGATGATGTCCGCGGAGCCGTCCGTGATGTGGGCGAGGGCGCCGGGGCCGGTGATCTCGGGGTGGGTGAAGGGGTTGAGGATGAACGCTTTCGGCCAGTCCTCGCGCAGCCGGGCGGTCAGGTCGCGGTCCGGGCTCTCGACCAGGTGCAGGTAGGCGAGGTCCAACCGAGCGAGTCCCGCGATCAGGTTGGTGTAGGTCTCCAGCACGTCCGCCGGGTCGGTCTCGGCGATGTCGTTGTAGGGGTTGCCGGGGGAGATACGGAAGCCGGTCCGGTGGCTGCCGATCGCCTCCGCCACGGCCGTGGCGACCTCGATGCCGAAGCGGGCCCGGTTCGCGGCACCGCCTCCCCAGTTGTCGGTGCGCAGATTGGTGTTGGGGGCGAGGAACTGGTGGACCAGGTAGCCGTTGGCCCCGTGGATCTCCACGCCGTCGAAACCGGCGGCGATCGCGTTGCGTGCGGCGTCGGCGTAGTCGGCGATCGTCCGCGTGATGTCGGTCGCGTCCAGTTCCTTCGGCGTGACGTAGTCCTGGGGGCCTCGGTGGGTGAACACCTGGCCCGCCGCCGCGACGGGAGAGGGGGCGACAGGGACGAGTCCGTCGGGCAGCAGACTGGGGTGGCTGATCCGGCCTGTGTGCATGAGCTGCGCGAAGATCGTGCCGCCCCGGGCATGGACGGCGTCGGTCACCTTCCGCCAGGCGTCGACCTGCTGGGCGGAGTGCAGGCCGGGCGTGTTGGTGTAGCCCTGGCCGTCCGCCGACGGCTGGATGCCCTCGGTGATGATCAGGCCGGCGCTCGCGCGCTGGGCGTAATAGGTGGCCATCAGCTCCGTCGCCGTGGCTGCGGGAGCGTCGGCGCGGCTACGGGTCATGGGCGCCATCGCGATGCGGTTGGCGAGTGTCCTGCCGCCCAGGTCGATCGGGTCGAATGCGGTGGTCATGGCAGCTTCCTTCGAAGAAGGGTTCAAGTGAAAGAGGTTGGCGGCGGCATGGCCAGGCGCCGTGTCCGGAAACGGGTGATCGGCGGAGCAGGGACCTCAGTGCTCTTCACTGCTGGTCGGAGGCACTTTCTGCGTGACCGATCACCAGTCGGACAGCCTGTGTCGGGAGAGCACGGGCTCAGCTGAGCGGCGCGTCCGCGACGGCCTTGAGGTGGCTGAACGTCTCGAGGGAGTACCGGCCGTGGTAGCGGCCCATACCGCTCTCGCCCACACCACCGAAAGGCAGGCCGGGCATGAGCAGCTGCATCACCGGCTGGCCCCAGGCGACACCTCCGGAGGACGTCTCGTTCACGAGGCGCGACTTGACGGCCTCGGAGGTGGTGAAGGCGTAGAGCGCGAGGGGCTTGTCGCGTTCGTTGATGAAGGCGATGGCGGCATCGAGGTCTTCGACTTCGACGACGGCGAGGATCGGACCGAAGATCTCCTCCTGCATGACGGGTGATGCGGGGTCGACATCGGTGAGCACGGTCGGTGCGATGTACAGGTCGTCACGGTCGTGCCTGCCCCCCACCGCCGCCCGGCCGGAATCGAGCAGACGGGTGAGCCGGTCGAAGTGCCGCTCGTTGATGATCCGGCCGAAGCCTGCCGAGGTCTGCGGGGTGGTACCGAACTGGTCTTCGACCGCCGCGCGCAGGGCCGGAACCAGCGCGGCGGCCGTGGCAGGGTCGGCCAGTACGTAGTCGGGGGCTATGCACTGCTGCCCCGCGTTGCCGAACTTGGCGCCGACCAGCCGCTTCGCGGTCTCCTCCACATCGGCGTCGGGCGCCACGAAAACCGGCGACTTGCCCCCGAGTTCGAGCGTGACGGGGGTCAGGTGCTTGGCTGCCGCGGCCATGACGATCCGGCCGACCGTGCCGTTGCCGGTGTAGAAGATCTGGTCGAAACGCTGCGCCAGCAGGGCCGTGGTCTCCTCGGCGCCTCCCTCGACGACGGTGAGGACGTCGGCGTCGAAGTACTCTCGCAGGAGGCGTGACGCCACTGCCGAGGTGTGCACCGACATCTCGCTCGGCTTGGCCACCACCGTGTTCCCGGCGGCCAGCGCGCCGATGATGGGGTCGATGAGAAGGTGCAGCGGGAAGTTCCACGGAGCGATCACCAGGACGACCCCGAGCGGGTCGTACGTGGTGTAGGCCGTGGTCGCGGCGCCGAAATGGGCGGGAACCTCGACCGGACGAGGCCGAAGCCAGTTCTCGAGATTCGCCAGTGCCTCGTCGATGTCGGCGACGGTGAAGTCGATCTCCTGCACCTTCGCCTCGGCGGCGTTCTTCCGCAGATCCGCCCACAGCGCCTGGATCAGCTCCTGCTCGTTCTCCACCAGCAGCGCCCGCAGCCGCTGCAACTGGTTGACACGCCAGTCCAGTCCTCGGGTGACACCGGTGTTGAACGTCGCACGAAGGCGGCCGACCACCTCCGCGGCCGGTTCGCTCCGGCGCGTCCTCGACTCCTTCGCACCTGTTGCGCTCATGGGATGTGCTCCGTTCCTGATGCAGGTCACGCCCCGGCTGCCTTCCGGCCGGGCACAGTGACCAGCCTCTCGGGCGGGCCGGTATACGCCCAGGTCACGGATCTGTGTACGTCCGCCGTGCCTACCACTGATTGGGTCAGGATGGTGTGTGTCCGACGATGGATACTTGCGGCATGGACGAACACCCCGAACCGGTGCACGAGCCCGCCGCCGGCGCTCTGGACCCGCGTGCCGAGCTCAGTGAGTTCCTGCGCACCAGACGGGCCCGGCTGAAGCCGGAGGACGTGGGTCTGCGGGGCTTCGGGCGTTACCGACGAGTGCCGGGGCTGCGCCGCGAGGAGCTGGCGCAGCTGGCCGGGGTGTCGGTGGCGTACTACACGCGGCTCGAACAGGGCAACGGGCGGACCGTGTCGGTGGAGGTCCTCGACGCCATCGCCCGCGCGCTCCGGCTGAGCGACGCCGAGCGCCTCCACCTCACCCACCTGGCGAAGCCGAAACAGCAGAAGAAGAAGCCGGCCGGCCGCAGCCGGCAGGTCCGGGGCCCCCTGCGGACACTGCTGGACACCATGGACAGTGTTCCGGCGATCCTCGTGGGGCGGCGCTCGGACATCCTCGTCTGGAACAGGATGGCCGCGGCTGTCTTCGGTGACTGGGCCGAGCTGCCGGCGAGGGAGCAGAACTGGGCGCGGCTGGTGTTCCTGCGGCCCGAGTACCGTGACCTGTTCGTGAACTGGGAGCACAAAGCCAGCGACGTCGTCTCTCAGCTGCGTATGGACGCCGGCTCCCATCCGGACGACCCGCAGTTGTCCGCCCTGGTGGGCGAACTCTCCGTGAAGAGCGAGGAGTTCAGGGGGCTGTGGGCCACCCACGACGTCAAGGAGAAGTGCCACGGTATCCAGCGCCTGCACCACCCGCTCGTCGGCGAACTCGATCTCCGCCTCGAATCGTTCCACCAGGCCGACGCCCACGAGTAGATGTTGGTGACCTACCACGCCGAACCGAACTCCCCGTCGGCGGAGGCTCTACGATTGCTGGCCAGCTGGGGCACGGATGCGACCCAGGCGGGAACGGGCACGTCGTCGGAGCAAATGGCTTGATGAACTCCCCTTGACCATACGATGCCCCGAAGTGACGGCCCGCAGACCATTGACCCGTTGGCTTCCCGCTCCGCCTCGTTTGCCTGGTACTGGTGCAACGGAGGAGCACCCGGCAGTGCCGGCAGTCAGGTTCGAGCGTGTCGCTGGGTGCGGAGGAAGTGGCCTCCGGCAAGGCCCCGTTGCGGCGGCTGCGACGGACGGGCGGGGGCCGCGAACCGATGGTCGATCCGGACCTGCGACCGCGTCCGGCGCCACTGGCCCGGGCACCCGGCGTTCCCAAGTCTGCGACGCGACGACCAGGTCGCGGAGCAGCAGGAGTGAAAGCCTCCAGAGGCAAAGGCCACGTCGGTCGGCGGCCCGCCGCTGGGACCGGCCGGGGTCCTCGGGCCGCGGCGCGCGCAGTCGCGACACCGCTGCCCGTCGGGTAGCGGTGTCGCGGCTCTGCGACTCCTCAAGGGAGGCGCACGGTGTTCTGGACATCGGCCCCAGGCCGTCCGATGCCTTCCGGGATGCGTCCGGCATGGGGCCCCGACCGCGGCGTACGTCGCCGCGGTCAGGGCCATCTGGCCTCCGCCGCCGTGCAGTTCGCAGCCCAGGCCAGACCGCGGCCAGCCCTGTCCGCGGCTTCGGGCAGGAGTTGTCGCCGGCGCAGTGCGTGCCGCAGCTGTACCCGGGCGTTGCCGGGCCCTGCCCTAGAAGGTCAGGTTCCAGGCGTCGATCGTGCCCGTGTCGGAGGCCGCGTTGTCGTTGACTCGCAGCTTCCAGGTGCCGTTCGCGACCTCCGAGGAGGCGTTCACGGTGTAGGTCTGGGCGATGTTGTCGGTGCTGCCGCCGGTGTGGTTGTGCAGGGTGTAGACGGTGCCGTCCGGCGCCACCAGGTCGACCTTCAGGTCACCGATGTAGGTGTGCTTGATGTCCACGCCCACCTTGAGGGTGGCCGGGGCGTTGCCGGTCACGCCGGTGACGGCGATCGGGCTCTCCACGGTCGCGTTGTCGTTGATGGCGAAGTCCGCGAGGTTCTCGAAGTACGCGCCGGGCGGCGGGGTGGCCCCGACGGCCTTGAGGGCGTCGACCTGTCCCTCGCCGAAGAACGAGTTGTTGGCCGTCGTGCCCGTGCAGCGGCTGTCCGAGGGGCAGGCGATGTCGTTGGCCTGGGCGGCCAGCTTGGCTCGGAGCTGCGCCGGGGTGATGCCCGGGTTGGCGCTGGCGATGAGCGCCGCCACGCCGACCACGTGCGGGGTGGCCATCGAGGTGCCGCTCTTACTGCCGTAGCCGCCGCCGGGGACGGTGGAGTACACGCTGCTGCCCGGCGCCGCGACGTCGATGACGCCCTGCCCGTAGTTGGAGAACGAGGCCTTGGTGACGCCCGTGCCGTTGGCCGCGACCGTGACCACGCCCGGGAGCTCGGTCGGGATGTCGAGGCAGGCGTTGGTGATGGTGCGGGTGGTCGGCGTCGAGTCGTTCGGGCTCGCGGAGTCGGTCGTCTTGTGGGCGAGGTCGTAGTTCTCGTTGCCCGCGGCGGCGATCTGGAGGGAGCCCTTGCTCTCGGCGTACTCCTGGGCGCGCTTGACGCCCTCGATGATGGCGGCCTGGTCGATGTTGTCCGGGCAGTTGAACTGCCACGGGTCTGTGTAATAGCTGTTGTTGGTGACCTGGAAGCCGTGGTCACCGGCCCAGACGAAGCCGCAGATGGTGTTCTCGGCGAAGAAGAAGGAGTTGCCCGGCTCTGCGACCCGGACCGCGGCGATCTTCACCCCGGGGGCCACACCGACGACGCCCTTGCCGTTCTTGGCCGCGGCGACGGTGCCCGCTACGTGGGTGCCGTGCGTGTCGACGTCCCGCCAGGCGCCGGCACGGGTGTCGGGCTTGCCGTAGGCGCAGGAGACCGAGTCGGCCGCGTCGAAGTTGGGCGCCAGGTCCTGGTGCTGGTCGTCCACACCGGTGTCCAGGATGCCGACCTTGACGGAGGCGGAGCCCGGGTTCACGGCCCAGGCCTGGTCGGCCTTGATCTGGCTCATGTCGGCCCGGACCGGTTCTCCGGCCGGGGTGGAGGCCTGGGCCGGATTGGCCGGGAGCGCCGGCGTGTAGGCGTCGGCCGGGACGTCCGAGGTGCGCGTGGCGCCGACCTGCTGCACGCCGGTGACGGCGCGCATGGTGGCGGCGAATCCGCTGGACGCCGAGTGGGCGACGATCACGCCGATGGCGTCGAAGTTCGAGAAGACGCTGCCGCCGTTGGCCGCGATCGCGGAGCGGACCGCCGAACTGTCACCGGGGGCGGTGATCACGAGGTAGGCACGCGTGCCGGCCACCCAGGTCGCACTCAGGGCAGCCGGTACGGCGGCCGGAGACTGGGCCTTGGCGGCCGGCGCGGTGGAGGGGGCGACGGGAAGCGTACCCGCGAGGGCGCCGGGGGCGCCGAACGCGAGAGCGGCGCCGAGCGTGGCCGCCAGCACCAGCGTGCGTCTGGGGCGGCCGGATATGTGGGGTATCAATGCGTCCTCCGAAGACGGCCCGACCGTGCGGATAGCACCGGCCGGGCCGTACGAAACGAGTGGTGGACGCAAGATGTCAGACGGGTGCTCCTGTGCGGAAGTACCTTTTCGTGCCTGGACGTTGTGGGTGCATGGCCGAAAATAGACATGCACCCGTCAATGGGGGGCGGGGGCCACCGGGAACTCGGCGGTGCCGACCGCACCCTGCCGGCCGTTGCCCGCCGCCCGAATCGCCGCGTCACCCCACCCGTCGAACACCGTTGCGGCGCCGGACCGGGTACGGAGAGCTCGGCCAGAGGCCCGGATGCCCGTGCACCCGCGCCGAAAGGGTCGGTCACGAAGGTCGCCGGGTCGACGTAAACCGTAGGCGTGCGTCGCGCGGCCCTCCGGATCACACCCTCTGGATCAAGTGGGCCGCCTGCTGCGGATCGGGGCGTGGCAGTGGGATCTTCCGCTACGTCGTCGAGCGCACGATCGCCTGGCTGCATGGCTTCCGCCGTCTGCGCATCCGCTGGGCACGACGCGACGACGTCCACGAAGAGTTCCTCGGCCTCGCCACCTGCCTGATCAACGTGGAGTTGTCGGGAGTGACATTCGCTGATGCCTGCGGTACCACGGCGAGCTTCACCCCGAGGCTGGTGCCCCCGGGCGGCGGCGGAGACAATTGATCATTCTCGCGTAATGCAGGAGCGATACGGACGACAGCTCGCCTGAACGCCGAGGCCCTGGTGCGCGGTGTGGCGGCCGGACAGGCTAGCTTGCTTCGATGAGTTCCCTTGATGATGTGGCCGAGCGCGACGGCTGGCGATGCTGGGTGTGCGACGAACCGGTCGACCCCGACAAATCCGTGAACGACCCGCAGGGGCCCAGCGTTGACAGCCGGACCGCCGACCGGAAGGCCAAGGTTGCCGAGCGGCTCGCACACCGTGGGTGCAACACCCGCAAGGGTGCGGTCAAGGTGGTCATCGCCTGGCCGGACCGCCTGTACGTGGTGGAACCCGCGTCGCTGATCACGGTTGCCGCGCGGCTGGAGCGCAAGGGGGGCCGCGAGATGGTGGGCCGTTGTCCGACCAGGCAGGACGCCCAAGAGGCGGCGGACTGGCTGGTGGACCGGTTCTCCCGGCTGACCCCTGGGCTGCCGGTGACAGCCGACATCGAGGCGGGTGGCGGCCAGTTCCTCGTCATCCTGGCCACCGGCCGGCGCCGCTGACGGAGGATCACCGGCCGCGCGGTCGCGTCGACGTGAGGCCAAGGTGAACCTGCCGGCCGCCTGCACCTGTTCGGCACGAGCCGGCCCATGGGCGCGTGGCGGGCTGCGAGCCGGGTGACCGGCGGGGCGGTCGGCAGGGTGTCCGGGCCGGGTCACCAGAGGCGGGATGATGGGGATGGAATGACGGAACACGAGGTCAGGAGCCTCCATGGCGAAGCGGGTTCACCAACCCCGTGAGGACGCGGAGTTCAGTTTCATCCTCGGGATGAGCGGAGTTCCGGTGCTCGCATACTTCACCGGGACATGGCCCAAGGCGATCGAGCCCTGCCGGGCGATGGACCTCGTCATGGGTGGCATCGCCGACGACTACGCAGGCCGCCTCACGGCCGTCCGCGCCGACATCACGCGTTGTCCGGCCGCAACCGAGCGATACGGGATCACCGCGGCCCCGTCCTACGTGCTGCTGAAGGAGGGAGTGGCGGTGGCGGACGGCACGGGGCCCATGACCAGCGCCGAGGTACGGGAGTTCCTGGACGGCCACCTCTGAGCGGCCGCAGCGCACCGTGACCGCGACGCCCGTCCGGCAAGCCGTGGGCGTGCTGTACGGGCACCGACACGGGCGGCACCGTTCTGCTCGGCGGATGCCGAGTTGGGCTGACCGTGGCAGGTCAGTGCCCTACCACCCCGCGCCGGGCGCGCTTGCCGCCGGCTGCGAGCCGCGCTCCTGGCGCGCGTCCAGGTGTCGGGACAGCCGGACAGCGGGCCGTCGCGGTCGTGGTCGCCCACTGTCCGCGACGGATCTCACCGAAACCGGGGTGCGTCGGTACGACCGAAAGACCCGGACCGCTATCGGGAATCAGGCCGCGACGAGCTCCTGTTCGCGGTCCGGCGTCCTGGTCTTGGGCTTCTTGTTCGGCAGCGAGAGGCGGAAGACCTTGTGCCACGCGGAGAAGACCTGCTTGGGCAGCGGCCCGGTGACGTACTCCAGCTCGTACTTCTCGAACAACGCGCGCACCTTCACCGCGACCTCGGCGTACCGGTTGCTCGGCAGATCCGGGAACAGGTGGTGCTCGATCTGGTGCGACAGGTTGCCGGACATGAAGTGCATGGCCTTGCTGCCGCTGATGTTCGCCGAGCCCATCATCTGGCGCAGGTACCACTGGCCGCGCGTCTCGCCCTTGATCGAACGGCGCTCGAAGACCTGCACGCCCTCGGGGAAGTGCCCGCACATGATCACCGAGTGGGTCCAGACGTTCCGGACCAGGTTCGCGGTGAACGTGGCGGCGAGCGTGGTGAGGAACGACGGGCCCGACAGCAGCGGGTGGATCACGTAGTCCTTGAGCACCTGCTTGCGGATCTTGCGGCCCACGGCCCTGGCCCGCTCGCGGAACTCCGGGTTGTTGCGGCGGCGCTTGTGCAGGTTCTTGCCGAGCTCCAGGTCGTACGCCGCGATGCCGTACTCGAAGAAGCAGGCGTTGAGGAAGTTCCACAGCGGCTGGCCGAGGTGGAACGGGTGCCACCGCTGGTCCTCGTCGACGCGCATGATGCCGTAGCCGAGGTCGTTGTCCTTGCCGATCACGTTGGTGTACGTGTGGTGCAGCTCGTTGTGCGAGTGCTTCCACTGCTCGGACGGCGAGACGTGGTCCCACTCCCAGGTGGTGGAGTGGATCTTCGGGTCCCGCATCCAGTCCCACTGGCCGTGCAGGATGTTGTGGCCGATCTCCATGTTGTCCATGATCTTCGCCACGGACAGACCGGCGGTGCCGATCAGCCACGCGGGCGGGAAGATCGAGAACAGCAGCACGCCCCGGCTGACGAGTTCGAGCTTGCGCTGCGCCGAGATGACCTTGCGGATGTAGGCGGCGTCCTTCTCGCCGCGGTCGGCGATCACCTCGTCGCGGATCGCGTCCAGCTCGCGGCCGAGCTCCTCGATCTGCTCCGCGGTCAGGTGGGCGGTGGGGTCGATGGCGGTCAAGGTGTTCCTACCGTTCGATGTCGCAGGGGCCCGCGGCGGCGGACACACAGGTCTGGATGAGGACGCCCGGCTCGGCTTCGGTGACTTCGCCGGTGCGTAGGTCGCGGACGGCGCCCGCCTTGAGCGGCGTGACGCAGCCGAAGCAGATGCCCATGCGGCACCCGGACGGCATGAGCACGCCGGCCTCCTCACCGACGTCCAGCAGCGGCGTGGCGCCGTCCGCGTCGACGGTCTTGCCGGTGGCGCTGAACGTGACCTCGCCGCCGTCGCCGGTGACGACGATTCCGGGGCGGAAGCGTTCCGTGTGCAGGCGCTCGGGGACGCCGTGCTCGGTCCAGTGCTTCTCTGCGGCGTCGAGCAGGCCCGCGGGCCCGCAGGCCCAGGTCTCGCGCTCGGCCCAGTCGGGCACGAGTTCCTCGAGACGGGCGATGTCGAGCTTGCCGTCCGTGTCGGTGTGCAGCTCGGTGAGCCGCAGCTTCTTGGCTGCGACCAGGTCGTGCAGTTCGGCGCGGAAGATCACGTCTTGCGGCTGTGGCGCGGAGTGGACCATGACGACGTCGTCGAACTCGGTGTCGCGCAGCATGCCCATCACCGGCGTGACGCCGCTGCCGGCCGTCAGGTAGAGCACCTTGGCGGGCTTCGCCCGCGGCAGCACGAAGTCACCGGTCGCCTGGTCGAGCTGGATCAGCGTGCCTGGTTTCGCCCTGCGGACCAGGTGGTTGCTGACCTTGCCGTCCGGGATCGCCTTCACGGTGATCGTGACGCGGCCGTCCCGGCGGTCGGTCGGCGAGGTGATGGAGTAGGCCCGCCACAGGCGTACTCCGTCGACGTCGACCCCGATCCGCATGTACTGACCGGCCGTGTGGCCGCGCCAGCCCCGTCCCGGTCTGATCACGACGGTCGCGGCATCAGCCGTCTCGGGGTGCACGGCCTCGATGCGCCCACGCAGGTCAGCGCCCGCACGCAGCGGACTGACCAGGTCGAGGTAGTCCGACGGCAGCAGCGGCGTCGTGACCATCTCCAGCAGTTTCCTCGCCCTGCTGCGGAGGGCTGTACTCGTCATGACTCCAGCTTGCTGTGCCTCAGGGCGTAAAGTCCTGACCGCAGGACGTAAATCTGGTCGGCCGAATTGTTCGCAGGGAACAAAGACATGAGCCATGCAATCCGGAGGGCCAGCGAACTGGCCCTGGATGAGACGACGGTCACCGCACTGCGGGCCGCGCTGAAGACCACCGCCGACGAGGTCGTCCAGGCGATCATCGACGAGGTCCCTCCCTATGCCAACGCTCTTTCGGGGCACATGGGCGCCACCATCCGCCGTGCCGTCCGTACCGCCCTGGGGCACTATCTGGACCTGGCGAGCGGGAACGCCACGGGCGGCGACGCCGGTGACGCGGCCTACGAGCTGGGCCGGGGCGAGGTGCGCGACGGCCGTTCGATGGACGCCCTGCTCAGCGCCTACCGCGTCGGCGCCCGTGTGGCCTGGCGAGGCCTGGCCGCGGGAGCCGTACCCGCGGGTCTGCCCGCCGCCGAGGTCGCCAAGTTCGCCGAGTTGACCTTCGCCTACATCGACGAGCTCTCCGCCGCGAGCGCCGCGGGCCACGCCGACGAACTGGCCGCCCGGGGCAGGGCCCAGGAGCGCCACCTCGAACAACTGGCACGCGACCTCCTCGCCGACGCGAGCCCGGAGGTGCTGCTGGCCTCTGTCCAACGGGCGGGGTGGCAGCCTCCGGTGTCGCTGACCGCTGTCCTGCTGCCCGCCGCCCAGGCCCGGACCGCCTACCGCGCGCTCGACCCGAGCACGCTCGTCCTGGACGATCTGCCGGACGCCACCGGTGTGCTGCTCGTCCCCGATGCCGACCGATCACATCTCTTGCGGCAGATGACCGACCGCACGGCCGTGGTCGGTCCGGCCCGGCCATGGACTCGTGCGTCGGCCTCGTACGCGAGAGCCGTACGCGCGCGCATGCTCTCCTCCGACATTCGCGACACGGAGGACCACCTGCCCGAGCTGGTGCTGAGCGCCGACGCGGACGCGTTCACGGACCTGCGTGCCCGAGCCCTCGCACCGTTGCGGACCTTGCCTGCCGCGACCGCACGGCGACTGGAGGAGACCCTGCGGGAGTGGCTGCTGCACCAGGGCAGGCGGGACGAGGTGGCGGCGGCGTTGTTCGTCCATCCCCAGACGGTCCGGTACCGGATGTCGCAGCTGCGGGAGCTGTTTCCGGATCTGGCATCGCCACGCCGGGTCCTCGAACTGACGCTGGCGGTCGGTCTTCGGGTCGGCTGACAGATTCTTCGACCGTCCACGACCGGCCGGCGCCTCGTTGTCCTGTTGTCCGATGATTTCGGCGCCGTTCGGCCGGGAGCGCCCCGTCGCGAACGGTGCCCTTCGCCACAATTTATCCATTTATCGATAAATGCATGCCTATGGTTTCCAGGCCGGTTGCACCACTCGGCGATCGGCTCAGGGATGCAAATCCAGTGCCATGGGAGAAGCGTTTCATCATGCTCAGCAAACGACGCACCGGACTGTTGGCCACGACCGGCGCAATTGGCGGCGTACTCGCGGTCACGGCCCTCGGCGGCGTGAGCGACGCCGCCGCCGACGACGGCAACAAGGCCGGGAACGTCCCGGCATCGCAGGCAGAAGCCCAACAGGCGGGCGCTCAGGTGGCCTCCGACGCCCGAATGGACATAACGCCCGGGCAGGGCGCGTACGGCGTCGGGGCCAACGACCCGGTCGGCGTCACCGTCAGCCGCGGGAAGCTCACCCAGGTGACCATGACCGCCATCGCGACCGGCGCCGAGATACCGGGCACTCTGTCCGCGGACGGCACCTCCTGGAAGCCGAACGGCCGGCTGGAGCGTGCCACGAGGTATCAGATCGCCGCGGAGGCCGAGGACGCCGCGGGCCGTTCCGCCACCGACAGCGCCACGATCACCACGGTCTCCCCGGCCAATGACTTCATCGGGCACCTCTCCCCCGAGGACGGCTCGACCGTCGGTGTGGGTATGCCGGTGAGGGTCGACTTCGACCGGGCGATCAGCGACCGGGCCGCGGTACGGTCGGAGATCCAGGTCAGTTCCAGCAGCGGCCAGCAGGTGGTCGGCCACTGGCTCAACGACCACCGTCTGGACTTCCGCCCCGAGCACTACTGGAAGCCCGGCTCCACCGTCACCGTCACACTCGATCGCCAGGGCGTCCGGAGGACTGTCACGTTCACGATCGGCCGGAGCCAGATCAGCACCGTGGACGCGAGGACGAAGCGGCTGACCGTCGTACGGGACGGCAGGACGATCAGGACCGTCCCTATCTCGTCAGGCGGCCCCGAGCATCCGACGCACAACGGCCGGATGGTGATCTCCGAGAAGTTCGGGCACACCCATATGAACGGTGCGAGCGTCGGCCTCACGGAGAAGAACGGCAAACCCTCGTACGACATCAGGGCCGTACCGCACGCCATGCGCCTGACCGACTCGGGCACGTTCGTTCACGGCAACTACTGGGCCGCCGACTCGGTCTTCGGCAAGGCCAACACCAGCCATGGCTGCGTAGGCCTGAAGGATGTCAGGGGCGGGGGCGACGGCAGGCAACCCGCCGCGTGGTTCTTCGACCACTCGATGATCGGCGACGTCGTGATCGTCAAGAACTCCGAGGACAAAACCGTGCTGGCCCCGGACAACGGCCTCAGCGACTGGAACATGCCGTGGAGCGAGTGGGTGACCGGCGAGTCGACGGGCCTTGACCAGGGCTAGCCCCCAGGGCCGACGTCGACGATGACGCATCGGTCGGCGGTCGGCGGTCGAGATTCGTGCCCGCCCCGCGGGTGTCAGCGTGGGGCTTCGCCCTGCGCGACCTCGACCTCGTGGTGGAAGGCGACCGCGCCGGCCGTCGCGGCGGCGGCGGACAGCGCCGTGCAGGCGGCGAGGAGCAAGGCGATGGCACACAGGGCGCGCGGACGCGGCGCGGGAGCGGCGAGGAGCGCCGCGACCCGCTGGGGTACGGGGCCGGTCGTCGCCGCCGGAGCGAGGTCGGGGCGGCTGGAGCGCGCGCTCCGACCTGCGAGGGCGGCACGGGCGATGGCCCGAGCCAGGAGGCGCCGGTCCCCGACGGCGGCGGCCGCCGCTTCGTCGGCGGCGCGTTCGGCGGCCAGCCGGATGACGGCGCGCGCGGGGCGCAGTGCGGGGTGGCAGTGTGCGGCGAGTTCGGCGGCGGCCAGGAAGTAGTGGTGGCCACCGGCGTTGTGGGCGCGCTCGTGAGCGAAGAGTGCCTCGCGCTCGTCCGGTCCGAGGCTGCGCAGCATGGCGGTGGTGACGACGATGCGGTGTGGGCGTCCGGGCAGGGCGTACGCGTCCGGCTCGGGCGAGTCGACGACGCACAGGTCGCCTGCCGCGGGCCGTCGGTCGGCCTCCGCGTGGGCGGTGCGGAAGGCGCGCGTCTGCCGCAGCACCGAGCGGGCGAGGGTCCAGGCGCCGACGAGTACCAGGCCGGTGGCGATGGCGGACGCGGGGAGGATCAGGGAGCCCGACGGGGTGCGCAGGGGGTGGACGAGTTCACCGAGCGCCGCGAACGCGGGGAGTTTGAGCAGTCCGGTCAGCACCAGGGAGCCCAGGGCGGCCACACAGGCACCCGCCAGTACGAGGACGACGGTGGCGAGCGCCCACAGCGCGGTGGCCGGGGCCAGCCGTTCGAGAACCCGTCGGGCGAGCGGCGGCGCTACCAGGGGCAGCAGGAGCGGAATCAGCAGCAGGAGGGTTGTCACTCGTCCTCCAGCAGTTGTCGCAGGAGTTGTTCGTCGTCCGGGGTGAGCTGGGCGACGAAGCGGGCCAGGACCGTCTCGCGGTCGCTGTCCCGATCACGGTCGAGTTCGGTGTGCATGCGCCGCGCGGTGAGCCCCGGCGCGTCCTGTACGGGGTGGTAGGCGAAGCCGCGCCCTTGTGGACGGCGGTCGACGACACCCTTGTCGTAGAGGCGGGAAAGGATCGTCGTCACCGTCGTGCGGGCCAGGTCGGAGGCGAGTCCGGTCTGCACCTCCCCGGCGGTGAGGGGCACGCCTGCGGCCCACAGGGCGGCCATGACGGCTGCTTCGAGTTCACCGGCCGGCCGGCGTTCGTCCTTCGCGTCGGTCATGGGAACGATCCTCACCCTGTCATCGTCTACAGTTCAGTAGACCGTCTACAGAATTGTAGTCACTCGGGTGGCCGCTGTCGCGTGCCCCCGCCCGTCCAGTATGAGAGGGCCCGCGTCCCATGACGGCACCCCCCTTGTTCACGGCATCGGACCTCGCGGTGAACGTCCTCAGCGCGTCGTCGCTGCTCTCCGCCTTCGGCGTGCTGGGCGTCGGCGTGGTGCTGTTCGCCGAAACGGGCCTGCTGATCGGCTTCTTCCTGCCCGGCGACTCCCTGCTGTTCACGGCGGGGCTGCTGTGTACGGGGAGTGGCGAGCGCGATGTGAGGCTGTCGCTCGCCCCGCTGCTGGTGGCCGCGGCCGTGGGTGCCCTCGCCGGGGCACAGTGCGGCTATCTGCTCGGCCGGAAGGCGGGCGGGGCTCTCCTGGCCCGCGGCCGTTCGGTCCGCCTGCGGGAAGGTGCGCACCGGGCCGAGGAGCTGTTGCAGCGGTACGGGCACGCGAAGGCGATCATGCTGGCCCGGTTCGTGCCGGTGGTACGGACCGTCCTCAATCCGATCGCGGGCGCGCTGGGGGTGCCGGTACGGACGTTCACCTTGTGGCAGGTCGTCGGCGGGCTCGTGTGGAGTGTGGGTCTGACACTGGGCGGATACGCGCTGGGCTCCTCCGTCCCCGACGTGGACCGCTATCTGTTGCCGATCGTCGCCGTGATCGTGGCCGTGTCGCTGGTTCCGGTCGCTTCCGAGTTCTACCGCTCCCGCCGGGCCGCCAAGACGAAGGAGACCCGCGGATGATCCTCGCGCTGAGCGGCTCGTCGATCGACGGTTTCGCCTACACCGACGTGGTGGATCTCGCCCGTCGCTCGCCGGGCCTGCTGGACGACGTGGTGTCGACCTGGTCGACGTACGGTCTGGCGGTGTTCGCCGTGCTGATGGCCGTGGCCTGGTGGCAGGCGCGTCGGGTGAGTGCCACGGCCGCGCTGACCGCGCTGGCCGTGCCGGTGATCGTGGTCGTGGCGTACGGAGTCGATGCCGTCCTGAAACTGGTGGTGCGTGAGGTGCGGCCCTGCCGGAGCCTGCGCGTGACCACCCTGGAGGCGTGTCCCGCGCCCGGCGACTGGTCCTTCCCCAGCAACCACGCGGCCATCGCCGCGGCGTCCGCCGTGGCGCTGTGGTGCGTCGCCCGTCGGCTCGGTGCGGTGGCGGCCCTGGCGGCCTGTGCGATGGCGGTCTCCCGGGTCTGGGTCGGCGCGCACTATCCCCACGACGTCGCGGCGGGGATCGTCGTCGGCGCGCTGGTCGGTCTGTCCACGACAGTGCTGCTGCGGCGGCGTCCCGATGCCCTGGCCAGGTGGACCACCGGCACGCGGCTGCGTCCGCTCCTGGTGGCGTCATGAACCGCCGCGACGTCCGCGAACTGGCGGGCAGCGTCGGCCTGGGTGCGTGGACGGCGTTCGTCGTGCTGACCATGGTCGTCCTCGGCGACGGAAAGCCCCTGTACGGCGACGAGGATCTGACGTCCTGGTCCGTCGGTCACCGCCCGGACGTGGCGGTGGCCTTGGCCCACGGTCTGACCGCAACCGGCACCGGCGTCATCCCGTACGTCCTCGCGGCGCTGGCCGGGATCATCGCCGGGCGCACTCCGCGCCGACGGGCCGTCGCCGCCGCTCTCTGTCTCGTCTGCCTCGGGACGGCGCAGGCGGCTCGCCACGGCGTGATGGAACTCGTCGCCCGGCCTCGCCCGGCCCCCGCGGACTGGGCCACACACGCTTCGGGATGGGCCTTCCCCTCCGGCCACGCCACCACCGCCGCGCTCACCGCCGGGCTCCTCGTCATAGCGGTGTACGTGCGCGCCCCACGCGGCCGGAACCTGCTCGCCCTCGTCGTCGGCTGCTGGGGCGCGCTGGTCGGACTGACCCGTGTCTACCTCGGGGTGCACTGGTTCACCGATGTCGTCGGCGGCTGGCTGTTCGCCCTCGGCTGGCTCGGGCTGTGGCTGTGCGCCGCCACGTGGTGGCTGCCCGAAGAATCTGTCCAGGCCACGACGCACACCGGCCAAGAGCCGGCGGAGGACCATGCGCCACAAGATCCTGGTCGTCGAGGACGACCACGCCCTGCGTGACGTCCTGCTGCGCGGCCTGCGCGAAGAGGACTTCGACCCCGTGCCCGCGCCGGACGGGGCGTCCGCCCTGCGGCTGGCCACCGATGACATCGCCGCGGCCGTCCTGGACGTCGGGCTGCCCGACGCCGACGGACGGGACGTGTGCCAGGCGATGCGGGCGAACGGGTTCCTGTCCCCCGTCATCTTCCTGACCGCCCGTCACCGGCTCACCGACCGGCTGTCGGGATTCTCCGCGGGGGGCGACGACTATCTGCCCAAACCCTTCCACCTCGCCGAACTCGCCGCCCGGCTGCGGGCAGCCGTCAAACGCGCCGCGCCCCTCCCGCCGGCCACGGTCGGCGACCTCGTCCTGGACGCAGTGCGGCACAGCGTCGGCGTGCACGGCACCCCGGTCGATCTGACCCCGACGGAATTCCGACTCCTCGCCGTCCTCATGGCGGGCGCCGGTGGTGTCGTGCGCAGACGCGAACTGCTCAGAGCAGGCTGGCCCGAGGGCGCCCAGGTCAGCGACAACACCCTCGACCAGTACCTGACCCGGCTGCGTCGCAAACTACGCGAGGCGGGCAGCGCCCTGACGATCACCACCTCCAGAGGAATCGGCCATCGTCTGTCATGAACTCCGTGTTCTCCCGCCTGGCGCCGCGCACCCTACGAGGCCGTCTGTCCCTGGTGGCCCTCACCACCGCCGCCCTCCTGATGGTGGTCCTCACCGTCGCGTTCAACACCCTCATCCGCCACCGCCTGCAGCAGCAGGCCGACGACGAACTGCACGCCCGCGCCGCCGCCGTAGCCACCACCATCGACACGAGCGGCCGCACCGTACGCGTCCTGGAAACCGTCAACGACCGGCTTCTCGACACCAACGTGTGGATCTACGCGGACACACGGCTGCTCGAACAGCCGCCGTCCACCACAGCCGACAACCCGCTGGCCCATGCCGCCGGCGAACTCGCCCAGCGGGGCGGAAGCCACTGCGTGACCGTCGACGAACCGGGCCTCGCCCGGCTGTGCGGAGTGCCCGTGACCGGCGGGCGGAGCACGGTGACCGTCGTCACCGCGCTGGATCTCTCCCCCTACCGGAGTTCGGCCGCCACCCTGCTCTGGGCTTCACTGTGTCTCGACGCCGTCATGCTCGCCTGCACCTACCTGCTGACGCGTCTCGCTGTCGGACGCGCGCTGCGTCCCGTGGGCGCCATGACCGACCAGGCCACCCAGTGGAGTGCCGTCACTTCCGAGGACCGTTTCGCGGCTGTCCGGCGTCCCGCCGAACTCGCGCGTCTGGGGGCGTCGTTGGACGCGTTGCTGGACCGCATCCGCGCCGTTCTGCACCGTGAGCAGTTGCTGACCGGCGAGCTGTCGCACGAACTGCGCACTCCGCTCAGCCGGATCATCGCCGAACTCGACTGGTGGCGGGACCGTCCCCGCTCGGCGGCCGACACCGAGGCCACCCACGAGGTGATCGCCGACGCCGCCCTGTCCATGCGTACGATCTGCGACACCCTGCTCAACGACGCCCGCGAGGGCACGACCAGCACCCCTGGCACTGCCGAGATCCTGCCGGCGATGCACCGACTCGCCGCCCGCCTGGAGACACCGGCTCGGGTGACGGTCGACGTACGCGGAGAGCACGCACTGCGGGCCGGGGCCCAGGCCGCCCTCCTCGAACGTATCGTCAGTCCGCTGCTCGCCAACGCCGTCCGCTACGCCACCTCGCAGGTCACCGTCACCGCTCGGCGGGAGCCAGCAGGCGGCGTCAGCATCGATGTCGCCGACGACGGGCCCGGCGTGCCGCCGTCGTTCGCGGGCCGGCTCTTCCAGCCCGGGCACCGGGCCGACGCCTGCGACGGACACGGCGGAGCGGGCCTCGGCCTGCCGCTGGCGCGACGCCTGGCCCGCTCCGTCGGAGGTGAAGTGTCCTACGATCCCGGGCACGTGCCCGGGGCCCGGTTCACCGTCGGACTGCCCGCCGGCTGACGGCCCCGCCCTCTCGACGGCCTCCGTATCCGAAGCGGCGGTGCGGCACTCCAGGACCTGGGCATACGACATCAGGCCGACCAGGATCGCCGGCAGCACGGCCGGCCTACCAGTCCGCCGTTCCGTTCCTGCGGGGCGCGGGGCGCTCCTCAACCGCCTGCCCCGCGGGCCGCTATGCCGTACCGGCGAGGTCTTCCCGCTCGGTGACGTCCTTGCGTGTCACTGCCAGGAACACCACCAGTCCGAGGATGACCGCGAGGAAGAGCACGCTGGTCACCACGGTGCCCATGCCCAGGCCGCCGTCGCCGGTGGGCTGCGAGAGGTAGTCGCCCATCGAGGCGCCCAGCGGACGGGTGAGGACGTACGCGATCCAGAAGCTCCACACCGCGTTCAACCCGAGCGCGAAGCGTGCCACCGCGACGGCGGCGATCGCGAGGGCGAACAGGAGCGCGGAGACCCAGTAGCCCAGTGCCATACGCTCGGCGGCCAGGTCGCCCGCCGCGGTGCCCAGAGCGAAGGTGAACAGCACCGCCAACCAGTAGAAGGACTCGCGGCGCAGCGTGTCGATGCTGTGGATGGACAGGGTCCGCTCGCTGCGGTACCAGGCGGCGAACACGATCGCGAGGACGATCGCGAAGACGGTGGTGCTCGTGGTCAGCGGTACGCCCATGTTGTCGGTGAGGTTGTCGCTGATCAGGGTGCCGACCACGCTGATCAGGGCCACGGCCGTCCAGTACACGCCGGGACGGTAGGCGCTGGTACGGAACTGGACGACGAGGACCAGCGCCAGCAGCCCGCTCATCAGCAGTGAGACTCCGGTCAGGCCCAGGCCGGCCTTCTCGTTCAGCAGGTCGGCCGCGGTCTCGCCGACCGTCGTGCACAGCACCTTGATCACCCAGAAGTACACGGTGACTTCGGGCACCTTGTTCCAGTGCGGTCGGTGGCCCGGGGCGGTGCGGACAGACCTGTGGCCCGTCGCTGTCTCGGAGGTCTTGGCGGTCTCGGATGTCATGAAACGCGACCGTGCCACCAGGAACCTGAACACATCCTGACCACCGCGCGGCAACCCGCACACCTGCGGGTCCCCGTCGCGCCGCCTCACAGCCTCACAATCGGGATCTCAGCACGTCGACCTCGCAGCCCGGCGCGAAGGGGTCGAACCCGTGCTTGATATCCATGAGCGACCAGTATCCCGGGAAATTCGCCGACGGCAGGATTGCCCAATTGTCCTGCCTGGCGTACAACCTTCCGGTATTACGGACCGTCTCACCAGATGCCAGAGTTGCACGACCAAGGGGGACATCATGCGAGGTATCAGGGCAGCAGGGACGGCACTCGCGCTCGCGGGCGCGATGCTGGGGACGGCGGCGAGCACCGCGGACGCCGCTCCGGCGGAGTACCCGCGCACGGCGGCGGCCTGCCCGACGGGCTGGGGCAGCGGCGCCAAGAGCGGTGGCGCCGTCATGGGCGCCGATCACCTGACGGACGTCAGGACCGGACAGCACGAGTGCTACGACCGCGTCGTGTTCGACATACCCGGCGGTGGCCAGGTCGGCTACAACGTCCAGTACGTGGACCGGTTCTACGCCGATCCCTCCGGTCAGTACATCCCGGTGACCGGCGGGGCGATCCTCGCCATCCGCGTCGGCGCGTGGAGCTTCGACCTGGAGGCCGGCGTGCCGACCTATCCGGGCAAGGTGGGCAAGCCGCTGCCCAGCGTGAACATCAGCGGGTACAACACCTTCCGGGACACCCGGTTCGGCGGCACCTTCGAAGGTCAGACGCAGGTCGCTGTCGGCGTCCGCGCCCGACTGCCGTTCCGCGTGATCCAGTTGGCCGACCGGGTCGTCGTCGACGTTGCCCACAGCTGGACGAGCTAGGCCGACGCGTAAGGAGAGCAGGCGGGGCCGGGGCCCGTAGCCGCACTCCGGCAGCCCCAGCCCCGCCGGCCCTCTGTCGGGATCAGGTCGTCGTCGACGGCCTGCTGGTCGACGGCCTTTCGCGGAGGGCGTTGACGACCGCGCGCTCCAGGACTGCCGACTGGCCGATCAGGGTGCCCTTCTTGCCCATGGAGGTGTCCCTGACGAGGTAGGTCCGTTCGCCCAGGTACTCCAGGGTGGTGCGGTCGAAGATCCAGGCGGTGCGCCAACCGGTCCGGGTGTTGTCGCGGGCCACGCCGATCCCGTGCCGGCCGGCCGCGTCCACCGCGTCGGAGTCCTCGGTCACGCCGGGGATCTTCGCCGCGGCCTTGTAGAGGGCTGCCGCGGTCTTCGGCGGCATCACCGTCTCCCGCAGGAGCCCACCGATGGCGCCGAAGGCGTCCTGGTCGGGGTCCCGGTCCTCGGCCGGGGTATCACGCGCGTCCTGGTCCCTGGTGATCTCGGTGGTGAGCCTCCGGAGCAGGGCGTCGGGGTCGGTGGGCAGGGTGGCCAGCCACGTGTACGTCGGCCGGTTGAGGCCCGCCGGGTAGCCGACGGGCGTCTCGCCGTCCGGGACCCCGACGGTGATCGGGAAGTACGAGCCGTCCTGGTGTATCAGGCCTTCGTCGATCACCGGTCCCTGCTTCTGCGTCATCCAGACCTCGCGCTCACGGGGCGCGGTCAGCTTCACCGGGCCGTCGAACTCGCCCTCGTTCTCGGACTGCAGTGTCCTCACGTACACGAACTGGTCGCCGAAGACCGTCTGTTCGTCGCTCTTCGAGGCGACCGAGGCGATTCGGTCGAGCAGCACGGCCGCGCCGGCACGCGGGGCCGTGACCTCGGAGCCGGTGCCCCCGGCGGACGACGCCGGAGCGTGATCGCGGCCGGTCACGGTGAGCGTGGTGAGCAGTACCCCGCCCAGTGCCAGTCCGGCGGCGGGCAGCAGGACGGCGGGGCGCAGCAGGCGGGGTCGGGGGCGGGCGGTGGTGCGGTCGCCGTCCTGGTCGATCAGACGCATCAGGGTGTCCTTGTGGTGGAGATGACGGCCCGGGGGCAGGTCCCGATCGGCCGGGGCCGGCAGCAGCCGGGCCAGTTCCTCGCGTTCGGCCCGTTCGAGGCCGGAGGTACGGTCGTTCATCGGGCTTCCTCCTGGATGGGCTGGGCCACGAACGCGGCCCTGTTCTCTACCTCTCCGCGGCGTTGGCGGGGTTCCCTTCCGGACCGGATCTCTTCTCCGGGTCGTGCTTCCCGCACGGGCCCGTCCGGTGTCCGGCGGAGCTGCTCGTCGGTGAGTCGTCGCAGGCGGGTACGGGCGCGGGACAGCCGCGACCGCACGGTGCCGACCGGGATGCCCAGGGCCTCGGCGGCCTCGGCATAGTCCAGCCCGGACCAGACGCAGAGGGCCAGCACCTCGCGTTCCTGGCGGTGGAGTCGGCCCAGTACCTGCCGGACCGCGGCGAGCCGCCGTGTGTCGTCGACGCGTCCGGCCGTGGCGTCCGCGATGTCCGCCACCGGTTCCGGGTCGGGTCGGCGGGCCAGAAAGGCCAGGCGTCGCCCGATACCGCGGTTGGCGTTGCGAGCCTTGTTCGTGGCGATACCCAGCAGCCACGGCCGCAGCGAGCCGCCCTCCGGCTCGACGGCGTGCCGGGTACGCCAGGCGGCCAGAAAGGTCTCGGACAAGGCCTCCTCGGCCGCCGACCAATCGCCGGTCAGCCGGTAGGCATGGTTGTAGACCGACCGCGCGTACTCCTCGTAGAGCGCGGCGAACGCCTCGCGATCACCCGCCCTGATTCGTGCGCGCATGCGCTCCCGATCTTCCTGTTCATCGCTTCTCACACCACCTACCTCTCCGGCCGGACCGAGGAGTTCCCGTGACCCGCGCCACACCACGAGGCCGGCCCGGGGACCGGGAGCACTCGCCTACCAGCGGACCGATCCTCCGTTGCGGCTCCACCGACCCGCGCCGAAGCCGGGGCTACCATCCCCGATATGGCATTACTCGAGCGGGAGCACTGGCTTGACGCACTACGACGCTGCCCAGCAGGGCGGGTGGTCCTGGTGTCCGGTGAAGCGGGTATCGGCAAGACCTCTCTCGTCAGGGCGTTCTGCGACAGCCTGACACGGCCGGTCCTTTGGGGTTCGTGCGACGCGTTGCGCACGCCGCAGCCGCTCGGCCCGCTCCACGACATCGCACGGCAGGTGACCGGTGAACTGGCCGCCGCGATGGCCGCGGAGAGCCCGCGGCACGCCATGTTCAGCGCGTTTCTGGACCAGTTGACGACACGGGAAGCCGTCGCCGTGGTGGAGGACGCGCACTGGGCCGACGAAGCGACGCTCGACCTGCTCATGTTCACCGCCCGCCGCATCTCCTCCACCCGTGGCCTGCTCGTCATCACCTACCGGGACGACGAGGTCGGATCCGATCACTCGTTGCGCGCGGTGCTGGGAACGCTCGCCACCGACAGGAGCGTGCTGCGTATCCGGCTGTCACCGCTTTCGGCCGCGGCCGTCGCGACACTGGTCGGGCCGGACGGTCCGAATGCCGCGGAACTGCACGCGCGGGCCGCCGGCAACCCCTTCTTCGTGACCGAGGTCCTGGCCGACCCGGACCACAGGGTCCCCGAGACGGTACGCGACGCGGTGCTGGCCCGGGCGGCCGGTCTCGGCCCCGCGGAACGCGACGCACTCGACTCGGTCGCCGTCTTCCCCGGATATGCTCCCGCGCCCTTGGTCCAGGCGCCCAGGAGAGCTGTTGACGGCTGCGTGGACGCGGGAATGCTGGTTCGCGACGGCACTCGGATCCTGTTCCGCCACGAGCTGGCCAGGCTGGCCATCGAGGAGAGCATCGCGTCGGCGCGCAAGACCGAGCTGCATGAGCATGCGCTGGCCGCACTGACGCAGTGGGGCAGCGATCCGGCCAGGCTCGTCTATCACGCGGAGGAAGCGGGCGACGCGGCGGCCGTTCTCGTACACTCCGGTGCGGCGGCGAGGCGGGCAACCGCCGTCGGTGCTCACCGGCAGGCGGCCGAGCACTACGCCCAGGCGCTGCGGTTCGCCGACGGAATCAGCCCGCGCCGACATGCGGAGCTGCTTGAACGCCACTGTGAGGCGTGTGCGCACGCGGGACGGGCTGCGGCGGCCGTGATCTCCGCCCGACGGGCTGTCGAGCACTGGCGGGCCGAAGGCGACCAGGAGCGCGAGGCCGCTCTGATGGCACATTGCTCCTACTACTTGTGGAACCAGGGCCTGAACGCCGAGGCCCACGACATGGTGCGGCAGGCGCTCGCTCTCGCCGAGCGGCTGCCTGAGGGCCCGGGGCTGGTAGCCGCGTACACGTGGTCTGCGTACCTTCTGATGCTTGCCCGGGACGTCCCCGGGGCGGTGCGAAACGGCAACCGCGCCGCCGTGCTCGCCGAGCGGTTCGGTGAGAAGACCCTGCTGGCCCGGGCGCTCAACGCGGTCGGCTCCGCCCTGTGGTCCACCGAGCCCGACCTGGCCATGGAGACCATGCTCCGGAGTCTTCGGGCGGCCCGGGCGGCCTGTGACGACGGGGCCGTCGGGAGCGCGATGGTCAACCTCGGATCCGCGGCAGGCGAGATCCGCCGCTACGACATCGCGGAACACTGGCTGAACGAGGCCCTGAAGTGGTGTGCGGACCGCGACTTGGACGACGTACGGAGTTACGCCACGGCATGGCTGGCCCGGTGCCGGTGGGAGCAAGGGCAGTGGTCCGCGGCAGAAGCGCTGGTGGAGCAGGTGGGAGTCACCGAGTGCACGCCGAGCCGGATCGTCGCGCTCACGGTGCTGGGGCGGCTGCGCGCCCGGCGGGGAGATCCGGGTGCGGCGGACACTCTCGACGAGGCCTGGTCGCTCGCCGAACGGACCGGTGACCTGCAGCGCCTGTGGCCGGTCGAGGCCGGACTCGCCGAGCTCGCGTGGCTGAGCGGCCGACAGGCCGACAGCCATCTGTCCGAGACATACGACCGGGCGGTACGGCTCGGCATCGGCTGGGCGATCGGTGAACTCGGACAGTGGCTCCACCCGGAGCCCGGGGAAGTCCACCCGGACACCGCCGCGCCGTATCGGATGAACCCCGCCGAGGCCGGCCGGGCCTGGGACGAGCTGGGTTGCCCGTACGAGTCGGCCATGGCGCTCGCGCAGAGCCCGGATCACCTGAGTGAGGCCCTGCGCGGGTTCGAGGCCCTCGGGGCGCGACCCGCCGCGGACATGGTGGCCCGGCGGATGCGCGACCTGGGATTCCGGACCCCGCGGCGTTCCACTCTCGCCCATCCCGACGGGCTCACAGCGCGCGAAGCCGATGTCCTACGCCTGCTCAGGGACGGGCTGCGGAACTCCGAGATCGCCGACCGGCTCCGCATCGCGGAGAAGACGGCCGGGCATCACGTCTCCTCCATCCTGGCCAAGCTCGGCGTGCGTACCCGTCAGGAGGCCGCCAGACATGGGGAGATCGCCGAGCAAACATAGGGAACGGCTCCCGATGTCCCACGCCCGCTCCCAGCCCGACAGTGGTGGTCGGAAAGGAGCGTGCGACATGCCGCGATATCTCGTACAACGGACCTTCCCCGAGGGTCTGCACATCCCGACGAACGACGAGGGCGCCAAGACCTGTACGCGCGTCATCGAGGGCAACTCCGCGTCGGCCGTCACCTGGGTGCACTCCTACGTGAGCCGCGACAAGAGCGTGACCTACTGCGTGTACGACGGGCCGTCTCCGGAAGCGGTGCGCCAGGCCGCGCAGACCACCGGCCTGCCCGTCGACCGGATCACCGAGGTCACCGTCCTGGATCCGTACTTCTATCACTGACCCTCGCGGCGATGCCGTCACCGCACAGTCCCGGCACAAGCGATGAGGAGACAGCAGCATGAACAGAACTGCCGTCCGGAAGGCTGCCACCAGGCTCACGGCGATGGCCGCGGCGACCTTCTCGGTCCTGGCCTTCGCCTCCCCGGCGAACGCGGGTGTCACGACCGTCAAGCCTCGGTCCGTGACCTACTACCAGTTCCAGAACTACTACACCGGCAAGTGCCTGGCCGTCGGAGGGCAGACCAACGGCTCCGTGGTCCAGCAGTACACCTGCAACGGAACCGTCAACCAGCAGTGGACGCTCAGGGCGACAAGCAGCGGCTACTTCCAGGTGGTCGTCGCGAGCAGCGGCAGATGCATGGAGGTCGTGAATTCCAGCCAGTCCACCAACGCGATCGTCCGGACAGCCGACTGCAACACCGGCTACAACCAGCAGTGGATCACGCAGTCGAGCACCCACGCCGGCTGGCCGCGGCTGGTCGCCCGGCACAGCGGCAAATGCCTGCAGCCCCTCAACGAGAACACCGGAGACGGCGCCCAGCAAGCTCAGTTCGACTGCTACACCGCCTGGTCACAGGAGTGGAACCAGTCCTGACCCCGGCGACGACGAACCACTCTGTGACGCCGTAGCGGTACTGGCGGTCCGGGCGATCCTGCCCGGACCGCCGGGCTGGTTCGGGTCGCGGGCCGATCCACCGTGTCTCCGAGGCGGTGCCGGAGACAGTGGGGCACGGGAGAGATCCGGTGTCCGGAACGTGCTGATCGACACCTTCGGTATCGCACGCGCGGGCACCAGGCCGGAATCGGCCGGCCCAGGTCGAGGTCGTGGATGGAGCAGGGAGAGATTCCTCCCCCTCACAGAACGCCCGTGCGGTGCGATGCTTTCGGGGATTCTCGGCCTCACAACGGTCGCACGTCGCCATGAAAGAGAATGCCGCCGAATGCCACCTCCGACCGATGTCCGAACGCGCAGGCTGCCTTTCGTCGTCCTGGTGCTGTCCGCCGGGACATTCCTCATGGGCACCACCGAATTCGTCGTCGCGGGCCTGCTGCCGGAGATCGCCGGCGATCTGCGTGTCAGCGTGTCCAACGCGGGTCTGCTGATCACGGCGTTCGCCGTCGGCATGATCGTCGGGGCGCCGGCGATGGCTGTCGCGACGCTGCACCTGCCCCGGCGCTCCATCGATGGCACCTGGAGAAGGGGGGCGAGGATTTCCTCCCTGGATATTTCCCTCCCCGGATTGATTCCTCCGCTTTTCACCCCCGGCCCCGCGTGCAAGGCTCGATTTCGAGCAGCCGTTCCGGATTCCCGGCCGCGGATCCACACTTCGTAGCGAAGGAAACACGACCATGCCCGGAGCAGTCATTACCAGGTCGCCGAGGGCTACCGGGCCATGGACGAACGCCGCGCCGTCAAGGCGCTTCTGAAACCCTGAGCCGTACGTCGTTCACCGCGGGCGGCGGACAGGCCCCTCTGCCCGCCCCTCCCCAGAGCCCGACCCCCGGACAGCCTCGTGGACAAGGACCATCGTGACCACTTTCGCCCTCATCGGAGCCGGACCCGGCCTCGGTCTCGCCACCGCCCGCCGCTTCGGAAACGCCGGCCACAGCGTCGCCCTCATCGCCCGAAACACCCAGCGCCTGGACGACCTCACGTCCGAGCTGACCCGCGGCGGCATCGAGGCCCGCGGCTTCGCCGCCGACGTCCTCGACATCGAGTCCCTGACCGCGGCCCTGCACGCGGCCGGCACCTCATTGGGGACCGTCGAGATCCTGCAGTACAGCCCCGTCCCCCGGGCCGACTTCATGAAGCCGGTCCTGGAGACCAGCGCCGCCGACCTCGCCGCGCCCCTCGCCTTCTCCGTCAAGGGCCCCGTCACCGCGGTGAACGCCGTGCTGCCCGGCATGCGCGAACTCGGCCGCGGCACCGTCCTGTTCGTCAACGGCGCCAGCGCCGTACGCCCCAACCCGAACGTCGCCGGCACCTCGATCGCCTTCGCCGCCGAGAGCGCGTACGCCCGCATGCTCCACGACACCCTCGCCCCGCAGAACATCCATGTCGCCCAGCTCATCGTGCCGGGCGCCATCCGGCCCGACACCGAACACAGCAGCCCCGATGCCCTGGCCCGGCGCCTGTACGACATGCATACCGGGCGCGACGGGTTCCGCCACTACTCCGGGCCCCTGCCCGGCTGAATCTCTGGAGGCCCCCTGACGCCGACCGCGCATTCCGCTCTGCCGGCCCGTGGCATCGCAGCCGGGGCTCTGCTGCCGGCAGTGACCGCCTGCACCGAAGCCTCGTCACCCTCCCAGCCCTCCGCCCAGTCCTCCTCCCGGGACTCGTCCTCGCCACCGGGCACGCGGGAGCGGGCGACGACAGGTCCCGCATCCACCCCACTCCCTGGCAGGTCCACCGCCATGAACATCCGGATCACCATCGACGGCACCCCGGTCGACGCCACTCTCAACGACAGCGCCGCGGCCCGGGACTTCGCCGCCCAGCTCCCCCTGACCCTGAGCCTGACCGACTTCCACCGGAACGAGAAGATCGCCGATCTGCCACGTCCGCTGTCCGCGTCCGGCGCCCCGAGCGGAGTCCACCCCCGTACCGGCGACCTCGCCTACTACGCGCCCTGGGCCACATGCCCGAAAGTGCCACTGCGGCGCTCGCCGCCGACGACAAGGCCGGCGTCACCATCGAAGACGCCCCCTGACCCCTCTGCGGCCGGGTGGCCGCCCGACCGTAGTCTCCGATTGCGTCATGCCGTCAGCCCGCCCAAGGAGAGACCTCAGCACCGACCTGATTCGGTTCGAGGAACTGGAGGAGTTCTTCACCAGGAACCTCGGTCGACAAGGATGTACGGCGCCCGGAACGCGTCTGGACGCGTGTGATCAAGGGGCCCTTTCAGAGTCGGCCCCGCCAGGTGCAGGCCGCCGTACCCCGGGCCGCCACGGGAACCGTGAGCACCGATCCGTCGGCCGGGGTCGGGTTCCTCACCCCGTACCGGGCCGTGGTGACGAGGAGTCGGCTGTCGTCGGGGTGCAGGCACACCGAGGTGGGATGCGGGGCGGGGACGGTCACGGTGTGGAGCAGGCGACCGTCGGGGTGGTAGCGGCGGACCGCACCGGGACCCCACATCGCGACCCACAGGCAACCCTCCTCGTCGACGGTCATGCCGTCGGGGCTGCCCTCGTCGTCACGGAGTCGGGCGAAGATGTCGGGGCCGCCGGAGAGGTCGAGTTCACCCGAGGCGGGGTCGACCCGGCAGCGGAGAATGGTGCCGACGGCTGTGTCGGCGACGTACATGATCGCGCCCTCGGCGGTGAACGCCGGGCCGTTGACGATGGTCAGGCCGTCGAGGACGCGTACGACCGTGCCGTCGAGGTCGGTTCGGTAGAGCGAGCCCGCGCCCTGGGTGCCGTCGTAGGCCATGCTGCCCGCCCAGAAGCGGCCGCCGGGGTCGGCGACGCCGTCGTTCATGCGGCTGGGGACCGGCGTACGGTCCTCCGGGCGGTCCAGCCATTCCAGCGCGCCGTCGGCGGTCAGCAGCGCAATGCCGGTTCCGGCGGCGGCGATCCACGTGTCGGGCCTGTCCTGGACCGGTGCGACGGCGCCCAACGGCACGTCGAGTGCGGCCAGTTGACGCGGCGTCCCGCTTCCGGTGCCGGCACGCAGCTCGAAGAGCCGGCCGCTGAGGATGTCGACGTACACAAACCGGCCGTCGATCCATCGGCCGCCCTCGGCGAGTTCGTATCCTCCGTCCACAAGAACCGTCGCGGACGCTGCCGTTGATGTCATGTCAGGTCTCCCACGTCAGCGGATGGTCGTTCCGTCGGGCTCGTCGAGCAGCCCGAGTTCGTCCCGCGTCGGAAGGCCTTCCCAGTCGCCCCGGGTGGCGACGGCGAAGGCGGCGGTGGTGACCGCTCGGTGGAGACGGGCCGTGACGTCGGCGCCGTCCAGGACTCCGGACAGGTATCCGGCCACGAAGGCGTCTCCCGCGCCGACCAGATCGACGGCGTCGACCTGGCGTGCCGCCCGGTCGGTCGCCCCGTCGGCGGTGAAGCTGGTCGCGCCGCGCCCGCCACGCTTGACGACCACCTCGTCGACACCGGCGGCCAGGATGGCGCGTACGGCCTCGGATTCGGTCGCGCCGGATCGTGCCGGCATCAGCGGCAGCTCGTCCTCGGACGCGATGAGCAGGTCGGTACGGTCCAGGAGCGGCCGGAGGGTCGTGCGGGCCTGGTCGGTGGTCCACAGCCGGGAGCGGTAGTTGACGTCGAGGCATACGGTGATGCCGGCGTCGTGAGCTGCCTCGGCGGCGGCCAGCGCGGCCTCCGCCGCCGACGCGCCGAGCGCCGGGGTGATGCCCGTCAGGTGCAGGACGCGGGCCCCGGCGGCCAGCGCGGAGAGGGCGTCGGCCGGTGAGACCGCCGAACCCGCCGATCCCGTGCGGTAGTAGCTGACGCGCGTGAGCGTGCCCAGGCGGGGTTCGGTCAGCAGCAGTCCCGTGGGGCGGCCGGCGTCGTCGGTGACGGCGTGCTCGATGTCGACGCCCTCGGCGCGCAGGGTGCGCAGGACCAGTGCGCCCAGTTCGTCCGCACCGACCCGGCCTGCCCAGCGTGCCCGGTGGCCGAGCCGGGCGAGGCCGATCGCCACGTTGGACTCGGCTCCCGCCACGGACAGGTCGAGGCTGCCGCCCAGTCGCATCGCCCCGTGGGCCCGCATCGCCGCCATCGTCTCGCCGAAGGTCACCACGTCGGGCACGGCCTGGCCGACCGTTGTCGTCACGACGTCCCCCCTGCGGCAATCTCACGGAACTCCGCTGCCCGGGCCCGGAGTTGGTCGAGGTCGCCACCGTCGGCAGCGTCCCCGACCAGCGGGGAGCCGACGCCGACGGCGATGGCACCCCGGTCCAGGTAGGCGCGGGCGGCCGTGGCGTCCACTCCGCCGACGGGCACGAAGGGCACCTCGGGGAACGGGTCGCGCAGGGCCTTCAGATAGCCGGGGCCGCCGACGGATCCGGGGAAGAGTTTGATCGCGGCGGCGCCCCGGGCGAGGGCGGCCTCGATCTCGCTGGGTGTCAGGGCACCCATCAGCACGGGGACGCCGTACGCCTCCAGGCCGTCGACGAGGGCGGGGGTGACGAGGTACGACGCGCCCGCGTCCACGGCTCGGGCGGCGTCCGCGGCCGAGCGCACGGTGCCGGCGCCGAGGAGTGCTTCGGGTCCCAGTTCGGCGCGGGATCGGCGGATGACGGTCAGGGCGTCGGCGGTGGTCAGCGAGACCTCGACGGCCTCGATGCCCTCCTCGGCGAGGGTGCGTACGGTGCGCAGGGCCGCGGCCGGATCCTTGCCGCGGACGATCGCCAGCAGGCGGTGGGTTCGGAGCGATTCCACCAGGTTCATGGGAGCGGGCTCTCCTTGGGCGTGCGGGTCGGGGAAGGGGGCACGGTGGTGGTCACCACTCGGTGAACGCGCCGTCGGGGCCGCGCCATACGGGGTTGCGCCAGCGGTGGCCGGTCTCCGCGGCGTGGCGTACGGCCTTCTCGTCGATGTCGACGCCGAGGCCCGGGCGGGTGGAGGCGACGGCGTACCCGTCCCGGAACCGGAAGGGTTCGGGGTCCATCACGTACTCCAGCAGGTCGGACCCCTGGTTGTAGTGGATGCCCATGCTCTGTTCCTGGATGAGGAAGTTCGGTACGGAGAAGGCGATCTGGAGGCTCGCGGCCAGGGCGATCGGGCCGAGCGGGCAGTGCGGGGCCATGGTGACGTCGTACGTCTCGGCCATGGCCGCGATCCGGCGGACCTCGGAGATGCCGCCGGCGTGCGAGAGGTCGGGCTGGGCGACGGCGATGCCACTGGCCAGGACGTCGCGGAAGTCCCAGCGGGAGTAGAGGCGTTCGCCGGTGGCGAGCGGGATGCTTGTGGACTCCACCAGGCTGCGCAGGTTGGCCGAGTGTTCCGGCGCGACGGGTTCCTCGACGAACAGCGGGTGCAGCGGCTCCAGTTGGGGCAGCAGACGGCGTGCCATGGCGGTGGAGGCGCGGCCGTGGAAGTCGACGGCGATGTCCCGCTCGTCGCCCAGCACCTCACGGACGGCGGCGACGCGTGCGACGACCTCGGCAGTGCGGGCCGGGGTGTCGATCGGGGCGAGTTCGGCGGAGCCGTTCATCTTCACGGCGGTGAAGCCGGCCTTCATCTGTTCCTCGGCAAGTTCGGCGACGTCGCCGGGGCGGTCGCCGCCGATCCAGGCGTACATGCGGACGCGGTCGCGCACCGGGCCGCCGAGGAGGCGGTGCACGGGGACGCCGTAGGTCTTGCCGGCGATGTCCCAGAGAGCCTGGTCGATGCCGGCGACGGCGCTGGAGAGGATGGGGCCGCCCCGGTAGAAGCCGCCCTTGGTGAGTACCTGCCAGTGGTCCTCGATGCGCAGTGGGTCCCGGCCCACCAGATGGTCGGCGAGTTCGTGGACGGCGGCGCGTACGGTCTCGGCGCGGCCCTCGATCACGGGTTCGCCCCAGCCGGTGACGCCCTCGTCGGTGGCGACGCGCAGGAACAGCCAGCGCGGGGCGACCAGGAACGTCTCAAGTCCGGTTATTTTCAAGGAGCTTCCTTCGGCGGCGTATCGGTCGCGACGTCGGCGGCGCGTTCTTCCCTGTCGTGCCTGTCGTGTCCGGCCTGTACGGCGGCCAGGTCGTCGGAGGCCTGAGCCAGGAGCGAGGCGACGGCCGCCGCGGCGGCGTCCGGGTCGCCCGCCTCGACGGCGTCGACCAGTTCCTGGTGCACGGGGATGGAGTCGGAGAAGTGCTGGGCGCCGTGCACGATCCGGTCGCGGACGCGCAGGCCGGCCTCGATGACGACCTCCATCCGGCTGAGCAGTTCGTTGTGGGCGGCGTCCAGCAGGGCACGGTGGAAGGCCAGGTCCGCCTCGACCATCGCCGCCCCGTCCGCACCCGCCGCCGCCATCGCGTGCAGCGCCTGTCGCATCGCGTCCAGGTCGGCTGGGGTACGGCGGGTCGCGGCGAGCCGGGCTCCGGCGGGCTCCACGATCGCGCGGACCTCGGCGAGGTCCTCCAGGAAGGCGTCGGTCGGAGCGCTGCTGCCCTGCCAGCGCAGCAGGTCGCTGTCGAGCAGGTTCCAGTCGGCGCGGGGCCGGATGGTCGTACCGCGTTTCTGCCGTGACTCCAGGAGGCCCTTGGAGGCGAGCACGCGCATCGCCTCGCGGACCACGGTCTTGCTGACGCCCAGCTCTGTTTCGAAGTTGGTCGGGTCCACCACGGAGCCCGGGGGGTAGTCGCCGCGGATGATGCGTCGGCCCAGCTCCTCAACCGCCTGGCCGTGCAGCCCCCTACCGGGATGGATCACCGTGTTCTCCGTTTCCGTTCCGGTCCTGTTCGCCGAGACCGCGTACGGCCCGTCGCGGGGTACGCGCCTCTCACGAGGACTCCTTCATGACGCTCCATCCTCCATCAACCACCAGGCTCGCTCCGGTCACATAGGAGGCGTCCGCCGATGCCAGGAAGGCGACGGCTGCGGCCACCTCCTCCGGCTGCCCGAACCGCTTCGCCGCGGTGGCGGCCACACTGCGCTCCCGGTCGGCCTCCGGGATGCCGTCCCAGGCGGCGGTGAGGATGGGTCCGGGCAGGACGGTGTTGACCCGGATGCCGGGCCCGTACTCGACGGCCAACTGCCGTCCCAGCGAGCACAGCGCGCCCTTCGCGGCGGCGTAGGCGGCGTGGTTCGGGAGGCCGATGACCGCGTGCACCGAGGAGGTGAGGACGACGGAGCCGGAGGCCTCGCGCAGCAGAGCCGCGAACGTCTTCATGGCCCACCAGGCCGGCTTGAGCAGGACGGCCATCTGACCGTCCCACTCGGCCTCGCTCAGCTCGTGGGCGGGCTTGTTGACCTGGGCGAAGGCGTTGCTGTGCAGGAAGTCCAGCCGCCCGTGACGTTCTGTCACGTGGCGGGCGAGATTCTCCCAGTCGGCTGCCGAGGTCACGTCGCAGCGCACGTACTCCGCACGGCCCGCGCCGTCCTCGATGTCCGTGGCGAGCGCCTTGCCCGCCGCGTCGTCCACGTCGGTGACCACGACGGTCGCGCCCTCGGCCGCGAGCCTTCGGGCCGTGGCCGCGCCGATGCCGTGTGCGCCGCCGGTGATCACTGCCACGCGTCCCGCCATCCTGTGGCACTCCGTCATCGCTTACCTCTTCCGTCCGGCTGCCTACGCCCACCATAGCTCTTTCAATTAATTATGAATATATCTTGACGGGGTGGCGATGACGCTCCAACACTGACCGGCATGCAACAGGCACCTCCCGTACGAAGCCAGGAAGGACCTCCTCCCATGAGCCGCACCACACACCTCCGCAGAAGCCGGGGCGCACTCGCAGTGACCCTTGCCGCCGCCTCGCTGCTGATCTCCGCCTGCGGTGGTTCGACAGGTTCGAAGGACCCCGCGGTCCAGACACCTGTCAAGCCCGGCCAGAAGGTCGACCTGCGCTTCTGGTCGTGGGTTCCCGGCGTCGACAAGGCTGTCGACAAGTGGAACGCCACCCACCCGGACATCCGCGTCAAGCTGGAGAAGATCCCGGCGGGCAGCAGCGGCGGCTACGCGAAGATGCGCGCCGCGCTCAAGAGCGGCAACGCGCCCGACCTGGCCCAGGTGGAGTACCAGGAGATCCCGTCGTTCCTGCTGGAGAACGGCCTGGTGAACCTGTCCCAGTACGGCGCGGACAAGGACCGCTCGAAGTTCGTGGACTGGCAGTGGGAGCAGGGAGTCTTCGGCAAGGCCGTCTACGCGATCCCCCAGGCCTCCGGCCCGATGGGCCTGTTCTACCGCTCCGACCTGTTCAAGAAGTGGGGCATCACGCCGCCCGCCACCTGGGACGAGTTCGCCCAGGCCGCGCAGAAGATCCACGCCGCCGACCCGAAGGCTTACATCAGCACCTTCCCCGCCGGCAACTCCGCCTGGTTCACCGCACTCGCCTGGCAGGCCGGCGCGAAGTGGTTCGGCGTGAACGGCGACACCTGGACGGTGAACATCGACTCCCCGCAGACCCTCAAGGTCGCCGCCTTCTGGGACGACCTGCGCACCAAGAAGGTGATCAAGACCGAGCCCGACTTCGCCAACGGCTGGTACAAGGACCTGCAGACCGGTGGCATCACCTCGTGGGTCAGCGCTCAGTGGGGCGACGCCATCATCAGCGGGAACGCTCCTCAGACCACCGGCAAGTGGTCGGTCGCGCCCATGCCGCAGTGGACGAAGGGCGCGAACGTGTCCGCGAACTGGGGAGGTTCCTCCACGGCCGTCCTCAAGGGTGCCAAGCACATTCCCGAGGCTCTGCAGTTCGCGGAATGGCTCAACACCGATCCCGCGAGCGTCGACCTGCTGCTGCAGGGCGGCTACGGCTGGCCCGCGTCGGCCGACGGCTACCAGGGCTCCTCGCTGGACAAGCCGTCCCCGTTCTTCGGAGGCCAGAAGTACAACGAGGTCTTCGCGCAGGCGGACAAGAGCATCGACAACTCGTGGAAGTGGATCCCGACGATCGACGCCACCTACCAGCACCTCAACGACGGCTTCCAGGCCGCCCTGGCCGGCAAGGGCACGTTCGTCTCCGCGGTCAAGCAGGCGCAGCAGCAGACCGTCCAGGACCTGAAGAGGAAGGGTCTGAAGGTCTCCACCGGCAAGTGACCACCTCCGGAGGGCGCGACACGGCCGCCGCCGTTCTCCCCTCCGGACTCCAGAAAGAACCCTGATGACCACCCGAGCGCCCCGCCGCCGCAGAAACCTGGCGCCCTTCGCCTTCGTCGCGCCGTTCCTGCTGCTGTTCCTCCTGGCCTTCGCCCTCCCCATCGGCTACGCCGTCTACCAGAGCGTCATGGACGTCGAGTACACCGGCGCCCTGGGGCTCGGCGGCAGCCATACCGTCTTCGTCGCGCTGAGCAACTACTCCGACGCGCTGTCCGACCACGCCTTTCTGCGCAGCATCGGCCGCGTCATGCTGTTCGCGGCCGTCCAGGTGCCGGTGATGGTCGTGTTGGCCGCCGGGCTCGCACTGCTGCTGGACAGTGCCTCGGCCAGAGGCGTGCGGTTCTTCCGCGCCGCCTTCTTCCTGCCCTACGGCGTGCCGGGCGTCATCGCGTCCATCCTGTGGGGCTTCCTGTACGTACCGGGAGTCAGCCCTCTCGTGGACGGCATGCGTCATCTGGGGCTGTCGGTCGATCTGCTGGGCGGAAACACGGTTCTGTGGTCCATCGCGAACATCGTCACCTGGGAGTTCGCCGGCTACAACGTCCTGGTTCTCGTCGCCCAGTTGCGCACCATCCCCACGGAGCTGTACGAGGCCGCCCGCATCGACGGCGCCGGCGCGTGGGCGACGGTCCGCCACGTCAAACTGCCGCTGCTGCGCCCGGCGTTGATCCTCACCACGGTCTTCACCATCATCGGCACGCTGCAACTGTTCGCGGAGCCGCTGGTGCTCAAGCCCGTCTCGTCGAGCATCGACAGCGCGTACACCCCCAACCTCAGCGCCTACAACGAGGCGTTCACCAACGACAACTACCACCTTGCCGCTGCCGAGGCGGTGCTGCTCGCCCTCGCCGCGTTCGTGCTCTCCTTCGGTTTCCTGCGGCTGATCAACAAGAAGGGTGGGGACGCGTGAGCCTCCGGACACCGGCCCGCACCATCCCGCCGCAGGGCGAGACGCCGGCCCCCGACGACCGCACGAGGCCGCGCGGCGGCATCACCGGGGTCACCACGCGCAGCCGCATCCTGGTCACCGGCCTGCTCGTGGCCGCCGCCGGGTACTTCCTGCTCCCGGTGTACTGGCTGGTCGTGGCGTCCACCAAATCCACCGGCGACCTGTTCGGCACCTTCGGACTGTGGTTCTCCCACCCCCGGTTCCTGAGCAATCTGCACCAGGTGGTCACCTACGACCACGCCATCTACCTGCGCTGGGCCGCCAACAGCATCCTGTACGCGGGCGTCGGCGCGGCCGTGGCGACGCTGCTGGCCGCGATGTGCGGCTACGCGCTCGCCAAGTTCTCCTTCGCCGGCCGCGACACGATCTTCAACGTCGTGCTGGGCGGCGTCCTGATCCCCGCGACGGCGCTGGCGCTGCCCATGTACCTGCTGTTCAGCAAGGCAGGACTGGCCAACACCTACTGGGCCGTACTGCTGCCGAGCTTCGTCAGCCCCTTCGGCGTGTACCTGTGCCGGATCTACGCCGCGGCGTCCATACCGGACGAGTTGTTGGAGGCGGCCCGTATCGACGGCGCGGGAGAGGTCCGTATCTTCACGGTGGTGGCTCTGCGCATCATGACCCCGGCCCTGGTGACGATCTTCCTCTTCCAGTTCGTCGGCATCTGGAACAACTACTTCCTGCCGCTGGTCATGCTGTCCGACTCCAAGCTGTATCCCATCACCCTGGGACTGACGTCGTGGCAGTCCTTCGCCGACCGCCAGCCGCAGCTCTATCAGCTGACCGTGGGAGGCGCCTTCGTCTCCGTCGTCCCTCTGATGATCGCCATGGTCGCCCTGCAGCGCTTCTGGCGCAGCGGTCTGACCGAGGGCAGCGTGAAGGGCTGACCGACATCACCGGTGCGCACAAAGGGGAGGGGCAGATCGCCCCTCCCCTTCCCTCTACTCCCCGTTCGGCGTCACTTGCCCCCGGGAACGACCGCCTTCCGGAACACGTCGTAGACCAGCTTGGGACGCTCTGCCGCGAAGGTCAGCAGGCCCATGACGGAGATGCCGTTGTAGGCCTGGTTGTATCCGGCGCGCTGCTTGTAGTCCTTGAGGACCCAGTAGGTGAATCCGGCGACGAAGTCGCTGCGCGCGGTCACCTGTGCCCAGTGGGCGGTGAAGCTCGCCGCCTGCCACTCCTCCGTACCCTGCGTGTCGCTGGGGCCGTGGGTGCCGGCCTCGGACCAGGTGCCGTTCTCGGTGATCAGGATCGGCTTGCCGGGATACTTCGCGTGGACCGCGTCGAGCGTGGGGCCGAGGTCGGCGTCCTTGCCGTAGAAGTAGCCGAAGTACTCGTTGAACCCGATCACGTCGGCGAGGTCGAACGCGGGGTCGTTGCTGGTGTTGGACGCCCAGGTCACGGGGCGGGCGGTGAGGTCGACCGCCTTCACGGCCGCCTTGAGGTCGGCGAGCCAGGCCCGGTAGACCGGGGCGCCCGCGGCGTCGATCTCCGACTCGTTCTGGAGCCCCCAGAGGATCACCGAGGGGTGGTTGTGCTGGTTCCACGCCATGGTCAGGGCCAGGGCGCGGGCGAGACCGTAGCGCTCGGTCTGCAGCTTCTCCTGCGCGGTGTTGAGCCACATGGTGTCGATGTCGTCCATCACCAGCACGCCGTGCTCGTCCGCCCAGTCGTAGACGTACGGGTGGCGGTTGTAGACGCAGTTGCGGATGAAGTTGGCGCCCACCGCCGTGACGTGGCCCAGTTCCCGGTCGTACTCGGCCGGTGTCATCGCCCTGCCGTGCGCGGCGGTCTCCTCGTGCCAGTTGAGTCCCTTGAGGAAGAGGGGTTTGCCGTTCAGCCTCAACTGCGCCTTCGAGATGGCCAGTTCACGCACACCGTAGGTGGTGGACAGGGTGTCCACGCGTGGGCCGGCGTGCCTTCCGGCGGTCAGTGTGGCGCGGGCGGTGAGGGTGTGCGGCGAGGCCGGGCTCCAGCGCGGGGCGTGCGGGACGGGGACCGAGACGCGTACGACGCCTGCCGAGCGGGCCGCGATCCGGGCCGCGACCACGACGGGCCGGCCACCGCTCCCCCGGCCGGGATCCAGCGTGAGCCGGCCCTCGAAGTCGGAGGCGCAGTGGTTCTCGACGACCGCGCGCGCCTCAAGACACCCGTTCGCTCCGACGGCGAGCAGTTTGGTGACGGTGACCTGCGGGACCGCCTCGATCCAGGCCGACCGGGTCAGGCCCGCGTAGGGCCAGTAGTCGACGGGCTTGTACGGCAGTTCGTGGTCGTCCGTGACCGGCTGCGCGGTCGCGGCCGTGTAGTCGGTGTAGCTCGCCCGTCGGAAGACGCGCACGGCGATCGTCTGACGTGTTCCCGGCCTCAGCGCCCCGGCCACCGGAAGCGCGAAGGGCGAGTTCGCACCCTCATGCTTGCCGAGATGCTTCCCGTCGAGCCAGACCTCTGCGCTGTAGCCGGCGGCCAGGAAGGCGATGCGTACGTGCCGGGCACGCCAGGACGCGGGTACGTCGACGGTGGTGCGGTACCAGGCGTAGCCGTCCTTGAACGCGGTGCCCTTGCCGAAGGGCGCGGACTCCGAGCCGAAGTCCGGGGTGTCCAGCAGGTCCCAGGCCGACGGGACGTCGATGTGGCCCCAGCCCCGGTCGTCGTGGCGCGGGGACTGCCAGGCCTCGTCGAGTCCCTGGTCGGCGGGGTCGAAGCGGAACCGCCATCGCTTGTCCAGGGACAGGTAGTCGCGTGTGGGCTCATGGGTGCGCCAGCCGTCGAAGGCGGGCAGCACCGCGCCGTACTGGAAGACCACGTTGGTGCCGCCGACATCACGCACATGGGTGCCGGAGGGCTCGGTGGCCGGGTGGGTGTCGAGCACCGGGCCGTTCGCGGCGGCCACCGCCGTGCCGTCTGCCGCTTGTGCGGTCCGGGGCCAGGCGGGCAGGGCGACGAAGGCGCCGGCGCCGAGTGCCGTGACGACGGTACGCCGGGACGGATGGATGGATGAGGTCATGGCGAGCGGCTCCTTGAGGCACGTACGGATTCGTCCGCCCCACAGCCTGGACAACCCCGTCATCCGCGTCAAGGATTATTCATAAATAATGAATTGAGCTAGCGTGGTGCCGCCGAGCCGCCGACGGCGCCTTCCGCACACGAACGACAGGTGACCCCATGACCGCATCGCAGCAAGCCACCGCGCCCGGGACCACGGGCCAACTGGCCATCACCCTGTGGGACTTCAGCTGGTACACCCAGGCCGGTCCCGGTGAGCCGTTCGCCGACCTCGACCGCGCCTTCGCCGAGACGGTGGACCGGGGCTTCAACACCGTGCGCGTCTGCGCCATGCCCTTCCTGCTGTTCTCCGGACGCGTCAAGGAACCGGAGTCGATCCAGGTCCGCGGCCTGGGCGAGGAGTTCGGACAGCGCACCCGCTGGTACGACGTACGCGGCGGCTATCCGCTGGACGGCCGTCGGCGGCTCGTCGAGCTGTTCGAGGCGGCGGCCCGGCACGACTGCAAGGTGATCGTGTCGTCCTGGGAGTACCAGCAGTCCCCCTGCTTCGCCGACACCGACGCCTGGCACCGCGCCCTGGCAGAGGTGCCCGGTCCTGAGCGGGCGGAGGTGGTCGCCGAGTCGCTCGCCGGGCTCCTCGACTTCCTCACCGAGCGCGGACTCGCCGAGCACGTCGCCTACGTCGAGGTGCACAACGAGGTCGACAACTGCTCCCTGGTCCCGCGCGACGGCGTCACCCACTACGCCTACCTGCGCGGCCCTCTCGACCGTGCCGTGAAGCTGCTGCGGGCCCGTCACCCCGAGGTCACCGTCACCTACTCGCTGGGGGAACCCTGGCCGAGCGAGATCGACGACCTCCCGGAGGGGGCACAGATCGCGCACTTCCACTTCTACGTCTACGGCGTGCTCGGCGCGCTCTACGAGGCGGTGGGACTGGGCCACGGCACCGAGGCGGCGCCCGAGAACGCCACCTGGCCCACCCCCGTGCTGGCCGCCATGCTGCGCCCCGACGCGCCCGCCTTCGCCGACTACCAGCCGGACGAACCCTGGCGGCTGGCCGCCACCGGAATCCCGCGCGAACTGTTCTACGCCCTCGACTGGGTCGACCCCGACCGCTGGGACCTGTGGCTCTACGAGAACTATCCGGCGCACCGGCAGGCCATGCGGGACACGCTCGCCGGGTGGGTCGACGCCGTCGCCGAGTTCGCCCGTGTGCGTGGCATCCCCGCGGTCCTCGGCGAGGGCGTCGTGGGCTACACCCCGCTCCTCACCCGCTTCGAGGAGGACGCCGTCGGCAAGGACATCGCCGAGTTCGTCGTCGACCGCTGCCTCGCGGCAGGCTTCCAGGGCCTCGTGCTGACCTCCAACGCCGCCCCGCACCACCCCATGTGGCACACCGACCGGGACTGGATGCGGCGGGTCAACGCCCGCATCACCTCCCGGCCGCACGGGAGCCGGTCAGGGGATCGTGCGCGGTGAACGTATGCCTCCCCGAACCGACGGAGTGAGGGGCGCGGCCGTCCGTGGGGAGATGGACCTGCGCGGTGGTGTTCGCAGGCAGGTCCACGTCGAGGCGGAACGTGCCGTCGCCTCGCGTCCACCGCGCGGACACCACACCGTACGGCGTGCGGTAGCTGCCCTCGCGTGGGTGAGACCGCCGACCGGGCGAGGGTCGATCACCAGCTCACGGAAGCCGGCCTTCCCGCGCGCCTGCCGGATGCCGACCACGCCGCTGTGGAACCACTCCTCGATCTGGAGCAGGATCATGTGGTTCTTGGAGTTGCCCATGCCCGACTCTTCGGGAACGGTCGTCAGACCCTGGGGATTGGCGGTGGTGGGTGCCATGGAAGGCGCGGGCGAACAGGGGCAACGGTTGGTCGGGGGTGCGGCCCGCGCATTCGATCCAGCGGCCCTCACCCCAGTCGGAGCGCTTGAGGAGCCCCATCTCCCACGAGGCGGCCCGACTCCACGGTGTCGCCTCGTCGTGGGTGTCCCACGCCCGCACCTGCCGGACCACCCGGTCCCCGGAGGCTCGGGCGGGACCGTGCCACACGATGTCGTTTCCGGGCCGGGGAACCCGCCTTGCCGCTGTCCCACAGCAGACGACCCCGGTCGAGGTCCGACTCCGTACGCGCCGCGCGAATCCGGTAGGCGGACTGCGTCCATCCCGCACGCGCACCGGCGACCCGCCGGCCAAGTAGCGGGGCGGGGTCGTCGAGGCCGAGCGGTTCGTCCTCCCGGCCGTCGACGGTGAGGCCGACGACCCGCGCCCCCCTGTCTCTCGCCACCCACCCGCATAACCCACCGACCCACACAGCGGGCCCGGACGACCGCGAGGAAACGTTCAACCGTTCGGTTGAATGTCGGACTCCACCCGTGGGAAACGTTGCCCAAGCGTGGCCAACGGGGCAAGGATGGAGGCCGCCCGGCGCCCCGAAGCAATTGCCGGGGCACCGGCGACTTCGTACCCCACCCCCCGCCAGAGAGGCTTCCTCAGCATGTCCAGCTTCCTCAGCAGACGACGTGTCCTCACCACCGGAGCGGGCGCCGCCCTCGGTATCGGCGCGGTCGCCGCGAACACCGCCCCGGCCGCCGCCTCCCCAGCCACCTCCCACAGCACCACCCGGGGCGAGGAGCGAAGGACCCTCGACGAGCTCTACCGGGCCGCGCTCGCCGAGGGCGGCAAACTCGTCGTCTACGCCGGCGGCGACACCCCCACCCAGCAGGACGGCACCAAGGCAGCCTTCAAGGCCCGCTTCCCCGACATCGACCTGACACTGATCGTCGACTACAGCAAGTACCACGACGTCCGCGTCGACAACCAGTTCGCCACCGACACCCTGGTTCCGGACGTCGTCCAGTTCCAGACCCTGCAGGACTTCGACCGCTGGAAGCAGCAGGGCCGCCTCCTGCGCTACAAGCCCGCCGGCTTCGCCAAGGTCTACGACAAGTTCAAGGACCCCGAGGGCGCATGGGTCGCCACCGGAGCCATCGCCTTCAGCTTCATGTACGACACAGCGGCGGTCGGCGCGACCACACCACTCACCCCGCGCGACCTGGTCGACCCGAAGTGGAAAGGCAAGATCGCCTCCTCCTACCCGCACGACGACGACGCCGTCCTCTACCTCTACACCCTGTACGCCCAGAAGTACGGCTGGGACTGGGTCGCCAAGTTCGCCGCCCAGGACGTGCGGTTCGCCCGTGGCAGCAACACGCCCGGCGAAGCCGTCTTCGGCGGGCAGAAGGTCATCGGTGTCGGCACCGCCGGGTCCGCGGTCAGCACCGCTCCCGTGACGTTCGCCATCGGCGCCGGACACCCCTTCATGGCCTGGGGCCAGCGCACAGCCGTACTCAAGCAGGCGAAGAACACCACCGCCGCCAAGCTGTTCCTCAACTGGCAGCTGTCGACGGAGATGCAGAACGGCTCCTTCAACGGCTGGTCCGTCCGCACCGACATCACACCCCCGGCAGGCCTCAAGCCCATCTGGGAGTACCCCAACGCCCATGTCGACGGCTTCCCCCGCTTCATGTCCGACCGTGCCGCCGTCGAACGCTGGAAGCAGACCTTCGCCCTCTACTTCGGTGAGGTCAAGGGCGACCCCACCCCCGGCTCGCTCGGCCTGCACCCAGGGGCCTGACACGCTCCTTCCCGCGAAGGGCGAGGACTCCGGCCTTCTCCACCGGCTGCCGTGTCGCCGCGCGGCACGGTTTGCGGTGGCGCCGCCCCGCTCCCGCGGCGAGGTCCGCCACCGTCCCGCAGAACTCATGACCGAGGACGAGTGGAGCCGTGGCGCCGGAAGCCGGATGGGGCTCGGCGACCGGGATGGCGTGCGGCCCGTCGGCGTACTCGTGCAGATCGCTGCCGCAGATGGCGCAGTAGGCCACCTCGATGAGCACCTCTCCGATCCGGACCACGGGGACGTCCACCTCGGCGATGCGAACGTCCCCGGCTCCGTACCAGACGGCGGCCTTCATACGGTCGCCCCGGGCCGGACCGCGGGCCCTCGTCCGACCGTCTCCGCCACGACCGCACGCGAAAGGGCCGCAGCCTGCCCGACCCGGCTGCCCGGCTCCGCCGTTACGGTCTTCAGCGGGCCGGGGGCGGCCGTCGCGCCGTCGGCGGAGATCACCATCGGCAGCTGCCGCCCCCGTCGTCCGACGCCCGCCCCGCGAACAGCGGTGCGAGGGGGCCACCGGACGCCTCAGCGATCGTCACGACCACGTCGAGCACTCTGGCCGACACCCCATCAGGCGCCGTGTCGGCGCAGGACTTGGCTGCGGACGGGTGGAGGTCGCGCCGCAGGCGGGGCAGCGGCCCCTCGGCCGACGAAGCCATCCGTACGTCCGCTCGACCGTGCCGCGGTAGCCTCCGTCGGCCCAGGCTTCGAAGAGCTGGGCGGCGGACGGCCGCGGCGTCAACACGGAACGGCCGTTCGCGCCGTTGCTACTGCCGCCCCCACCGCTCCCTGGTGATCTCGTACCGTACGCCTCCATGCTCGGAGCCCTCGATCATCTCCATGCCGGAAGGGGTGGGGATGGTGCCCACGAGTGTCATTTCCAGCTTCTCCATGATGTTGCGCGAACCCCGGTTCACAGACATCGTCTCCGCCCAGACGATGCGCACACCGAGCTCCGTGAACGCCTTCTCCAGCAGGGCCCGCGAGCCCTCGGTGGCGTAGCCCCT
Source organism: Streptomyces sp. AK08-02 (assembly GCF_033795085.1). NCBI lineage: Bacteria > Bacillati > Actinomycetota > Actinomycetes > Kitasatosporales > Streptomycetaceae > Streptomyces > Streptomyces sp. AK08-02. The sequence goes on from NZ_JARAZV010000009.1 coordinate 146,327, forward strand.
GCCCCAGGCCGCCTGCCGCAGCCGGTAGCCGAGTTCGACCGCGTCCAGTGGCCCCTCCGGTTCGGGACGCAGGATGAACCAGCCGACGAACACGCCACCGTCCTTCTCCTGTGCGGCGAACAGTCCGAGATCGCCGCCCCACTTCTCGTAGCCGGCGAGGATGTTCGGGAGGTGGCGATCGCGGACGAGCTCCGGCGCGGTCGGACGGCCGCCGGTCAGGTAGCGCATCACCGCGGGGTCGCTGTCCAGCTCGATCAGCAGGTCCGCGTCATCGGCGGTGAAGCGGCGCAGGGCCAGGCGTTCGGTCTCCAGGTAGGTGTCCACAGGTCGATCGTGCCTGAGGCGAGTCGGGCAGCCCAACGGTTTTCGCTCGACAACTCGGGACTCGGGTGCGGTACCCGTGACATCGCACGACAGAGACAAGTACGGCCCGGTGCGGCCCCGTTGCCCGCAGCCCCTAGAGTTCGCCACGCCGGGAATCCCGCCGCGGCCCCTGGAGGAGCCTTGGACCTGCTTGAGGTACTTGATGAGGCAGTGGCCGCCCTCAAGGCGCCTCTGGGAGAGGTGGACCGGAGCCAGGGCTGGACCGATGACCTCCGACGAGAGATCCAGGAAGAGATCTCGGTCAGTCGTTCGGTGCTGCGTCGCCATGGCCCCGGCATGGTTCGGCACCTGCGTCCACGCCTGGACGAGTGGATGGAGAGCGAGAAGGTGCGGCCGGGGCGGCTTCGGCAGCTGGTGTCGGATGCACAGCGGCGCCTTGTGGAGGCTCGCGGCGCTGCGCGGTAACACCCTTGCCGAACTCGCCCTGCGGAACCGGCAGCCACCGGGCGATCGACTCGCCGACCGGAGTCCGGGAGCGCGCTCAGCCGGCGCACCTCGTGACGCGCAATGCCGTGAGGGCGTCGCGGGCCGCGCGCCCGGCCGCCGTTGAGTGATTCTCGACTGTTCGCGAATCCAGTCGAGTCCGTGTCGCCGAGGCCGCCCGGGAGACGGCTGCGCCGGGCCGGGTACGAGGCGTGGGCCACGCCGGTGCGACGCGCGATCTGTGAAGATCAGCCGGCCGCGGCGGGCCCACCGAGAACCAACTCCCTTCTCCTTGACGGGTGTACGCCATCCGCAAAGTCTGGTAGGAAACCTTCCTAACAGTCTGCTCGAACGATCGGGCACCTGGCTGAGCGCACGACCGAACCCCTGGAGGGACCCCGTGCAAACCCCCCACATACGCACGTCACGCCGCACGCTGCTCACCCTGATCGGAGCCTCCCTGGTGGTGGGCCCCCTCGTCGCGAGCCAGTCCGCGACCGCCGCCGCCGTCGGCCTGGACGACCCGGCGAAGAAGGAGATCGCCATGAAGCTGGTGTCCAGCGCGGAGAACTCGTCGCTGGACTGGAAGGCCCAGTACAAGTACATCGAGGACATCGGCGACGGTCGCGGCTACACCGCCGGAATCATCGGCTTCTGTTCCGGCACCGGCGACATGCTGGACCTCGTGGAGCTCTACACCCGGCGCAAGCCGGGCAACGTCCTGGCCAAGTACCTGCCGGCCCTGCGCGACGTCGACGGCAGCGACTCGCACCAGGGGCTGGACCCCGGCTTCCCCGCCGACTGGCGCCGCGCGGCCCAGGACTCGGCGTTTCAGCAGGCACAGAACGACGAGCGCGACCGTGTCTACTTCAACCCTTCGGTCAAGCAGGGCAAGGCCGACGGCATCGGCGTACTCGGGCAGTTCGCGTACTACGACGCGATCGTCATGCACGGCAACGGCGACGACAAAACCAGTTTCGGCAACATTCGCAAGCGGGCGCTGGCCAAGGCCAAGCCGCCGGCGCAGGGCGGCAACGAGGTGACGTATCTGAACGCCTTCCTCGACGCCCGGGTCTGGGCGATGAAGCAGGAAGAGGCCCACTCGGACACCAGCCGGGTCGACACCGCGCAGCGGGTCTTCCTCCGCAAGGGGAACCTGAACCTGGATCCGCCGCTGGACTGGAAGGTCTACGGGGACAGTTTCCACATCGGCTGACAGCATCGGCCGACAGCGGATCCCGGGTCCGTTCCGCCAGTCGGGACGGACCCGGGGTGCGTCCGGCGGAGGGTCCATGTGACCCACGCCATACGGTCAGGGTGCATAGCCAGGTGCTGCCCAGTGTCTTAGTGAAGGTGTAGGGGGTCCGCGGTCGCGCGGCGGCGTACGCGGTCGATGGACGTGTCCGCCGCTCCGCGCCGCGAAGACACGGCAAGGGCCGGCTAGTCCGGCAGGGGGCAAGGGGCGACACCGATGGGGCAGTTGCGGGCCGATGAGTTCGACCGCTTCGTGGCGGCTCGTTGGTCGGTGTTGCTTCACCTGGCGCGGCTGCTGACCGGCGGAGACCGGCACCGTGCCGAGGATCTGCTGCAAGAGGCGCTGGTCAAGCTCTGGTTCGCCTGGCCGAAGGTGGCCGAGCAGGCGCCCGAGGCGTACGTACGCAAGGTGCTGGCCCGTGCCGCGGCCCGCTCGGCTCGGCGCCGCTGGTGGGGCGAGCGCCCTGTGGACCAGTTGCCCGATCCGCCCGAGGTGTCCGACGCCACCGCCGCCGTGGACGAACGGACCCGGTTGGAGGCCATGTTGGCGTTGCTGCCGGCGCGGCAGCGCACCGCGGTCGTGTTGCGTTACTACCAGGATCTGCCCGAGCGGCAGGTCGCCGAGGTGCTGGGGTGTCCGGTGGGCACCGCCCGCTCTCTGACGACACGCGGTGTCGCGCGGTTGCGGCGGCTCATGTCCGACGCGGTCGAACCGGTGGAGTGAAGAAGGAGCCATGGATCACTTCGAGCAGGACCTGGCGCGGATGCTGCGTGACAGCCGACAGGACACGCCGTACGAGGACCGGCATCGGCTCCGGCTGCGAGCCGCCGTGCGCGCCCGGCAGCGGTTCCGGACGGCATGGGTGGCCACCGGTTCCGCGCTGGCGATCGCCGGGTGCGGAGTCGCACTGATGGCTCTGACGGACACTGTCGCCCACGGCGGGACCATGCCCAGGCCCCGCCCCGTCACCTCCGCCGAGACGATCCCGGGGCCGCCGGTGGTCCGCCCCGCGTCGACCGCCGAGGAGCGCTCGAATCCGGCCTCCACGCCGACCGCTCGGCCACGGTCGGCGCCGTACCGACTCGTGACGAGCGGAAAACCCACCACGTGATCCAGAAGAGCACGCCCGTCCCCGTCCCCGCGACCGGGAACGCGGCGGATCCCCCGTCGATCTCCTGGCGACGGCGGCTGCGCGGCTTCGGGTACGTCGGGCAGGCGCACGCGTCCGTGTACGACCGCCTCACCGCGCCCTTTCCCGCACCACAGCCACGGCAACGACCCTGGCCACAACTCCGCGACCCGCTCGGGCTGTCCCCGGCGCAGGCGCGCCGGGCGGGGTGGGGCTGGCCACTGCTGGTGGCGTTCTTCGCCGGGCTGCCACGCTTCTGGCATCTGGGCAGCCCCCGAGCGGTGGTGTTCGACGAGACGTACTACGCCAAGGACGGCTGGTCCTTGCTGCGGCTCGGCTACGAGGGCACCTGGCCGGACCGCAAGATCGCCGACCCGCAGATCATGGCCGATCCGCAGGTGATCCCGCTCTCCGACACCGGCTCCTTCGTCGCGCACCCGCCCACGGGCAAGTGGGTGATAGCCGTGGGCGAGTGGATGTTCGGTCTCACCCCGTTCGGCTGGCGCTTCATGACGGCGGTACTCGGCACGCTGTCGGTGTTGATGCTGTGCCGGGCGGGGCGCCGTCTGTTCCGTTCGACACTGCTGGGCTGCCTCGCCGGAGCGCTGATGGCGGTGGACGGCCTGCACTACGTGATGAGCCGCACCGCCCTGCTCGACCTCGTCGTCATGTTCTTCGTACTGGCGGCGTTCGCGAGCCTGCTCATCGACCGCGACCACGCGCGCGCCCGGCTCGCGGCGGCGCTGCCGGTCGACGAGGACGGTCGGGTACGCCCGGACGCGCACACCGGTGATCACGCCGGAACGGGAGTGCGGCCCTGGCGAGCGGCAGCGGGTCTCTTCCTGGGGCTGGCGGCATCGACCAAGTGGAACGGTCTGTACTTCCTCGTCCTCTTCGTGGTCCTCACCCTGCTGTGGGATGTCGGCTCGCGCCGCGTGGCCGGAGCGCGCCACCCCTACCGCGCGGTGCTGCGCAGGGACCTCGGCAGGTCGGTGCTGACCGTCGTTCCGGTCGCCGTGATGGCGTATCTGGCGACCTGGACCGGCTGGTTCCTGTCCGACGACGGATACGGACGTCACTGGGCGGACGGCCGTGGCGGCGTCTGGTCGTGGATTCCGGCGCCGTTGCGCAGCCTGTGGCACTACGAGTCGGGGGTGTACCGGTTCAACATCGGTCTGCACATTCCGCACAAGTACGAGTCGAATCCATGGAGTTGGCTGATCCAGGGTCGGCCTGTGCTGTTCCACTACCAGTCACCGAAACCCGGCACCGACGGCTGCCGCACGGCGACCGACTGCTCACAGGCGGTCCTCGCCCTGGGCACCCCGCTGCTGTGGTGGGCGGCGTGCTGCGCGCTCGTGTATCTGCTCTACCGGTGGGCGCTACGCCGCGACTGGCGTGCCGGCGCCATCCTGTGTGCGGTGGGTGCCGGTTATCTGCCGTGGTTCCTGTACCAGGACCGCACGATCTTCTCGTTCTACGCGATCGTCTTCGTGCCGTACCTGTGTCTGGCCGTCACCATGATGCTGGGAGCTCTGCTGGGCCCGCCGGGGGCGACTGAGAAGCGCCGGGTACGGGGCACGGTGGCCGCGGGTGTCCTCGTCCTGCTCATCGCCTGGAACTTCGTCTACTTCTTCCCGATCTACTCCGGGCAGACGATCCCGTACGCCGACTGGCACGCCAGGATGTGGCTCGACACCTGGATCTGAGCCCAGCCGCGCGGCGCGGAAGGGCTGGGGCGACCGGCCCCAGCGGTTCGGATCACTGAACCTGGGCCCGGTCGGCCGTTCACCCGGAGAATCCGGAGCAGTACCGCTGTCGGGTCAGCTCGTCACACGGAAGGTGGCGTCACCGCGTCCCGTCGCGGTGGTGATCGGGTCGAGCCGCAACTGGTAGGCGTAGTGGCGGATATAGCGGTCGGGGTGGTTGTACGACTGGAACGACGACCACGTCGAGTCGGCGAGCCCGGCGACCTGGTTGAAGGTGGCGTCCTGGGCGAACTGGCTGGTGCCGTCGTTGTGGACGAGCTGGAAGTCGGCTCCGTCCTGGCGCAGGAAGTACCCGGGGAAGTTCACCGACTCGAAGGAGACGGTCCCGGTGCCCGCGAGGCCCGTCCGCAGCCGGAATCCGGAATCCTCGGCCGGGCTGACGTTCGGGTCGATACGCACGTCGAAGTTGGTGTGCCGGACGTACCGGTCCTGGAAGTTGTACGACTGGAGGCGGTTGACCGCGGTGTTGGGCCAGCGGGCGAGGACGCGGTTCTCCTCTGCGGCCGTCAGGTTCAGGATCCAGCCGTGGCGCTTCTTGGTGCCGCCCATGTTGTAGCTGCTCGACGCCTGCTTCTGATAGGCGGCGGGATTGGACGGGTCTGTCGTCAGGACCGGCATGTACCCGCCGCTGGAGGCGTACTGGTCCAGGTAGAGGCCCCACTTGTCGGTGCCGTTGAACTTCATCCACATCGGGCCTTCGACCATCGCGCCGGTGAGGCCGATGCCGGAGAGGTTGCCGAGGTTGGTCCACGTTCCGAGGATCGAGTTGCTGCCTTCGAGGGTGATCTGGCCGTCGCCGGAGGCCCTTACGTAGCGGTAGTTGCCGACGCCGGACGGCACCTCGATGATCTGGGTGTCGATGATCTCCTGGGCTCCGGGGCGGTCGATGTAGATCTGCGGGGTGCTGATGGTGCGGAAGTCGCTGGTGTGGGCGTAGAAGATGCGGTGCTTGGTCGCGCCGTTGAAGGGCACGTTCGTCGCCCAGTACACGATGTAGTCATTGCTTGCCGGGTCCCAGATGGCCTCCGGCGCCCACGCGTTGCGCCCGTCGGGGATGGCGCCGGCGACGTTCAGCAACCGCGGTTGCGACCAGGTGACCAGGTCCGTCGACTCCCACACCACGAGGTTGCGGCTGCCGTCGTTGATGGACTGACTCCAGCTCTGCCCGCAGGAGATGCACAGGTCGGTCGCGATGATCCAGTACTTGCTGCCATCGGGCGAGCGCACCAGTGCGGGGTCACGCACGCCCTTCGTGCCGACCGTGGAGCGCAGGACCATCCCGCCGCCGTTGAGGTCGTTCCAGTGCACGCCGTCCGTGCTGTGCGAGAGGTACATCTGCTGGTTGGTCGACCCCTCCCCGGTGAAGTGCACCATCAGGTAGCCCGGGTCGGCGGCGGCGGCCCGCTGCGGCGTTGTCAGGGCCTGGGAAGTGAAGAGCAGGCCGGCGACGACCAGTATCGTCGCCAGCCGGGAGAGAACCGCACGCATGTACATCTCCTGTCGTTCTGGGGATGCCTCTACCGGACAGCCCTTCCGGTCGGCGCCCTCGGCGGGGCCAGGCGTCGATGCGGAGGCCGATGTCAACGTCGGTGAGGACGGTCCCGCGCAGGCGTCATGCTCCGGGAGTGAACGATCGGCATGGGGTCCCTCCGGAGCGCGACAACCAAACCCACCAGCTTGGTCGATATACCGAACGGAGCACGTTCCGTCGAACCGCTCGGCGCTGAAGCTAGGGCCCACCCCATGGAGAAGTCAACGGTGGCGGTCGTATTCGATTTCCGCAGGCCTCGGCGTCGCGGGACCGGTAGCGACCGATCAGGAGCCTCGACGAGACCCCTACCGGACGGGCCCAGGGCATGAACCGCATCGCCTTGTCGAACCGCGCGACGGCGGAGACGGGGAGGAAGCCATGGGGACCGGTGCCGTCCCGACGACCCGCGCGGCCACCGAACCCCGGCTGGGCTCACGGGATGTGACGTTCCGTCAACTCGACTGCGGGCACGGGATGTTCATCGACCGGAGGCCGGTCCACCGCCGGATGCGACGGCGCGGGACCGCTCATGTGTGACGTGTCGGCGCATCGCCGGAAATGCGGCGCATCATGCCGCCGTACGGGGCCGGCCGTGCTCTCGTCGGGCTGTCGGCCACGACCGCCGGCCGGTACTCGTGAACGGGCCGGCCGTTCTCCGCCGGGCGGGCGACGCAGGAGACCTCGACCGTCACCCGTGTGCGCCCCGGGCCGGTGGTGGAGGTCCGCGTCGGCGCCCGGGACAGGGCCGGGCGCCGACGGCACCCGGCCCGCGGGCGCCGCGCCGAGCCCGGCCTGTCCCCCCGTTGACGTCGCGTCCTCCGGCAGCCCTGGACACTCACCGTGTCCAGTAGCCGCAGGCGCGCTACGGACGATGATCAGGCGGGGGAAACGACGCCGCTCTCCTCGATGACGAGCTTCTTCGAGGTGGCGCCGGAGCGGTTGCCGAGCGCCTCGATCGTCTTGACGATGTCCGCGCCCTCGACGACCTCGCCGAAGACGACGTGCTTGCCGTCGAGCCACGGAGTCACCACGGTGGTGATGAAGAACTGCGAGCCGTTGGAGTTCGGACCCGCGTTGGCCATGCTCAGCAGGAACGGCCGGTCGTGCTTGAGCTGGAAGTTCTCGTCGGCGAACTTCTCACCGTAGATGCTCTTGCCGCCCGTGCCGTTGCCGTTGGTGAAGTCACCGCCCTGCAGCATGAACTCGGGGATGACACGGTGGAAGGGGGCGCCCTTGTAGCCGTAACCGTTCTGGCCGGTGGCCAGCTCGCGGAAGTTGCGGGCGGTCTTCGGCACGACATCGTCGAACAGCCGGAAGACGATGCGCCCGAGGTCCTCACCGTTCGCGGAAACCTGGAAGTAGACGTTCTCACTCATGTCGACGATTCTCCACCATGGGCGCGGGTCCGCGGGACCCGGCCCCGCATCCGTCACTCCCTGTCGCGTCTTCGTCGCCCAACGGACCGGCCCGCCCGCTCGTGCGGCCACCCCCGGCCGACGTTCACCGCGCCCTGCGGACACATGCGGTCCCGCGGCCGGGCCCTCGGGTCCGTAGGGCCGCTGTCGTCAGGACCTCGGCTGCGCCCTGGGCCCGACCAGGCCTTCGTACAGGGCCCGCCGTTCCTTCGAGCCGTCCTCGGTCTCCGCCAGCGCGGCGTCCCACTGCTTCTTGATCTCGTCCAGGAAGGTGCGCCAGTCGCCGCTGGCATGGGACTTGCCCATCTCCCCGAGTTCGACCAGGCGTTCGTTCTTGCCCAGCCCGCCCGAGCCGACCTTGTCACCCTTGTGGCCGTGCATGACCGACTCCGGGTTGGCGGTGGCCTCGGTGGAGCGGAAGTCGTGCTCGTAGCCCACCGGACTGGCGGCGTGGGGCGCGAGGGTCTCGATGCCGATCTGCAGCGAACCGTCCTTCTTCGTGGTCGGCCGGTGGTGGACCAGCAGCATGTGGCCGTACGACCCGTTCGGCAGCACCACATCGCCGTTCCAGTCCTTGGAGCCGAGACCGCCGCCGGAGATGTCCTGTCCCCACAGGTCCGGACGATCGGCACCGAGGGACAGCGCGTTGGTGGCCGACGCCAGGAGGCCCCCCTTCTCCTTGAACGCGCCGGGCCTGCCCTCCTTGTTCGCTCCGATGGAGGTCCGGTGCGTGGCGAAGCCGCGATCGATGACGTCCCCCGCGCGAGTGTTCGAACTGTCGTCCTGGGTCACGCCCAGGAACTCGGGCAGTGAGTAGGCCGGGGCGTCGGCGGAACTCAGTGCGGGGATACGGATGTTCACCCGGCCGCCGTGGGCGAGGGCGCGGATGACGTCCTTCTCGTAGTCGGCCACGTGCGCCCCGGCCTCCGGGTCGTACAGCTTCAGCCCGTGCTGCAGGATGAGCAGCACCTTGGTGAGCATCTCGCGGGCCCGCGCGTCCTTCGCCTCGTGGGTCGACGCCGTGCTCACACCTTTGCCCTTGCCCTTGGCTGTCGCCGGGCTCGCCCCGGGAACGCCGTCCGGGTGCCGGCGCTCGGGTGCGATCCCGGCCGGGTGAAGGGTGTCGACGGCCGTCTCCCGGATCTGCTGATCGCGCTCCCCCTCCAGGTTCTCCTTCTCCTGCGGCTCGACACCGGGCGCCTTGGTGATCATGAACCGGCCGAGGGTGTAGTCCGGCGAGATGGGCGTGCCCTGGCCCGCCCCGCGTACGGCCGGGTGGTTGGCACGGACGGCCAGGGTGGCCGTGAGGACGCGCTTGCCCGCGGGAAGCGTCAGCCAGTCCTTGAACCCGCCCTCACTGTATTTCTCGGCCTGCTCGTAGGTGCCGATGCCCACCTTCTGGAGCCACTCCGCGTTCACCGAGGAGAGGTGCTTGATGTCGTCCAGGTCCTGGTCGTTGAACGCCTCGCCGCGCATCACCCTCCGGTCGAGGGTCTTCCTGAGCCTGGCCGGCCCTTCGCGCATCCACTGTTCGGGCCACCAGGTGCCCGGCGCGAAAACGTTCTTCTTCGTCTTCTTCTGGACCGTGTGCAGTTCGATCGACTGACTCAGACGGGCGATGACCTCCGCCCCAGCGGCCTGTTTCCCTGCCCCTTCGGCCGCCGAACTCTGCTCTGCCTGCTCGGGCTCGGCGGCACCCCCGGTCACTGCGCTCTGCCCCACCCGCTGAACGGACGCCGGACCGGTCCGCGGATGCGCGTGGCCGTGCTCCGCGTGGTCCGACCGGTGGTCGTGCTCGGCGGGCAGGCGCTGGACGGGTGCGGGGGTGCCCATCACCTGGTCGGCCATCGCGACCGCCCGGCGTTCGCCCTCGTCGCCCTCGCTCGAGATACTCAGGCCCGCGCCGTTGTCGGTGCCCGGTACGGGTCCCGCCGCCTGGTCGAGGGTGTGCGCCAGCTCGTGCGCCCAGTCCTTCTTGGACATCCCGCCACCGTCGACGATGTGCGCGCCGCTGGTGAACGCCCTGGCCTCCACCGCGGCGGCCGCCCGCTGCGCCGCCGGCCCGTCATGCACCTGCACACCGCTGAAGTCGGCGCCCCCGAACCGCTCCTCCATCTCGCCGAGCAGCGCGGTGTCGAGAGGCCGCGACGACGACCGTATACCCTCGTCCACCGCGGCCCGCTGCACCTGGGGCAGGCCGCCGGTCTCCGTCGCCCGGTCGGCCCCGCCCGTGGCCACGCGCTGCAGATGACGTATCCACGCACTGCTCATCGCCGTCGGCGCCTTGGTCCGGCGTGTCGCGTCCGATGCCCGCCCGCCGGCCTCGCGGTGCTCCCGATCAACGGAGTGCACAGGTGATCCTCCTTGGTAACTGAGCTGCCCTGTACACCCGTTGTAGACGAAGCCCTCCCCACGGCGGAAGGACCCAAGGGGCAGCGTCCGGGATCCCCGGGGTCCCGTCGGCAATGTGGCCGAGCCGCCTGCCGCACGTCGCGACCTCGGCCGTGGAACCTTCCGCCACCCGCGTCCTCGCCCCGTATGCCCGGCCTGCCGTCCGGCACCCCCGAAAACGTCACCGCGAGGCGGAACGACCCGTGACAGGGCCTGTCGCACACACGACGCCACCAGGGGGTCGGATCGCGCCCCGAGTCGCATCCACCCGGACCACGACAGCTTGTGGATCACCTGGAAGAATGGCCCGCCAACGCCACCCGGCCATGACGCGCCTCCTACGGGAGCACGCGGCGACCATGGCGTCCGGTTTCGCTGAGCAACCTCGCACCCCGACTTTCCCGGCGTGAGGCGCGTACGGGATGCGCTCCACGCAACACCCCCCATCGGGAGACACGATGAGAGTTCGTCACTCAACTGCTGGAAGCCGCTGGGCAGCAGGCGCTCTCGCCATGCTGCTGGGCCTGATCGGAGCGCTGCTCGTGCCCGAGCCGGTGTCCGCCGCACAGGCTGCTGACAGTACGTCCGTCACCGGGCATGCCGCCTCCGCCACGGCGTTGCCCACCAGGCTGCGCGGAGTCAACCGTTCCGGCACCGAGTTCATGTGCGTGCAGAACCGGGGCATCTTCGACGGCCCCGCCGACGGCAACTCGATCCAGGCGATCAAGAACTGGCAGGCCAACGTCGTCCGCGTTCCACTCAACGAGGACTGCTGGCTCGGCATCAACGGCGTCAACTCCGCCTACAGTGGCACCAATTACCGTAACGCCATCTCCGACTACGTCTCCCGGCTCCGCCAGGCCGGCCTGTACGTCATCCTCGAACTGCACTGGAGCAGCGGTGTCCACATAGGCTTCGGCTCCAGTTGCTGGACGTACGCCTCGCAGTGCCAGAAGCCCATGCCCAACAGCGACCACACTCCGGACTTCTGGAAGTCGGTGGCCAACACCTTCAAGAACGACCAGGCTGTCGTCTTCGACCTGTTCAACGAGCCCTTCCCGAACCTGGTGATGTTCGACCACAACGCCTCGTGGAAGTGCTGGCGCGATGGGGGTTCGGCCTGCGTCGGCTTCCTCTACTCCGTGGCCGGTATGCAGACTCTCGTCAATACCGTGCGGTCCACCGGCGCGACCAACTACATCATGGTCGGCGGCATCAACTACTCCAACGACCTGACGGGGTGGCTGACGTACGCGCCCTCGGACCCGGCCGGGAAACTCGTGGCGTCCTGGCACTCGTACAACTTCAACAGCTGTAACACCCAGAACTGTTGGGACTCCCAGATCGCACCCGTCGCCGCCCGTTATCCGCTGGTGGTCGGTGAGATCGGCCAGGACGACTGCGCCCACGGTTACATCGACACCCTCATGAACTGGCTGGACAACCGGGATCTCGGCTACCTGGGCTGGACCTGGAACACATGGGACTGCAAGTCCGGACCGTCCCTCATCACCGACTACAACGGGACCCCGACCGCCTTCGGACAGGGACTCAAGAACCGCCTCGCCACCGGCTGACCGGAGAGCGGGCGGAGTTCGGACGGGTGGGGTTGCTCCGGCAACACGGGAGCAGCCCCACCCGTCCGCACGACCCGCCGGCACGTCAGGAGGAACCGATGTCGCGCCGTTCCGAAGGGCGCGCCGCGTTCAGTGTGGGATCAGTGGGGGAAACCACGGGGTGGGCGAGTCACTCTTGACTCGCGGAACTCGGCTATCCGCGAATGGACTTGGCGCATCAGGTAGGTGTCCTCGATCCGGTCAAGGTAGAGGCAGCGGGCGGCCAGGCCGGGGAGGTCGAAGGCGAAGTACAGGGACATCAGCGGGTTCACGAACAGCTCGCTCCCGCGCGTGCGATCAGTGAAACGGACGTCACCGAAGGAGCCGCGCACTGCCGCGGCGATCGATCCGTTCACGATGCTGGGGTGCTCCGGGGTGTGCTGCTGAGCGTGTGCCACCGCGTCGAGGTAGAGAGCGCCCTCCCGGGTGGCCCGCGGTATCGAGAACGCGCCGAGGTACGCACCGTCACGCTCCAGCGCGGCGATGTTCTCCAGTACGTGCACGTGATTGACACCGTGGTATGCGTCCACGCCGAAGCCCACCGACACCACGAGCCGGGTCGGGATGCCGTCCAGCGCTGCCAGCGCCGCCACGCTGGTGAGGTCCTCCTCGGGAGTGCCGAGCCCGGCCTCGTCACCGCGCATCAGGATGTCCGTTCCGCCGTCGACCAGCACCACGGCGTCGATGTCGTGCAGTTCGATCAGCGCCTGGTAGGCGGCACGCAGCGGACGTACCCCGGTCTGCGGGAAGGCGTAGACGGTCGACGGATAGCCGTGCCGGCGCAGCCACTGCGCGAGGGTTCGCTCCGGGAAGTAGTTCTGGTGCGGGGCGGAGCCGGGAGTGACTGCGGCCAGGTCGGGGGCGGCCCAGTCGTCGAGCGGGAGTCCGGCGAGTGCGCTGAAGGACAGGTTGGCGAGATGTACCTGCCTGCCCTGATGCAGGAGGGAAAGGGCCAACGGCAGACCGGAGTAGATGTCGAAACCACCACCCGCGCCCGCGACGAGGATCCGTTCGGCATCGGCGAGGCGGGTGAAGAGAGGGTTGGCGTGGAGAGACGTCATGACGGTCATTGTCCGGGGACCGGTGCCTTCTCCGGACGCCGAAGTGTCCGCAAGCCCGGCCGAGCCGAGCCGGACTGTCACGTCACGCACCCGTCACGTCGAAGACCGTGACACCGGCCCGGTTGGCAGGTCCCACCACAACGGATGGGAGAGCTTCGGCCCTCTGTCTCCGGCTCGGACAAGTCAGCAGCGGTCGAGGGCGGCACGAACCCGGTCGAGTCCCTCAGCTCGCCGGCGGTCCCGGTCAGGCATCTGATCGCTCTGGCGCCAGCGCCAGGCCGAGAACATCGCCCAGTTGAGCGCGCGGCACCGGTGAATCAGGTCCTGGTCGGCCCCGGCGTAGTGCTGTCCCACTTCTTCGGGCGCATGAGCGAGGTCGAACTCGATCGGCCCACGGCAGCATGTGGCGAGGTCCACGAAGAGTGGCCCTCTCCTCGTGTTGAGGAGGTTCCCCGGATGCGGCTCTCCGTGCAACAGCTGTTCGTCGGCTGTCGAGCTGCTGATCGCGGTGCTCAGTCCGCTGAGGGTGTCACTGAGGAACCGCCGGTCGGCGTCGTGCAGTTCGGGTGACCGCGCCCGGTCGTTCACCTCTCTCAGCGCTCCGGCGACTCGCTCGGTGAAGTGCGGTGCATCCAGATCGACCTGCCGCAGTGCGGCATGGTGCCGACTGAACGCGTCCGCGTAGTCGGCCGGTGCGATCTCTGCTCCCACCGGCTCGTAGTAGGTCCACAGGGAGATGGCGAAGGCGGCACGCACATGGACACGGGGTTCGACCCTGGGGTCCAGCTCAGCCACCGGGGCGTCGATGTCGGTGAGACGGCGAGCGACCTCCACTTCGAACTCGGAGTCGGCCAGATGCCCCACGGGAGCGACCCGGGCCAGCACCCCGCACGGGATCAGGTGCAGCGCGACCCGGTCCGAGTTGTGGATGACGACCGCGTCGTCGACCTGAAGGCCGAGTTCCGAAGCTGTCGCCCGTCCTTCCTCGACTGCTCGACGAAGTTCATGTGGCTGCATACCGTCTTCTTCTCTGCCGAGTGCACGTACCTGCCTGGGAGCAGACAGCGACGCTGGTCGGTACAGCGATGTGCTGCTCGTGGTGTTCGACGGTGAAGCGGCCCGGTCCCCGGGGTCAGCCGCTCTTGCCCGGCGCCGGCGCGGAAGTGCCCCGGCCGGCCCGGAGCATCGCCTGGTAGAGGGGTTCGTGCCCGGGTGAGGCGGGCAGGGGGCCGCGCGCCGGGGTCTCGAGAGACTGGATGAGCAGGGCGACGACGCGTCGCCAGGCGTCCGGGGCCTCGTCGCCGGTGGCGTTGACTACGCCGGTGTTGGCCATGTGGATCAGTACCAGGTCCGAGGGGTCGAAGTCCTCGCGCAGGCGGCCGGTGGCCTTGGCGCGGTCGATGAGGACCAGCATGGCCTGGTACGCCTCGTTGCGTCGTTGCTCCAGGACCTTGGCGGTGGGGAAGGTCATGGTCAGGACGTCGGCGAAGCCGCTGTCGGTGGCCTGCATGGCGCAGGCGGCCTCGATGTAGCCGACGAAGCCGTTCCAGGGGTCGGGGTCGTCCAGGGCGACGGTGACCGCGTCGGCGTAGGCGCCCATGCGGTCGGAGAAGACCGCGTCGACCAGTTCCTCCTTGGTGGGGAACCGGCGGAACATGGTGGCGATCCCCACGCCCGCCTCGCGGGCCACGGAGGCCATGGACGCGTTCAGCCCTTCCCGCGCGAACACTGTGCGCGCGGCGGCGATGATCCGCTCCCGGTTGCGCTCGGCGTCACTGCGCAGAGGCTGGGCAGCGGGAGCGTCGGGGTGCTGGGCGCCAGGATTCATACCCGTCAGCCTATCGATCGGGATGCCCTGTCCCTTTTCGCCGCCGCTGCTGACGCCGCGCGGGCAGACCGGCTCGTGCGGGGGCACCTCCGCGGGTCTTCGGCGAGCTGACGGAAGCGGTCACGCATTCCCTGCCGTGGCCGCTCGTCGGGTCAGCGTCGACACCGGGCAGCCCTGACGCGGCTACCAGGTGTGCGCCACGTCCACCACCACGCGTCCGGGCAGTACCAGTACGCGGAACGGCAGTACGGCCCGGACACCGAGTCCGATGTGGGTGGCGTTGTAGTAGTAGCCGCCGAACTTGGCGTCCCTGAAGGTCCGGTAGCCGGTGAAGTCCAGACCCGGCAGTGGATCAGCCAGTTCGACCGGATACTGCGACTGGTTGACCGGTGCGGTGACCTCGATCTCGATGACCGCCCCGCCCTTGACGGGAATCCCGGTCTGGGACGGGATGTGGTTGAGGCCATCCACGTACTGCACCCAGTACAGGGCCGGATCGGCGGTGGTCATGCCCGGAATGTCGAAGACGATCCGGTCGTAGCAGGCGTGACGGCCGGTCCGGACGTTCGCCAGGGCACCGGTCATCGCGATCGATCCCGGTTCCGACTTGTTCTGGCTCCCCCAGCCCGTCTCGCAGGCGGCGGTCTGCGGTGCGGCAGCGTCGGCGGCGACCGGAATGGCGCCTCCCCCTGCTAATACCAGCGCCAGCGTTGCCAGCACCGTTGTCATGCGTTTCATCGGCGAGCAGCCTCCTTCTGGTTCCCGTGTGGTGCGATGCCCTGTCAGACAATCGGGACAGCCGGATGGTTGGACGCGTCTATCGCCAGGTTTCGGAAATTCCGCTCCGAACCTCCCTTTCGGCGAGCTGTCGAGCACCCAACCTCCCTGCCGGCCATGGCCGTTGACGGACTCGCCGACGAATGCACCGGCGTGAAGCCGGGTAGCCGATAGGCTGCGGCAACGACTCCGGACCGGCTCGGGAACCCAGTTGTGAGGATGGACTCAGGAATGGCCGATGCGGTCCGCGATGCCGGTGCGCGCGTGGTGTTGATCGAGAGCATTCCTCTGATGCTGCACGGCTTACGGGCCGCGCTGGAGGGCGACGGATTCACCGTCCCCGGCGCGACCGGAGACCCGCACACGGGAGTGCGGGCGGTGCTCGAACAGCGGCCCGACGTGGTCTTCGTCGACCTCGATCTGCCCGGTAGTACGGGAGTCGGGCTGCTCCGGCGGCTGCACCGACAGAGTCCGACGACCCGGATGATCGCCGCGGTGTCCCCGCAGCACGACGACGACAGCCTCCTGCTGGCCGCGCTGACCGCCGGCGCGACGGGCTATCTCCTCAAGGACACGGAGACCGCGGACCTCCTGCGCATCGTGCGGGCCGTGCAACGGGGTTGCGTCACACTCGGCCCCCGGATCGGCGACAGTCTCTCCGCCCTCCTCACGCGCCTGGCGGGAACCGATGAGATCCCTCGGTTCCCGGCGCTCACCAACCGGGAGCAGGAAGTGCTGCGGCTGGTCTCCCTCGGCTACGGAAACCGTCGGATAGCACGGGAGTTGTTCATCTCGGAGAAGACCGTGCGCAACTACGTCTCGGCCATTCTGCCGAAGATCCACGCCTCCAGCCGTTCGGAGGCCATTCTTTCCGTACGGCTGTCAGGGCCCCCGGCGGGAGGAAGCGTCAGCCGAGTCGGGTGACGAGGCCCGCGGCCACGAGTTGCCGCACGCTGTCGCCCACGTGCCGGTCGGCCTCGGCGGAGCCGGGCGTCAGTCCGGCCGCGTCGGCGTACGCGGCGCGCAGCGAGTCGAGGTCCCGGCCGTCACACAGCGAATAGACCGTCCACGAGCGCGAGTTGAGCCAGTGCATCCGGGCCGAAGCAGCGTCACCGACGAGGAGCTGGCCCAGGCCGGGCAGTGCGCACGCGTCCACCGGGGTGACCCGCTGGTAGGCACCCGTGAGCGGCGCGACGGCGGACGGCCCGTCCGCCGTTGTCCCGGCACGGTCCTGGGGTGTCGGCGCGTCCTTGTCCACCAGGCGGAGCACGGCGAGGAGCCAGCGCGCGAACCGGTGCCCGTTCTCGGTCAACGCCTCTTCGGGCAGTGCCAGGACGCGTTCGGCGAGGTAGCGCGCCCGTTCCTCGCTGGTCCGGTGACTTCCGTGCAGCGCGGCGGGGGTGCCGGGGCTGGGTTCGTCGATGACCTCGGCCGCCGGGGGTGGGCCGAACCGCTTGCGGACCGCCTGGTCGGCGGCGGTGGCCGCGGCCTGGAAGACCAGCAGGTGCACGTAGAAGTGGAGGGCGACGAAGACCCGGATGACCGTCCAGGACCCGATGCGCCACGGGATCGGAACCCGTTCCGTGGCGTTCCTGACCACGGAGCCGGTCCGCAGCGCGTCGAAGAGCTTGAGATGGGAGCCCTCGTGCAACAGGCTTTCGGCGGCGAGCCACGGGCTCGTACAGCGTTCGGGGGCCAGCAGCACCGACGACGGGAGCGGGTCGCCACCGGACATCGACTGGAGAGGTCCTTCCTGGGTCTCCCGGCGGGTGAAGCCGACCATGGTGATGTGTCCGAGCACGCTCGCGCCTGTCACCGGCATCAGTGACGCGAGGAGTTCCGCGCCCTCCCGCAGGATGGCTCGGTCGGCGCTCGTCGGACTGACCGGGGCCTGCGCCTGGGCGGGGCCGTCGCCGAGCGCGTCGCGGTACAGCTCCATGAGTCGGTCGCCGAGCATCTCGTCCACCGGGTCGCGTGGCTTCAACTCGGTGAGGAGCCAAGCGTTCCCGAGGCCGGGCCAGGCGCGGCGGCGCGGCTGGGTGAGACCTTCGCAGGGTCCCGTCGACGGCGGGTCGGTCACCGGCCGTTCGCCTCTGTACTCCACCAAGTACCCGCCGAGCGCGCTGCGTTCGAGCGTGCCGTTCTCCAGGCGCAGGATGTCGTCCTCGAAGCACTGGCGCAGCACCGGGTCGAACAACAGCGGCCGCAGCCGTTCCTCCGGTTCCGCGGCCGTCGTACGCAACGCCTGCGCGCAGCTGTCGTCCCGGTGGGCCAGCATGGTCAATCCCAGCCGAAACCGGGCGAAGTTGCGCTCACCGACGGCTGCCGAGTCGCCGAACTGCCGGTCGGCACAGAGCAGGGAGTCGGCCCGGGCGACCGCGTCGGATGCGCGAAGGCCGGTGGAGGGGAGACCGGTGGACGGAGGTTCGGTGGCGGGAAGCTCGGACAACAACGACGAACCGTCCTTCGATATCGGGCGGCAGGGGCAGGGGCGGGCCCACCGGCTGGGGACGCCACCCCTGCCGGGTGCGCGCTGTGCGTCAGACGGTCAGGGCAGCCTGGTAGGAGGGAAGCCAGGCCCGCTCCGCGGGCGAGTCGGTGGCCACGTCCGGGGCCTCCTCCTCGAGATACGTCTCAGGAGCCAGCTCGGGTACGTCGATGTGGTCGATCAGCATGTCCTATCCCTTTCGGTCGGTGACGGAGCAGGTGGGGCAGGCGGATCGGCACCTCGGGGCCGACGGAGGAACGTGACCACCGGGCCGGAGGCGCCTGTACGCTGCACCATTCTCCGGCATCACACGTCCCAGGAAGATGGGACCACTGTCCCGGATCCTGTCCCGCCCCGGGGCACAACGGTGGACCGGACCACGGCACCCCCGGCACGCTACCCCCGTGACGATCACCCCTGATTCGAGCCGGCACGCCACCTACCGCGAAGTGCTGGCCGACCCTCGGTTCCGGCTGCTGTTCCTGACCCGAACCCTGACGGTCACCGCCGACTCACTACGGATCATGACCCTGTCGGTCCTGGTCTTCACGACAACCGGCTCACCTCTCCTGGGTGCCCTGACCTTCGGCGTCGGCTTTTTGCCACAGCTCGCGGGTTCGCTCTTCCTCGGTTCGCTCGCCGACCGGGTCCGCCCGCGCCCGCTCGTCGTCGCGGGCCACGTCCTGGCCGGCGCAACAGCCGCCGCGGCAGGGGTGCTTGCCCTGCCTGTGCCGGTGCTCCTCCTCCTGTTCGCCGCCGTGGCCTGTCTGACCCCTGTCTTCAGCGGCGTCTCCGTACGGCTCGTCGCCGAGACACTCACCGGCGACGCCTACGTCCTCGGGCGCTCACTGTCCAACATGGCCGCGTCCGGCGCCCAGTTGCTCGGTCTGGCCGGCGGCGGGGTCGCGATCGTGTCGCTGGGGCCGCGGAACTCACTGCTGCTCAGCTCGGCCGCGTATCTCGTCGCCGCGATCGGCGTTCGCGTACGACTGCCCGACCTGCCCGCGCCCGGCAGGGCGGCGCGGCCCGGCCCCGGTGCGTCGGTGCTCCGTCACAGCTGGACGGAGAGTGGCACACTCCTGGCCGACCGGACCGTACGGACGCTGCTGCTCGCCCAGTGGCTGCCTGCCGCGTTCGTCGCCGGCGCGGAGAGCCTGGTCGTCCCGTTCGCGGGCGGCCGGAACATGTCCGCCGGCTCCACCGGGACCCTGCTCGCCTGTCTGCCGGTCGGCATGCTCGCCGGGGACCTCGTCGTCGGCCGATTCCTCTCCCCCGCCGCACGGGAACGTCTGGTCCCGGCACTGGTGGTGGTCCTCGGCGCGCCGCTGCTCGTCTTCGCCGTCGATCCGCCGTGGCTGGTCTGCGCGGTGCTCCTGCTGATCACCGGGGCCGGTTTCGCCTACGGACTCGGCCTTCAGCGCCCCTTCCTGGACGCGGTCCCGGAAACAGCACGCGGCCAGGCGTTCGGCCTGCTCTCCGCCGGGATGATGTCGTCGCAGGGTCTGGGCCCCGTCGCGTTCGGGACCATCGCCGAGTTCAGCGACGCGGGAACGGCCATGGCGCTGTCCGGCCTGGCGACGCTGGGCATCGCCGCCCAACTGACCCGGCGACGCCCGGCGTCCGACGTCCGAGGTGCCGGCCCGGGGTGAAGCGCGGTCCCCACTGGGAGTTGTGCGCTGCCGGCGTCCCGCAGTCCCGCATGGCCACTCGCGGCTTCCGGACCTGGCGGGTGTCCCGTCGAGCACCTCGCCCGGGCAGGCTCGCGCCCAGGGGAGTCCGACGCTCGGCAGGGTCTCGCGATTCCGCACACTCAGGCGTTTGCCTGGCCATGCCACGGAGTCCGCCGCGGAGCGGCGTGGTGCACGGGGCCGCCGGCCCGGGAGGACTGCCGACGCCCCAGCCACACGGACGTCGCCGACAGCAGACCGGTGAAGACCAGCAGGAGGACCACCGACACCCACATTTGCCGGCCGCCGGGGTCGTCCCATCCTCCCAACGCGGCCGAGACCGCCCACAGGACGGCACCACCGGCATAGAAAAGGCGGATTCGGCGCAGTTGGCGCAGGGCTCGTACGGATGCGGAGTGATCGGTTTCCGGTGCCATGCCGACGCAGGTACCCCGATACTCACCTTCTACAAGCGGCCGACGAGGTCATCACGGCTCAACCAGCGACACGAACAGACCGCCCCCAACTTGGGGGCGGTCTGTCACAGCAGGTCACATCGCTTCCTCAGGCACGACCGGAATCCTGCTGAGCGGAGTCCGGCCCGGAGGTCGTCCGGAGGCGGTTCGGGCTCAGCCGCCGCTCTTGCGACGGAACGACCGCTGGCTCGCGGCCGGCCCGTGCGCGCCGTGGATCTTCGACCTGTCGCTGTTCGCGGCGCCGTCGACGGCGTCGGCCTGCTGACCGCGCTTGCGCGCGAGTGCCTCCCGGAACTTTCGCTTCAGGTCGTCCTGACCGTCGTCCTGCCCCTCGTCGTCGGGCGCGAGGGCAGCGCTCTCGCCGTCAACCGGCTCCGAAGCTTCGGGTGATGGAGACTCTGCAGCCATGGTGACCTCCTGGGACCGATCAGTGGAAAGCACAGCTTGTCATGCCGGGGACCGCTCCAACCCCCCCGCCCCGCATGGCCGACCGCCGTCGCGAAGCCGTGGATCACCAGGCCAGGTCACCATGACGGTCACGGAGGGTTCCGGACGGTCCGTCCGCCCCGATGGTGGCGAGCTCGACGATCGCGTCGGTCCCCTCGGTCACCGTCTGGGGGCCGCTGTGCCCGTTGAAGTCGGTCGCGGTGTAGCCCGGGTCGGCCGCGTTGACCTTCACGTCCGGCCAGGATTTCGCGTACTGGGTGGTCAGCATGGTCACGGCGGCCTTCGACGCCGTGTAGAGCGGCGCGATGGCACGCCCCTCGACGCGCTCGGAGTCGTGAGTGGCCGCGAAGGAACCCATACCGCTCGACACATTGACGATGACCGGGTTCGACGACCTGCGCAGGAGGGGCAGGAACGCGTGCGTGACCCGGACGATCCCCACGACGTTGACCTCGAACACAGCGTCGGCGTCGGCGGCCGTTATCCGGTCGGCGGAGCTGTGTGTCCCGAACACACCCGCGTTGTTGATCAGCACGTCGATGCCGCCCTCGCGGGCCTCGATGTCGGCGGCGGCCGCGGCCACCGACGCGTCGTCGGTCACATCGATCTGGACGAACCGCGCACCGAGCGCGTCGGCGGCGGCCCGGCCTCGCTCCGGATCACGAGCGCCGACGACGACGCTGTGGCCAACCTCGATCAGTCGGCGGGCGGTCTCGTATCCGAGGGACTTGTTGGCCCCGGTGATGAATGTTGTTGTCATGCGTTCACTGTCGGCCTGTGCCGTGAGGACAACCAGTGCCCGCTGCGACGGTAGGACTGCCAGTACCAGGCACGCCGGCTGTCCGGCGGACACAATGGTCGGGTGGACGAGACCCTGGGCACGGCATTGCGCCGTTGGCGCGACCGGCTTTCTCCCCTCGACGTCGGGCGGACCTCGCGGCCCGGACGGCGTGCCGCGGGGTTGCGACGCGAGGAACTCGCCGACCTCGCGGGACTGTCCGTCGACTACGTGGTACGGCTGGAGCAGGGGCGTGCGACGAGCCCTTCGGCGCAGGTCGTGGCGAGCCTGGCCAGGGCACTGCAGTTGCAACCCATGGAACGCGACCACGCCTACCGGCTGGCCGGCCTCCTCCCACCGCAGGTGGGGACGATCTCCGCACATGTTCCCGCGGGGGTCCAGCGGATGCTGGCACGCCTCGGGGAGTTCCCGGTGGGTGTGTTCAGTGCCGACTGGACCCTGCTGTCGTGGACTCCCGCGTGGACGGTCCTGCTGGGCGACCCCGGCGCACGGACCGACGTCGAGCGGAACCTGGTGCGGGCGGTCTTCGCCCCGGGATCCAGCGGGCTCGCGGCCTGGCCGGTGATCCAGGACGGCGACTCTCTGAACACCGCGCTCGTCGCCGATCTGCGCACGGCTCTCGTCGACTACCCGCGCGACCACGGACTGAGCGACCTGGTCACGGAACTGCGCTCCACCAGCGCGGAGTTCACCCGGCTGTGGGACGAGGGCGCCGTCGGTCCGCACGTCTCGGCCCGCAAGACCGTCGTGCACCCCCAGGTCGGCGAGGTGACGTGCGACTGCGACGTGCTCACCGTCCCGGGCTGCGACGTCCGTCTGGTCGTGTACACGGTGGCCGCCGGTTCCGTGGACGCCGAGAAACTGGACTTCCTGCGGGTCACGAACGGCCTGGGCGCCGACGGATCGTCACCTGCGGGGCCCGGCCTGTTCTCCACGCCGTGACGACCGGGCCGGCCTTTCCGGACGACGGCTTCCGGGCACAGCTCCCGTGTATGACGGCGTGACGGCAATCCTGGACGGTGTTGCAGGAAATTGCTGTTTTGGGGACGATAAATTGCTGAAATAGGCGTCGAGCGTCAGAAAAGTGCTGCCCTGCCGTGGTTTCATGGGCGCAAACCCCACCGACAGGGAGCGACTGAGATGGCGGCACCGCAGGCCAGGTGGAGCGCGCTGCTGGACTTGCTGACGCGCGACGGGCGTATCGAGGTCGAGGCGGCCGCGGCCGAACTCGCGGTGTCCGCCGCGACGATCCGGCGTGACCTCGACGAACTGGCTCGCCAGCAGATGGTCACCCGTACCCACGGTGGCGCGGTGATCAACGCGATCGCGTACGACCTGCCCCTGCGGTACAAGGCGGCACGCCACGCACCCGAGAAGGAACGCATAGCGCATGCGGCGGCCGGCCTGGTCAGGGCCGGAGCGGTGGTGGGTCTGAACGGCGGCACCACGACCACCGAGGTCGCGCGGGCGCTGGCGACCAGGAGCGACCTGGGCCCCGAGGGCGGTGCCGAGCCGTCGCTGACGATCGTCACCAACGCCCTGAACATCGCCAACGAGCTGGTCGTACGCCGCCATGTGAAGCTCGTCGTCACCGGCGGAGTGGCCCGCCCGGCCTCGTACGAACTGATCGGGCCGCTGGCCACCGAACTGCTCGCCGAGATCACGCTGGATCACGTCTTCATCGGTGTGGACGCGATCGACTCCGTGCACGGCGCGACCGCGCATCACGAGGGTGAGGCCAGCATCAACCGGGCGTTGGCGCGGCGCGCCCAGCAGGTTGTCGTGGTCGCCGACGCCTCCAAGCTGGGCAAGCGGGCGTTCGCGCGGATCTGTCCGTTGGAGGACGTCCATGTGCTGGTGACCGACAAGGACGCTCCCGCCGGGCTGATCGAGCCGTTCACCGCCGCCGGAGTGGAGATCATCCGCGCCTGAACATCCGCGCCCCGCACGGGCGTTCGCGACGGACGGCCATGCCGAACACCTCGCGGGCGACGAAGGTTCCGCGTGCGAGCGCGGACGGCCCGTCGGTCCCTGCTCCGTCGCCGACCGGATGGACCGCGGCACCTCCCAATTCAACGGACTTCCGAAGCCGGGCCCGCTGCCCGCGGCTCATGCCGTGAGCAGCGGGCCTTTCCGTCGTCGGCGGCGACTCCGGCCATCAGGGCCCCACAGGAATCAGGGAACGCATCGTTGACAGATGAATTTTCCTGCAAGAGTATGTGCGCAAAACTACAAGATCTTGCACAGCTTGTCAGAGACTCCATGCCTCTCCCCGCTGGAGGACACCAGTGCGTGCACAGCCCCGTAGAGTCGGCGCCTCACTCGCCGCCGCCCTGACCCTGACCATCGTCTCGCCGGGCACGGAAGTCCTCGCCCAGCCCGTGCGGGCCGATGCGGCCCCGCGGCCGAGGGTGACCGAAACCGCGGACGGCCTGACGCTGACCGTGCCGGCCGCCGGGAAGACCTCCGGCTACACCGTCGACATATCCACCGACCGCGAACTCGCCCTCACCACCGAGCGGGCCGGCACCCCCGTCCTCGCCACCGCGGCCGGTGACACGGGTGCCTTACGGTTCCGCTCGGGCGGCGCCTGGCAGCACGCCACCGACGTCACCGCCTGGAGCTGGAAGAACGGCGTCCTGACCCTGACCGCCGACACCACCCTCGACGGGGCCGGCATCCAAGCGCGGGTCACTCCGGCCGCCGACCGCTACCAACTCGACTGGAACGTCGAGGGAGTCGAGCCGGACCGGCTGGGACTCGCCTACGACCTGGCCTCCGCCGGGCACTGGTACGGGCACGGCGAGGCCGAGACACCGCAGGGCGGACCCGGCACCGACCAGCCCTGGCCACTGGACAGCGGTGAGGTCGAGCACCCGGCGTTCTCCCCCGCCTCGTACAACATGATCGACCCGTTCTGGTACACCGCCAGCTCGACCGGGCTCCGCGTCGACACCGGGAACGTCATGGACGTGGCGATCAACGAGGGCAAGGACGGACTGGGCCGCTTCGACGTACGGTCCGCCGACACCTACAAGGCCACCGTCTTCGTCGAGTCGTCACCGCTGGAGGTCTACCGCGACTACGTGGGCATCGTCGGGAAACCCGCGAAGAGCGACGCCACATACGAGCAGTACGCCAAACCCGTCTGGAACTCCTGGGCGCAGTTCTACACCGACATCGACCAGGAAAAGCTCCTCGACTACGCCACCGACCTGGGGGCCGCCGGGCTCGACGGGCACGCCCTGCAGCTCGACGACAAGTGGGAGTCGAACTACGGCAATCTGACCTTCGACGCCAAGGCCTACCCCGACCCGAAGGCCATGTCGAAGAAGATCCACGACCTCGGCCTCGGCTTCGGGCTCTGGACGACCCTGTGGATCAACCTCGACTCCGACAACTACCGGTTCGCCGTCGACAAGGGCTACCTGCTGGGGGACGCCGCCGACACCACCAAGCCGTGCACGGTGACCTGGTGGAACGGCACGGCGGGGATCATCGACCTCGCCAACCCGGACGCCAGGGCCTGGTACACCGGCCGCGTCAAGTCCCTGATGAGCGACTACGACATCGACGGCCTGAAGTTCGACACCCGCTTCTTCGACGACAAGTGCGCCCCGCGTGACGGATACAAGCCGACCGACTACCAGCGGCTCGGCACCGAACTCGCCGACGAGTTCGACCTGCAGGGCGTCGGCATCCGCGTGCACTGGGACTCCACGGCCCACCGCGCCGGGTTCGTCACCCGGCAGGTCGACAAGGGCACCGGCTGGAACTCGGTCCGCGCCTCGGTCACCCAGAACCTCGCGATCTCCACGATCGGCTACCCCTTCGTCACCACCGACATGATCGGCGGCTCCGGCGGCCAACCGGCCCCAGAAAAAGAGGTGTTGATCCGCTCGGCTCAGGTGGCGTCGCTGATGCCACTGATGTACTCGTCCACCTCACCCGTCGACACCATCGACGTGACGACCGGCCAGAAGGTCGTCTACGACCAGGAGACGATCGACCTCTACCGGGCGGCGGTCAAACGGCACGAACGTCTCGCGCCCTACATCTGGGACCAGGTCAGGGAGACTCTCAGAACCGGTGACCCGATCGTCCGGCCGCTGTTCTTCGACTTCCCGAAGGACAAGGCGGGTTACACCGTCCCGGACGAGTGGATGCTCGGCCCCGCCGTCCTCGCCGCCCCGCAGGTGACCGACAGGGCCACCCGGAACGTACATCTGCCGCCTGGCACCTGGTACGACGTCAACCAGGGCACCGTGATCCGCGGCCCGAAGGACCTCAAGGGTTACGGCGCTCCCCTCGGAGTCACCCCGGCCTTCGTGAACCTCAAGGCCAGGGGCGCCGACACCGCCCTGCGAGCCCTGCGGAGCAACGACGCTCCCGCCGCCTCCGTGCTGCTCGCCCCCGACGCACCGGAGACCACCAACGGCGAGGCCTTCGACATCACCACCACGACCACCAACTGGGGCTCCCGGCCGCTGCGGAAGGTCACCGTCACGCTGGCGGCGCCCACCGGCTGGCATGCCGAGGCCATGACAGCCGCGACCACCAGGTCCCTGACCGCCGGCGCCACGCTCACCACCCGGTGGAGAGTCACCCCGCCCGCCGACGCCGACTGGGGCAGCCACACCCTCACCGGGGCGGTGACCTACGACGGCGGTACGAAGGTCACCGACCGCGTCCCGGTGAAGGTGCGACCGGAGCCGGGTGCCGTCTCGGCTCCGTACCGCACCGCCGACAGCACCGGCGGCGCCCAGTTCGCCCAGGCGGGCGACCAGTTCGCCATCTGGGCGGGCGGCCAGGACCTGTCGGGCTGGAAGGACGAGAAGGCCGCCGTCTACGAGAGCGGCGTGGTCGGTGACAGAACCGCCGTGCGGGCGCGAGTCGTCTCGCAGAACTCCGCCAGCCCACTCGGCAAGGCCGGCATCGCCGTCGCCAACGACCTGGCCGCGCCCGAGAAGGGCGGCTACGCGGTCCTCGTCATGACGGACAAGTACGGCCTGGAGTTCCTGACCGACAGCGACGGCGACGGAAAGCTCGACACCTGGGCGGGCGGCGGACAGACCTACCACCCGGCCCACCTCAAGCTGGTGCGCGACGGCTCGACGTACACGGCGTACGCGAGCAAGGACGGCACCACCTGGTCCACCGTCGGCTCGGCCACGGTCGCCTCGGCCTCCGGCACCGGGGACGCGGGAGTGATCGCCTCAGCGGTCAACCTCAACTACCCCGGCGAACGGATCCGGGCCGTCTTCGACGACTTCTCCGTCACCGCGTCCTGACCGGTCACCACCCCCTGGTGCTCCCGGTCGTCGCAGGCCGGGAGCACCCCCGCCGCCACCTTCGGCAGCACCCGACGACCCTTTTCCGAAAGGGATCCACCATGCCATGGCCCACCCGCGTACCCGCACGCGTAACCGCCCTCGCCGCCGCCTTCCTCGCCGGCGCGCTCGTCGCGACGACCACGACCGTCATCGCGGCCACCGGCGACGACGACCGGCGGAAACCCACCACCACCTGGCTGACCGTGAAGGTCGCGGACGCCATGGGCACCAGGGACACCATCACCTGGGTGCCCACCGGATCCTTCGCGAGCTCGGCCGAGGTCCGCGTGCCGCGCTATCCGATGACCGCCATCGAGGGCAGGGACACCAAGGAACTCACCCTGGACGCCGTACGCGGCGAGCAGGTCTCCGCGCAGCTGGCCATCGCCTCCGGCAGGAACCTCGACGACGTGAAGGCGAGGGTCGGCGATCTGACCGGGCCGGGCGGCGCGAAGCTCGACGGTGACAGTACGCGGGTGCGGTTCGTGAAGTACGTGCCCGTACAGCGCTCCAAGAGCGAGGTCGACTGGTCGGCCACCATCGACCAGGTCAGCTCCGCCAGGGAGGTGTCGGGCGACCGCGATCCGGACGTCGTCGGCGACCCGCTGGAGGAGCGCTCCTCGGTCGACGTGCCCGCGTACGCCGCGCAGCCGCTCTGGTTCACCTTCCGCATCCCGAAGGCCGCCCGCCCCGGCACGTACAGGGGCACGGTCCGCGTCGACGTCGACGGCGGCACCCTGGCCACGTACCCGCTCACCATCGATGTCGCCGACGCCACCGTGCCCGCCCCCGCCGACTACCGGTTCTTCCTCGACGTCTGGGCGCAGCCGGAGACCATCGCCCAGGCGCACGGGGTCAAGCCGTGGTCGAAGGAGCACTGGAAGCTGATCGAGGCGTACAACCGCGATCTGGCGTCGCGCGGCCAGAAGGTCATCAACACGACGATCGTCGACAACCCCTGGCACCACCAGTGGTCGCTCGGCACCCGGGAGTCGCAGACCGCGACGCCGTACACCAGCATGGTCGGCTGGAAGTGGAACGGGACCGGGTTCGCCTTCGACTTCGACCGCTGGGACAAGTACGTCGAGACCGCCAGGAAGGCCGGTCTCGGCCCCGACATCGGCGCCTTCTCGATGCTGGCCTTCCAGGACCAGGAACACCTCACCTACACCGACACCCGCACCGGGAAGACCGTCTACGAGAACGTCGATCTGGGCGGGAACCGCTGGCGGCAGGCCTGGGGCGCCTATCTGCGCGCCTTCGAGGCCCATCTGAGGAAGAAGGGCCGCCTCCAGGACGCCTGGCTGTCCTTCGACGAGCGGCCGATCGGCACCATGACGGTGGTCAAGGACTTCGTGCACGAAGTGGCGCCGGTCTTCGACGACCGTATCTCCGTCGCCGGATCGATCACCACGGAGGGCGTCGCGTCGAACCTGTCGGTGGACTGGGGCGGCATCGACGCGATGACGAAGGAGAAGGCGGCCGAGCGTCGCGCGGCCGGCAGGACCACCACGTTCTACGTGTACGGCGCGCCCGCCCACCCCAACACGCTGTCCTACTCCCCCGCCGTCGAATCGCGGATGCTGCCGTGGATCTCCGCGCGGCGCGACCTCGACGGGTTCCTGCGCTGGTCGTACAACAGCTGGACCAGCGACCCCTTCAAACAGCCCGTGCACATCTTCACCCAGGGCGACGAGTATCTCGTCTACCCCGGGAGGAACGGGCCGATGTCCAGCATCCGCTGGGAGCAACTCAAGGAAGGCATCGAGGACTTCGAGCTGATCGCGCAGCTCCGCGAGAAGGACGGCGGTGACAGTACCGCTCTCACGGAGGCCCTCACGAAGGCCACTCGGGACCTGGACGGCCGTACGAAGAACGTCACCGACATCGAGACCGCCCGGGCGGCCGTGGTGAAGGGACTGACCTCATGAGACGGCACCTGGGATCGCTGCTGCTCGCCTCGGTGCTGGCCACCACGTCCCTGGGCGCTCCGGCCGCCACCGCCGCCGCTCCCCCGACGCAGGCGCAGGCACAGGCACAGGCGGTGCCCGCGGCGGGGAGACCGCACTCGGTCACCTACGACCAGTACTCGGTGCGGGTCGACGGCGAACCCCTGTACATCTGGGGCGCCGAGCTCCACTACTTCCGGCTGCCCAGTCCGGACGCCTGGCGTGACGTGCTGCAGAAGATCAAGGCGGGCGGGTTCAACGCCGTCTCGCTCTACTTCGACTGGGGCTACCACTCCGCCCAGCCTGGCTCGTACGACTTCACCGGCATCCGTGACGTGGAGCGGCTGCTCGACGAGGCCGAGCGCGCCGGTCTTTACGTCATTGCCCGGCCCGGCCCCTACATCAACGCCGAGGTCTCCGGGGGTGGCTTCCCGGCGTGGCGCAAGACCCGCGCGGGCGTGAACCGCACCTCCGAGGAGGGGTATCTGAAGGACGCCCGGGAGTGGATGAGCCGGATCAACCCGATCATCGCGCGGCACCAACTCACGCGCGGCACAGGCTCGGTGATTTTGTATCAGGTCGAGAACGAGTACCAGGGCGGACGCCACGACGCCGACTACATGCAGACGCTCATCGACTGGGCGAAGGAGGACGGCATCGACGTGCCGACCTTCGTCAACGACGGTGGCGCCAACCGGAACTGGGTGAGCGGCAAGGGCGCCCCCGACATCTACGGTTTCGACGCCTACCCGCAGGGCTTCGACTGCGAGAACCCGGACGCCTGGAAGAACCTGCCCGACTATTCCCACGTCAACGACTGGAAACCCGAGTCACCGCTGATCATCCCCGAGGCCCAGGGGGGCGCCTTCGACCCGTGGGGCGGCACCGGTTACCAGGACTGCGGGAAGCTCACCGGCACCGCCTTCACCCGGGTGTTCAGCAAGATGAACATCGCCGCCGGGGTCTCCGGTCAGTCCTTCTACATGACGTACGGCGGCACCAACTGGGGCTGGCTCGCCGACCCGAACGCCGTCTACACGTCGTACGACTACGGCGCCCCGATCAACGAGTCCCGCCAACTGACGGAGAAGTACCAGGAGTTCAAGCGGCTCGGCTACTTCGTCAACTCGGTCGGCGCACTGGCTCGGACCGACAGGGCCGAGGCGCCCGTCCTCTCCGACGACGCGCTGCGCGTCGACCGGCGCGTCAACCCCGACGACGGCACCCAGTTCCTCACCGTCCGGCACGCCGACACCCGGGTCAAGGACAGGGACGAGACCACCCTGTCCCTGAGCGGCTCGGACGGCGACTACCCGCGCGTACCACAGCGGGGCGCGATCACCGTCGACGGCCGGGACGCGAAACTCCTCGTCGCCGGCTACGACCTGGGCGACCAGCGGCTCGTCTACTCCACCTCGGAGATCATGACGCACGCGACGATCGGCGGCCGTGAGGTGGCCCTGCTGTACGGGCGTGCGGGCGAACCCGGCGAAACCGTACTGCGGTACGCGAAGCGGCCCCGGGTGCGGGTGCTCGCCGGGGAGGTCGGCACCGCCTGGGACGCCGAACGCGGCGACCTGCGGCTGAACTACACCCACAAGGGCCTGGCCCGGGTGCTGGTGAACGGCCTGGAGCTGCTGATCGCCGATGTCGCCGAGACCGCGCACTGGTGGCGGCAGGACACCGCCGACGGGCCGGTCCTGGTACGCGGCCCGTCCCTGGTCCGTACGGCGGAGGTCAAGGGCGGCGTCCTGAGGCTGACGGGTGACTCGACCGGGGCCGCCAGGATCGAGGTCATCGCCAACACGCGGAAGGCGACCTGGAACGGCCGCAGGACCACAGTCACCGAGGCACCGCGCGCGGTACGGCTGCCCGCGCTGACGACCTGGAAGTACAAGGAGGAGGCCCCCGAGAGCGCCCGGGACTTCGACGACTCCACCTGGCCCACCGCCGCCCGCCTGACCGCCGCCAACGCCGAACTGAACGGCTCGCTGCCGGTGCTGGCGATGGACGAGTACGGCTTCCACCACGGCGATGTCTGGTACCGGGGCCGGTTCAGGACCACCGGCGCGGCGACCGCGCTCGCGCTGAACGCCGACACCGGTCCCACCGGCCAGTACGCGGTCTGGTTCAACGGCCGTTACCTCGGCAGCTCCGGCGACGGCGCACACACCTTCGGCATCCCGGCGGGCGCGCTCAAGGACGCCGGCGACAACGTGCTCGCCGTCCTCGTCGAGAACGCCGGCCACAACGAGGAATGGGGCCACGACTACTCCAAGGAACCACGCGGCCTGCTCGGCGCCGAGGTGATCGGCGGTGCCTCCACCCTCACCTGGAAGATCCAGGGCGGCAGGGGCGGCGAGAACCCTGTCGACACCGCACGAGGTCCCTACAACAACGGCGGTCTGTACGGAGAGCGGGCCGGCTGGTCGCTGCCGGGTTATCCGGACGGCGGCTGGCAGAGCACCTCACTGTCCGCGTCCGCCCGGTCCGGGGCCGTGGAACCCGGGGTCCGCTGGTACCGCACCGGTGCGAATCTCGATCTGCCGACGGGCCAGGACAACGCCCTCGCGCTGGACCTCGCGGAGCCCGAGGGCGGCAGCACGGCGTACCGCGCCCAGATCTTCGTCAACGGCTGGCTGATCGGCCGCTATCTGCCCGGCACCGGGCCCCAGACACGGTTCGTCGTGCCCAAGGGCATCCTGCGCGAGCAGGGGGACAACACCGTCGCCCTGGCGGTCTGGTCCACCGGGAAGGCGGCGGGCCCCGGTTCGGTGAGACTCGTCGACCTCGGCGCGAGTGCCGGCGGCATCAAGGTGAACACGGTGTCCGCGCCCTCGTACGACGCGAGGACCTACGCCATGCCCGCCCCGGGCGCGCGGGTCACGGTGCACGCCGAGCCGTTCCTGAGCACCGGCACGGCCGCCGAGGTCCCGGTCACGCTAACCGTGCCGAAGGACGCCCCCACCGCCCGCGACGTCGAGGTGTCACTGACCGTCCCGGACGGCTGGACCTCGACCGCCGACGGCGCCACCGTCTTCGACCGGGTCAGGCCCGGCGCGTCGGTGACCGTCCACTACACCGTGACCCCGCCCGCCGAACCGGTTCACTACGCCGTGCTGTCCGCGACCGCCGGACTGAGACAGCCGGGTCGCCCGAGGAGTGTCACCGGGGAACGGGCCGTGCAGGTGCCGCCACCAGGGCTCTCCAAGGACGCCTACGTCAGCGACCTGACCCTGGTCAAGGCGGTCAACGGCTGGGGTCCGGTCGAGAAGGACCTGTCCAACGGTGAGGCCGCGGCGGGCGACGGACGGACCCTCACCATCGCCGGGACCGCCTACGGCAAGGGTCTCGGCGTCCACGCGAACAGCCGGGTCGGGGTCTACCTGGGCGGCGGCTGCACCCGGTTCTCCACCGTCGCCGGGCTGGACGACGAGGTCGGTGACGGCGGCAGCGTCTCCTTCCAGGTGGTCGCCGACGGCCGCACCCTCGCCACCACCCCGGTCCTGTCCGGCTCCGACGGCGGCACCACCCTCGACGTGGACGTGTCCGGCGCCCGCTGGCTGGACCTGGTCGTCGACGGGGACGGCGATGTCTCCAGCGACCACGCCGACTGGGCGGGCGCCCGGTTGACCTGCGCGGACGGTTCCTGATGGCCGTCTCGACGCGGGCGATACGCGGAGGCCCCATCGCTCTGCTGCTGGCGCTCATCGCCGTCCTGGCGGGGCCGGTGGCACCCGCCGAGGCCGGCCGAGGAGCCGAAGGGCACGGCTGGACGGGCACGTGGGCGACGGCTCCGAGCGAGCACTACGAGGTCTCCGGGATGTCCGAGGCCACGGTGCGGATGCCGGTGCGCACCAGCGTCGGCGGCTCCCGGGTACGCGTCCGGCTGTCCAACGCGTACGCCACCGAGCCGGTGACGATCGGTCACGCGACCGTGGGGCTCCGCGACGGCGGCTCCGCGGTCGAGCGGCCGTACGAGGTGCGATTCGGCGGGAAGCCGCAGGTGACGATCCCGGCGGGCGGCACAGCCGTCAGCGACCCGGTCCGGTTCCCGCTGTCCGCCGGTGCCGACCTGGTGGTCAGCCTCTATCTGTCCGGTCGGGTCACCCACATCACCGACCACTGGTGGGCGCAGCAGACCGTGTACTGGACGGACTACGGGGCGGGCGACCATGCCGCCGACACCGGCGGTGACGCCTTCACCTGGACCACCACGAGCTGGCCGTTCCTCTCCGGCGTCGACGTGAGCGCGCCCGGGGCGGGGGCGGTGGTGGCGCTCGGCGACTCGATCACCGACGGGTCCTACTCGACGGCCGACACCAACCGGCGCTGGCCCGACCTGCTGTCCGCGCGGCTGAACGCGTGCCGGCCCGGCGCCGGGGTGCTCAACGCGGGTATCACCAGCAACCGGATCACCGCCGGGACGGAGACCAACCCGTCGGCGCCGGACCGTCTCGAACGGGATGTGCTGTCCCAGCCGGGGGCGAGGACCCTGATCCTCTTCGAGGGGATCAACGACCTCGGCGGGGCGAGTGCGGGGCAGATCATCGCCGGGATG
The DNA here is from genome assembly GCF_033795085.1 of Streptomyces sp. AK08-02. Classification (NCBI taxonomy): domain Bacteria; kingdom Bacillati; phylum Actinomycetota; class Actinomycetes; order Kitasatosporales; family Streptomycetaceae; genus Streptomyces; species Streptomyces sp. AK08-02. Next base: position 179,626 of record NZ_JARAZV010000009.1, read on the forward strand.
CGGACCATCGCGCGCCGGGCCCACCAACGCGGTGTGCGCGTCGTCGGCGCCACCATCACCCCGTACATGGGCTTCACCTGGGGTGGCTGGACCGAGGAGACGGAGGCGCGGCGCCGGCGGGTCAACGCGTTCGTACGGCACTCCGCCCAAGTCTTCGACGACTACGCCGACTTCGACCGGGCGGTACGCGACCCGGCGGACCCGCGCAGGCTCGCCGAGACGTACGACTCGGGCGACCATCTGCATCCCAACGACGCCGGTATGCAGGCGCTCGCCGACTCCATCGACCTGACGTCGCTCGGCCTCGGCCGCGGCTGTTCCTGAGGAGGACCGGTAGTGCTCGGAGTTGTTGGACACGGCGGAAGACCGGCGGCCCTGGCCATGGCCGTGATCGCCCTGGTGGCGGGACTGCTGCTCCCGGCCCCCACGGCGGAAGCGGCTCAGCGGACGCAACAGACACGGCACACACAGGGGTGGACGGGAACCTGGGCGACCGCCCAGCACGCCGCGTACGACCCGGGCACCTCGGAGGTGACCGTACGGATTCCCGTGCGGGTGAGCGCGGGCGGGTCGAGTGTGCGGATCCGGCTGACCAACGGCTTCACCACCGAGCCGGTGACCGTCGGGCACGCGACGGTCGGACTCGGTGACGGCGGCGGCGCGGTCACGAAGCCGCGAAGGCTCGGCTTCGGCGGGAGGAGCGAGCTGACGATCCCGGCCGGCGGGGAGGCGGCGAGCGACCAGGTCCGGCTCTCCGTGCCCGCCCGGAGCGGCGTGGTGGTCAGCCTGTACTTCCCGGGCCGGCTCACCCACATCAGCCAGCACTGGATGGGCCTGCAGACCGTCTACTGGACGCCCGACGGCGGCGGTGACCACGCCGGGGACGCCGCCGGCACCGCCTTCACCCGTACGGACTCCACGTTCCCGTTCCTGACCGGTGTCGATGTACGGGGCGGCGGCGCGGCCGGTTCCGTGGTCGCGCTCGGCGACTCGATCACGGACGGGGCGTCCTCCACGGCGAACGCCGACCGGCGCTGGCCCGACTATCTGGCGGCCCGGCTGTCCGGCTGCTCCACCACCGCCGGAGTGCTGAACGAGGGCATCAGCGGCAACCGGATCACCGCCGGCACGGACGGCAACCCGTCGGCGCTCGAACGGCTGGAGCGCGATGTCCTGGCCCAGCCGAACGCCCGGACGGTGATCCTTTTCGAGGGCGTCAACGACCTCAGCTGGGGCGGCGCCTCCGGGGACCAGGTGATCGACGGCATCAAGGAGATCGCCCGGCGTGTGCGTGCCCGGGGGCTTCGGCTGATCGGCGCGACCGTCGTCCCGTACCGGGGGTGGGGCGACTGGTGGACGGAGGCCAAGGAAGCCGACCGGCAGAAGGTCAACTCGTTCGTCCGGGACTCCGGCGGCGTCCTCGACGGGTACGCCGACTTCGACCGGGCGGTACGGGACCCCGCCGACCCCACCCGCTACGCCGCCGCGTTCGACTCGGGCGACCATCTGCATCCCAACGACACCGGTATGAAGGCGTTCGCCGACGCCGTCGACCTGCCCGGTCTGCGCGTGGCGGGCGACTGCCCCTCGACCCGGGTCCGCCTCACCCCGTACCGGCCGAGCCTGCAGGCCGGCGGCCAGGGCACGAGGATCACGGCGACGCTGACCAACGACGGCCGCTCGGCGGTCACCGACGTCCGTACCCGGCTGGATCTCCCGGCGGGCTGGACCGCCGAACCGGCGGGCGGCACCCGCCTCCGGGTCCTGGGCCCCGGCAGGAGCGCCACCGTCACCTGGACCGTCACCCCCGGCTCCGGCACCGTCTGGGGCACCCACCCGTTGGCGGTGCGCGGTTCCTACCGGCAGGGCGGCGAACGGCGGTCCGACACCGACGAGGTGGACGCCACGGTCACCCCCGTCCCCTCCGGCGTGCGGGCGCCGTACCGGACGACCGCCACCGCCGACTCCGCCCAATACGCTCAGAACGGCGGCCAGTTCGCCATCTGGGCGGGCGGCCAGGACCTGTCCGGCTGGAAGGACGAGAAGGCCGCCGTCTACCTCCCCGGCGCCGCACCCTCCTCCGGTTCCGTGACGGCCCGGGTCGTCACGCAGACCGGCAGCGGGCCCTCGGCCAAGGCCGGGATCGCCGTCGCCAACGACCTGACGGCGCCCGGGGAGGGCGGCTACGCCGTACTGACCATGTCCGCCCAGTTCGGCCTTGAGTTCATGACCGACAGCGACGGCGACGGCCGCCTGGACACCTGGGCCGGCGGCGGTTCCTCCTACCACCCCGCCTGGCTGAGGCTCGCCCGCTCCGGGGCCACGTACACGGCCTACGCCAGTGCCGACGGCATCGCCTGGCAGCAGATCGCCACCGCCACGGTGGCGTCCGCGAGCGGCGGCGAGGGCGACGCGGGGATGGTCGCGAGCGCCGTCAACCTCGACTACCCGGGCCAGACCACCACCGCTGTCCTCGACTCCTTCTCCTCCGCCAAGTGAGAGGCACCTCCATGGCAGTCAACCGCAGGCAGCTCATGACCACGGCCGCCGCCGTCGGCGGCGCCGTGCTCCTCGCCCCGCCCGGGACCGCCGAGGCCCTCACCGGCCCGACGCCCACCGGGAACGGGACCGGGATCCCCGACTACCGGCCCACGAAGTCGTCCCTCGACACCCATCCGGTGCCGCGCTGGTACAAGGACGCCAAGTTCGGCGTCTTCGTGCACTGGGGCGTCTACTCGGTGATCGGAGGCGCGACACCGAGAAGCGCCTCCGAGTGGTACCTGTGGTACCAGAGCACCAAGGGCTCGGCCGAGTGGAAGTACCACCGCGACACTTACGGCGAGAACGTCACCTACGACGACCTCATCCCCCGGTTCAGGGCCGAGAAGTACGATCCCGACTCCTGGGTGAGGCTCTTCGAGCAGGCGGGCGCCGAGTACTTCGCGCTGACGAGCAAGCACCACGACGGGTTCGCCCTCTACCCGAGCAGGGTGACGAACCGTCACTCCGTCGCGTACGGCCCGAAGCGGGACCTCGTCGGCGAGCTGATGGCCGCCGCCCGCAGACGCGGCACCGTGCGGCCCGGTCTGTACTACTCGCTCGGCGAGTACTTCAACCCGGCGATCGGCAGGCCGATGCGCAACTTCTACACCGACGAGGAGATCCCGCTGACCGGCTACAAGCCGGTCCAGGACTATGTCGGCGACTACGAACTCAAACAGCTGTACGAGATCATCGACCGCTACGACCCGGAGCTGCTGTGGGCGGACGGACAGTGGTTCCGGCCCGACGGCAACCCGCCGTGGCGCAGCGAGGAACCCATGGCCCACTACTACAACCGGGCCAAGAACCGCAGACACCCCAAGGGCGTGGTGATCAACGACCGCTTCGACACCCACTTCGACTTCGCCACTTACGAGCAGCGCACCAATCCCACGATGGATCCGCAGAAGTGGGAGTGCTGCATGACGATGGGCTACTCCTGGGGCTACAACAAGCACGAACCGGACGAGGACTACAAGACCTCCGAGTTCCTCATCCATCTCCTCACCGACGTGGTCAGCAAGAACGGCAATCTGCTGCTGAACATCGGCCCCAGGCCGGACGGCACGATTCCCGCCGTCATGCAGGAGCGGCTGCGGGACATCGGGTCCTGGCTGAAGGTCAACGGCCCCGCGATCTACGGCTCGACGCCCTGGGTGCGGGCCGAGGAGGAGGGCAGCACGCCCGGCATCCGCTACACCGTCTCCCCGGGCAGGTTCAACATCATCGTGCTGGGCGCGCCCAGCGGCACCGTCTCGGTCCCGGGCGACATCCCGGTCGGCGCCACCTCACGGATCAGGCTGCTGGGCGGAAGCGGCGACCTGAGGTGGACCCGCCGTGACGGCAGGATCCACATCACCGTCCCGCCGTCCCTCCCCAGCGAGATCGCCAACGTCCTCACCGTCGACTGGGACCGGTGAGCCGGATGGGAATCCGCGACACCACCGCGTACGACACCCTGGGGCCCACGCTCACCGTGACCACGGAACCCGCCGAACCGACCGGCGGCGACACGGTCACCGCGACCGCCGTCCTCACCAACGACTGCTCCTTCCCGCTCCGCAACGCCGTGCTCCATCTGATCGACCCCGGCGCCACCACGGCGGCGAAGACCGTCCCCCTCGGTGATCTGCGGCGGGGTGCGCGGATCACCCGGCGGTGGGAGACGCGGATGCCGGCCGACGTGGCCGGGGACGTGGCGTTCACCGCGCACGCGGTCTTCGACGTCGACGGGTGCGGCAGCGACTGCGCGCGGGCCGCGAAGACGTTCACGGTCCCCTACGAGCCCAATGAGGTGGGAGCCCCGTACCGGACGTACGCCACCACCGACGACGCCGAGTTCGGCCGGTACGGCAGCCAGTTGGTGATCTGGGCGGGCGGCCGGGACCTGTCCGGTGGCGCCGACGAGAAGGGGGTCGTCCTCCTCCCCGGCGCCGCCACCGGGTCGAGCGTGGTGCAGGTCAAGGCGGTGAGCCTCACCGGCACCGACAACCCCACCGCGAAGTTCGGCATCGCCGTCGCCAACGACCTGACGGCACCCGAGAAGGGCGGCTACGCCGTACTGACCATGTCGCTGCGGTTCGGCCTGGAGTTCATGACGGACAGCGACGGCGACGGCAGGCTCGACACCTGGGCAGGCGGCGGTGGTTCCGCGCACCCGTCCTGGTTGCGGCTGGTGCGGTCCGGCACCACGTACACGGCATACAGCACCACCAACCTGCTGTCCTGGACCGAGGTCGCGAGCGTGACGGTGCCGTCGGCGAGCGGGGCCCTGGACGCCGGTGTGGTCGCCAGCGCGGTCAACACCAACTATCCCGGGACGACCGTGCGCGCGGTCTTCGACCGCTTCTCCGTGGAGGGAGCATGAGCCCCTGCCACCCCGAGGAGGACTTCCTCCCGCCACCCGTGTCGCTCTCCCACGAGCCGGCCGCCCCGGAGCCCGGTCAGGCGGTGACACTGACCGCCGAGCTCACCAACACCACCGGGATCCCGCTGCGCGGCACGGTGCTGTACCTCTCCGACGAAGCCGCAGGAGTGGTCCCGCTGTTCGCGCACGCGCTCTACGACGTGCACGAGAACGGGTCGGACCGCACCCGCGCGACCGAGCTGCTCCAACTCCCGTACGGATCCCTGGCCGGTGCCTTCGGCAACACCGGGATCTCCTCGGACGACGCCACCACCACGGCCGACATCGACGGCTCGCGCTCCAGCCTGTCCGCCGAGGCGCTCGCGTCGGCCGGGCTCACCCCGGGGGCCTCGGTCGCCTTCGGCGGGATCACCTTCACCTGGCCGGACACCGGGCCGGGGACCAGGGACAACGTGGTGTCGTTCGGCCGACGCGTACAGCTGTCCGGCACGGGCCCCGGGAAGGTCTCGTACGCGGAGGGCACCGAGCAGGACTTCTCCGTCGAGGTGCCCGACTGGTACGGGGAGTACGCCTCCGCCGCGGTGGTGCTGCCATACCGCAACACCCCTTCCGGGCGGGACGACAACCCCGTCAGCCTCTTCGCCTCCGGCGTCGCTCTCGCGGACAGAGAACTGCACTCCGTCGTCTGACACGGGCCGCGGTGCGGCCGGGCCGCCCGAGCAACAGAGATCCGCCAAAGCCTTGAAAGGTAGGACCGTTCATGACAGGCAATCAACCCCTCAGCCGCCGACGTCTGCTGGCCGGAGGAGCCGTGTTCGGCGGTGTGGTGCTGCTGTCTTCGCCGCAGGGCGCCCAGGCTGCCCCAGCGGCGGCGGGCGGGGTGGCGGAGCCGTTCAGCACCACCGCGGCGTCTCTCGCGCTGCGGCGGCTGCTCCCCGATCACCACCGGCAGGTCACGCTGCGCACGCTGGCCGGCGGCGCCACAGACCGTTTCCGGGTCACCGGCCGGGCCGGGGCGATCACCGTGGAGGGCACCAGTCCGGCGGTGCTGCTCACCGGCGTCAACACCTATCTCGCGCGCGTGGCGAAGGCCGACATCTCCTGGAACGGGGCGCAGTTGGACCTTCCCAGTCTGCTGCCCGCCCCGCACGGGGAGGTCGCCGGATCGGCGAACGTGCCGCACCGGTTCGCCCTCAACGACACCAACGACGGGTACACCGGCCCCTACCGCGGCTGGGACGCGTGGGAACGGGAGCTGGACGTCCTCGCACTGCACGGCATCAACGAGGTCCTCGTCTGTACCGGCGGCGACGCGGTCTACTACGACACCTTCCGCCGGTTCGGCTACTCGGACGCGGAGTTGAGGGCGTGGATCCCGGCCCCGGCCCATCAGCCGTGGTGGCTGCTGCAGAACATGTCGGGGTTCGGCGGCCCGGTGTCCCGCCGGCTCATCGAGAAGCGCGCCGACCTCGCCGTGAAGATCACCGCCCGGCTGCGTGAGCTGGGTATGACTCCCGTGCTCCCGGGCTACTTCGGTACCGTGCCCGACGGGTTCGTCGCGAAGAACGGCGGTGACGCGGCGGTCGTACCACAGGGCGACTGGGGCGCCTTCAAGCGACCCGACTGGCTCGACCCGCGTACGACCGCGTTCGGCGAGGTCGCCGCCGCCTTCTACCGGGCCCAGTCGGAACGCTTCGGCGACAGCACGATGTACAAGATGGATCTGCTGCACGAGGGCGGCAACGCCGGTGACGTACCCGTGGGACAGGCCGCGAAGGCCGTGGAGGCGGCGCTGCGCAAGGCCCGTCCGGGCGCCGTCTGGGCGATCCTCGGCTGGCAGAACAACCCGAGCAGGGAGATCCTCGACGCCGTCGACAGGTCCGGGATGTTCGTCGTCGACGGTCTGTCGGACCGCTACTCCACGGTCACCGATCGGGAGAGCGACTGGGGCGGCACGCCGTACGCGTTCGGCAGCATCTGGAACTTCGGCGGTCACACCCCGATGGGGGCCAACGCCCCGGACTGGGTGGAGCAGTACCCGAAGTGGCGGGACAAGGACGACAGCGCCCTGGCCGGCATCGCCGCGATGCCGGAGGCCGCCGACAACAACCACGCCGCGCTGGCCCTGCTCACCGACCTGGCCTGGACGCCCGGCACGATCGACCTCGACGACTGGTTCGCGTCGTACGCCGTGTCCCGGTACGGCGCCGAGGACCCGCACGCCCTCGCGGCCTGGCGGATCATCGGCGACACGGCGTACGGCATGACCCGCGCCGACGGATGGAGCGAGGCGCCCGACGGTCTGTTCGGGGCCCGTCCGAGCCTGGGCGCGAACAAAGCGGCGGCCTGGGGGCCTGAGGCGGACCGCTACGACACCACCGCGTTCGACCTGGCGCTGACGGAACTGCTCCAGGTGGCGCCCGCGGCGCGCGACAACTCGGCGTACCGCTACGACCTGGCCGATGTGACCCGGCAGGTGCTGTCCAACCGCAGCCGGATGCTGCTGCCGCAGATCAAGGCCGCCTACGACACGGCCGACCGGGCCCGCTTCGACGAACTCACCGGCGTCTGGCTCGACTGGATGAAGCTCATGGACAGGGTGCTGGCCACCAGCGGGCAGCACCTGCTCGGGAGGTGGCTGGCCGACGCCCGTTCCTGGGGCGGCACCAGGGCCGAGAAGGACCAGCTGGAGTACGACGCCCGGTCGATCATCACCACCTGGGGCGGCCGGGCCAGCAGCGAGGAGGGGCTGCACGACTATGCCAACCGGGAGTGGTCCGGGCTGGTCGGCGGCCTCTATCTGACCCGCTGGACGCTCTACTTCCGGGAGCTGTCCCGCGCCCTGCGGCAGAACCGGCCGCCGAAGTCGGTCGACTGGTTCACCCTGGAGGACAACTGGGCGCACGGGCACGACAGTTACCCGACGAAGACCAGCGGCGACATCCACCGGCTGGCACGACGGGTGCGCGACACCCTGGCCGCCGACACCCACCAGGTCACGCTGACCGCCTCCTCCCCCAGGGGCGCGGTGTCCGAGGGCGGTGCGGTCACGGTCACCGTGTCGTTCACCAACCGCAACGGGTTCGCCCCGGCGACCGGAGTCACCCTGGCCGTCGAGACGCCGGAGGGGCTGACAGCCAGGCCGGTCGGCGCGGTGACCGCCGCCTCGGTCGCGCCGGGCGAGAGGTTCTCGGCGGCCTTCGAGATCACCCTCACCGGTTCCGTCGACGCTCTGGTCAACCGTGTCCGGGCCACCGCGTCGTACCGCGGCGGCGCTTCGAAGGGATCGGCGGGCTCGGCGGGTACGCCCCGGGGTTCGGCCTCGGCGTCGGTGCGGCTCATGGCCGGCACGGGGGTGCGCGCCCCGTACCGGACCGCGAACTTCAACGACGCCGTCTTCGGCCAGGCGGGCGCCGCGCTGGCCATCGAGGGCGGGGGCGCCGATCTGTGGGCCGGCACCAACCAGTTCGGGGCCGTTCATCGCGCGGGCGCGTTCGGCTCGGCCTCGACCGCCACGGTGCGGGTCGCCTCGCAGGACAGTACCGGTGGGTGGGCCCGCGCCGGGCTCATCGTCCGCGACGACCTGTCCGCCGACGGCTCCCCCGGGTACGTCAACCTGGCCGTGACGCCGTCCAACGGATGCGTGCTGTCCTGGGACTCCGGCCAGGACGGTACGTTCGACTCGATCGCGCTGGCGGGCTCCTTCGCCGCACCGGTGTTCCTGCGTCTGACCCGCGTCGGCTCCGTCTACACGGGCGAGGCCAGCACCGACGGCACGGCCTGGACCACCGTCGGCAAGGCCACGCCGGGTGGCGTCGCCGCCACCCAGGACGTGGGGGTCTTCATGACGGCGGCGAACGGCTGGACCGCCACCCGTGGGATCGCGGAGTTCCAGGACTTCACGGTCACCTGACCTCCGGCCCGGGATCTGGGCACGGTGTGTTCGGCAACCGGCCGCTTCGCGCACTCGCGGGCATCGCGTGTGGACGCAGGACCATGAGCGAGTCTTCCGAGGTCGCCACCATGGCGAAGGGGAACCGGTCGATCTCAAGACACAGTGCGACATCGTCGGGATGGGCTCCTTGACGCAACCCCGCCGCCAGTTGGGCGGCGGCGCGCGACTCGGCAGCGCGGCGGAGGAAGTCAGTGGCGTCCGTCTCGGCCTCGGTGGCCCGCCGAGCGATGTACTGGGCGCACGCCAGATCTTCCTCGGCCTTCCCGTCGTCGCCGGTGACCACGAACGTGACGCCGTCACTGCCGTGGGCCCGCAGCAGCTGAGCCGTCGCCTCCGCCACCACGAAGCCGGCGCACAGCACCAGCGGCGCCTCCTTCACCGCCAGGGCGCCGACCGTCCCCGCGGTGGTCTTCTGCACGACGGTCCGTCCGCGCAGGTCGACGGAGCGCAGCAGACCGGGCGAGTTGACCAGGTCGAACCCCGGCGCGGGCGGACCGTCCTTGAGCGCCACCCAGTCCGGGTGGCGAGCCCTGAGCGCCAGGGCCTCGTCGAGCGACTCGGCGAGAACGATCTTCCGCGCGCCTTGGGCGAAGGCCCAGGCAGCCACAGTGAACGCGCGCATGACGTCGACCACGACCGCCACGGACGGAGTTTCGACCAGATCGGTGATGCCGAGGAAACGGGCGTACGTCACTTTGGGAGGACCTCCGGCTTCGGGGCCGCCTCACGGAAGAGGGCCAGGAGATTTCGGGCCGGCGAAGCATCCGCGTCGAAGAACTGCGTGGACAGCGCGGGTGGCACGACCGTGCCGCGCATCCGGACCTCGTGGCACCTGAAGCAGAATGCCGCCTCGAACAACACCTGGTCGAGGCTGTCCTCGTACGCCCGGATGCCCCAGCCCGGCGAGAAGCCGCAGCGGAACTGTGCACTGCCCGGCAGGATTTCGATCAGGGCCAGGGCTCTGGAAGCCTCGTTCCCGGCCCAGTGGGCGACGACCTCGCCGACGTACGGGGTGCCTGGCCTGATCGGGAGGCCGGACATCCTCACGACCTCGATCAGCACGGTGGCCTCGACGGCCCGGGTGGGAAGTTGCATGGTCACATTCTGCTCTCCAGGCCGAGCGAGGCCCATGGCGTGTCAGGAGCCCATCAGTGGCCGGCCGTCGCGAGGAGGCGTCGCAGCGAGGCATGGGCGGGCGGGCTCCAGGTGGGCTTGCCACCGGGGCGGCCTCGAACGCCGGCGTCCGCGATGAGGATCCTGCTGAGGGCGTGCAACACCGCCCAGCCCCGCGCCCGTCGCAGGGTCGCGTCGTCCGGGGTCGACCGGTAGGCACCGTGGAAACGGTCGGCGGCACCGTCCGGCAGCAGGATCCAAGCGGAGGCGTTCCCTGCGCAGCAACATGGCCGCGGACCCCGTGGCCCAGGGCAGCCGGACAGCCGGACACCCCCAAGGGTCACCCTCCAGTGAATCGAGAGTGACCCGTTGCCGGGGGCACCGGGCCCCCTTTCGTCGGGGACATTCGGCCGCCTCGGGCCGAGGTCCCGCTGTCTGAAGGTTTACCTGCGAGGGAGCGAGGTGTTGGTGATCGGGAGGTTCTGCACCGTGCCCGCCACGTAGAGATCCCTCGGCGCCGTGCGCAGCTTGAACGTGCCGTCGTAGTTCCGGACGCGTACGGACATCACGAAGAAGCCGTCTTCCTCAGTGGTCGTCTGCACACGGGACTCGTTCTCCCAGTAGGTCTGCAGGAAGACCTGCGTGCCCTCGCGGTCCATCCCCTTGGGAAGGGCGACCTTGCCCTGGATGGTGAGTATGTCGCCCTTCTTCACCTTCTTCTTGCTGACCTTGTAGGTGACCGAGGTGGCCTTGGCCTTGGTGGTCACCAGGGTGCGCGCGAAGGAGCCGTCCTCCGGGGTGTTGCCGTTGCCGTCCAAGTCGAAGGAGGCCGTGATCTCCACCTTGCGCTGGACGTCGAGCAGGCTGCTGCCGGTCACGTGGTCGATGTCGACGTGGGGGATGGTGAACTTGCCCTTGGCGTCGGTGACCGGCGTGCCCAGGTCGCGCGGCTCGTAGTCGGTGGGGTCGATCGGGTCGCCCCAGGGATTCCAGCTGGTGAAGCGGATGACCTCCTGGATGGTGACGGGGACGTTGGGCGCCGGGGTCCCGTCGGCCTTGGTGACGGTACCGGTGACGTCGACGCGACGGTGGGAGAAGTCGGTGGTGGTCGGGTTGGTGCTCACCTTCAGCACGTAGGTGCGGGCGGGAGCGTCGTCGGAGGGCTTCGCCGACGCGGTGGATGTGGACAGGGTGCCTGCGGTGAGCAGGAGCGCGGCGGTGACGACAAGCCGCGTGGACAAGGACTTCCTGGGCACAGTGCAACTCCGGGTTCGGTCGGGACGAGAGGAGTCGCGCCGGGCGGCACCGGTTCCGCCGCGGCGCAGTTGTGCGACACACCGGGTTCGACCGGCGGAGCGGGGCGGTGGTTGTACCTGTGCGGCCGCTGTTACACGGCTGTGGCAGAGCGGGCTTCACCAGGGCCCGGTGCGGCGAACGTCCGGGCGTCTCGCGGTTGCCCTGTCTCCCGGCTGCCGCCACGCGATGCCGTCCTCCGGTACGCCGTCGCGCCTGCCCAGGACAAAGCCGGGGAGGACGAAGTCGCGAGGTCGGCTACTCGGCGGAGCTGCGCAGGCGCAGTTGAGCGACGATCTGTTTGCCGGTGTCCAGGGCGATGGTGTGCAGTTGTTCGCACAGGCGGGTGACCAACTGCAGGCCGTGCCCGCCGACGCTGCGGACGTCGTGTGCGCGAAGCTCGGGTGGGCGTGGGGAGTTGTCACGCACGGTGATGCGCAGCAGGGCGGCGTCGGGCGTCACCTCCAGGGCCAGACCGCCCGGGCCCGGGGCGTGGCGCAGCGCGTTGGTGACCAGCTCGCTGACGACCAGCTGGGCGTCCTGGCTGGGCCGGTGGTCAGGGGGGTGGCCGGCGTCGGCCAGCAGCGCGCGGACGGCCGCTCGGGCGTCGGCGATCGATGCGTCTGTCGTGTCCCAGGCGGCGCTGTATCGCAGGACTGCGGGTTCCCGTTCGTCCGATGCCCGGTTTTTAGTCGGGGTGCCCATAGAACTCTTCCCATGGATCGTTTCTGCTTCGTCTCAGCTCGTTGTTTGTTTCCGTCTCGTGATCTCGCCTACCCACTGTCGTCTCGTTCATGGTTCATGTGGGTCCACCCCAGGAGCACAATGGCGCGACGGTTGGGGGCCGTCGCGCCATTGGTGGGGAACCGCCGCGTACCGACGCGGTCGGAGGGGCCGGCTAAGGAGCCACGGCTCGGCCGGTGGCCGGGGAGATCCTTCCCGCGCACAGACCGCGGCCGGTCAGGCCCTGCGCGATGCGTGGCACTGCGGCGAGCGTGTTCGCGGACCAGTCGTGCATGAGGATGACCTGCCCGTTGGTGAGCCGGGCGGCGGCCTGCACGATGGCGTCGGTACTGGCGCCGTTCCAGTCCTGCGAGTCGACGTCCCAGATGATCTGGGTCAGACCGTACTTGGCCGCGACGGCCTTCACCGTCGCGTTGGTCTCGCCGTACGGCGGACGGAAGAGCACCGGAGTGCCACCACCCGCGTTGGCGACGGCCTGCTGGGTCCGGGAGATCTCCGAGTCGATCTGCGACTGACCGAGCTGGGTCAGATGCGGGTGCGTGTAGCTGTGGTTGCCGACCCACATACCGGCGTTCACCTGGGCACGGACCAGGGCAGGGTTGGCCGCGGCGTACTGGCCCTGGTCGAACATGGTGGCCCGCAGCCCGTTCCGGGTGAGGGCGCCCAGCAGAGCGGTCGTGTTGGTGGACGGGCCGTCGTCGAAGGTGAGCCCGACATACCCGTTGCAGGCGGCGGCCCGCGCCGGGGTGGCGGCATGGCCGGTGAGCGCGGTGGCGGCCGCCAGAGCGGCGGCGACCAGTAACGGGAGACGCCTTGCTTTCACGAGGGTCATGGCTAGCCCACCGTGATGTTGGAGTTGCCGCTGCTCCGGTAACCCTCGGTGGCGAGGATCATGTAGTAGTTGAAGGCACCCATCGGCATCCCGGCGCGGGCCCAGGCGTCGAAGTGGTTGCCCGTGGTGATGGTGCCGCCGGTCCGCCTGGACTGTCGGACGCTCCAGTACTGGTTGAAGGTGCGGGTACCTTCCACGGACGGCGCGTTGTACCGGGTCGTCTGGTAGATGTCGTACGTGCCGCCGTCGCTGGTGACGGTGCCCTTGTACGTTCCCGTGGGCCGGTAGGTGCCCCAGTTGTCGACGATGTAGTACTCGACCAGCGGGTTGGACGTCCAGCCGTACAGCGCCAGGTAGGCGTTGCCGGACGGGTTGAAGCTGCCCGAGTAACTGACGGTCCTGCGTGAGCCGTTGCTCCAGCCCTTGCCGGCCACGAAGTTCCCGGTGTTGCTCCATGAGGTGCTGTAGTTGCCGCCGGAGTTCAGGGTCATGGAGACGGTGCCCGGCGCGTCGGTCCAGAAGGAGTAGTAGTAGCCGTTGTTGGTGCCGGTCTGGTTGGTGGTGACGACCGTGGCGGCCTGAGCGGTGGTCGGCAGGGTCAGTGTGGCCACGGCGACCAGCAGCATGGTGCAGACGCCACTGATGAGCAGCCTGAGCCGGGAAGCGGATGCGGGTGCGGGTGCGGGTGCGTGTTTCATGCGCGTGTTTCCTCCTCGTCCTTGTGGGACCGATGGGGGCTGCGGAACACGCGACAGTGTTGGCCGGGCCACATCAACTGTCAATAGTTCGGTATTTTCTTCGAAACATTCGAAGTGAGCGATGGTTAACTGAAGGTCCCATTTCTGCAGTTCATCGGCACAATATGTTCCACCATCCAAGACATCGGTCAGCGGCATCGACACATCTCAGGAAACCCGGGTAAATGCTTCAAGCCCATTTTCTCGAATGTTTCGATACCTTCACCGAATTGCACGAGGCCTGACAGGATGACGGCATGGAACGTGTGCTGGGAATCGGCGGTTACTTCATGCGGGCGGCGGCCCTGAGTGCGTGGTATCGCGACTGCCTGGGCGTGGATGCCGACGAGAACGGACGTCGGCCGATTCGGCTGGGTCACCGATCCCGAGGGCAACCGAGTCGAACTGTGGCAACCCGTCTGACCGCGTCCTCACCCGGTCCGGACAGCACTGATCCCGGCAGCCCGCGGAAAAGGCTGCCGGGATCAGTGGGCGTGAACCAGTGGACATGCGCCTACTTGGGCTTGCCCGCGTCCTTGACCTTCTCCTTGGCCGCACGCAGGTCGCCCTTGGTCTCCTCGGCCTGTCCCTTCGCCTTCAGGGACTCGTTGCCCACCGCGCCGCCGACCACCTTCTTGACCTTGCCCTTGGCCTGCTCGCCCTTGGCCTGGGCCTTCTCGTCCGCAGCCACAGTCACTCACTCCTGTCTCACTCGAAAGAACCTTCTTCCCCCGTGTCGCCTCAGATCCCCCTCTCAAACACGGCCGTTGGCACCGCCGGCGGGAAAGGGGGGTCAGCGTCTCCGGCCGGACCAGCCGCTTCCGATTCCCGCGACGTGCAGGGCCAGCAGCATCAGGCCGAGAAGCATGACGTTCGTGGACGAGAACACGTCGTTCGTCGAGATGTCGGCGGCGTTGATCAGGAACGCGATGAAGAACAGTACTGCCGCGGCTATACCAAGCATGGAGCGGCTCCTCTCGAAGGGTGAGACACGTGTGCCCCCGTATCCCCCCGATAGGCCTCTGACCGCCAGAGGTGACTCGCGACGGCCCGCCAGTTGTCCGTACCAGTGGTCATTGGGCAGACACGAGCGGTCATATACGTAGCATCATCCGACTTTTCAGAGGCTCCCTCGGCCAGTACAGAAACACCAAGGTCACCGGCCGGGTGCCCTTCATAGGGTCCGTGCAATGGCGAGGAGGCGACGCCCGCCTCTCGCAGGACGCGGAGGAGATACCGGTATGAGCAATGTGGAGATTTGCCTCAAGGAGATCATGGCCTCGATCGAGGGCTCGCTGGGGACCGCTCTGGTCGACTACACCAGCGGCATGGCGCTGGGCACGCTCGGGGGCAGCAAGGACCTCGACCTGACGGTCGCGGCGGCGGGCAACACGGACGTGATCCGCGCCAAGACCCGCACCATGGAACACCTCGGCCTCAAGGGCGAGATCGAGGACATCCTGATCACACTCGGCAGCCAGTACCACATCCTGCGGCCGCTCAAGGGCCGTGGCGGCAACGGCTTGTTCCTCTACCTCGTGCTCGATGCGAAGAAGTCGAACCTCGCGATGGCCCGCCACCAGCTCAAGAGCGTCGAAGCCCAACTGGACGTGTAGCGAGCCGCGTTCTCCGTAGCCTCGCACGCCCACGACTTGAAGATTTCTTCAACTGGGCACATCGGGATCAGATCAATCCGGTGGGTGTGCGGGGCCGGATGCACGAGAATCGGTCCGCAGGACCGCCCGTGGTGGCAGGTACCGGGTCACCGGGTCCGGGTGCGGCCCGTCGAATGCGGCAGGGAGCGAGCGATTCACCATGCAGGTGCCCCTCTACCAGGCCAAGGCCGAGTTCTTCCGGATGCTCGGACACCCGGTGCGCATCCGGGTCCTGGAACTGCTTCAGAACGGCCCCGTCCCCGTACGTGACCTGCTGAACGAGATCGAGATCGAGCCGTCCAACCTCTCCCAGCAACTGGCCGTACTGCGCCGCTCGGGGATCGTGGTGTCCATCCGGGAGGGCTCCACCGTCAGTTACGCCCTGGCCGGCGGCGATGTGGCCGAACTTCTCCGCGCGGCACGCCGGATCCTGACCGAACTGATCACCGGTCAGAGCGAGTTGCTCGCCGAACTCCAGCAGGCGGACCCTCAGCGGGCCCTCACCCCGGGCGGCCGGCACTCCTGACTCCTGGCTCGGCGATGCCCGGGGCGCCGGTCGTGGCAGACCGGCGCCCCGGGGTCGGACAGGGAACGTCAGCTCACGGAGCCGATGCGCTCGACGCGCTCGTTGACGCCGTTACGCAGTTCGCTGAGCGTGGTGCCGGGCGGGGCCGTCGTCGGTGTGGACGACGGCGGCTGTGTCTCGTCCGCACAGGTCGTGCCGGAGGCCGGGACCTTGCGGTTCACCAGGTAGTCGATGACCGCGTCCGTCGCGCAGGCACTGCGGCCGAACGCGGTGTGACCCTCGGCCCGGAAGGTGAGGAGCGAGGCGTTGTCGAGCTGCCGGGACAGCGCCACCGCGTCCTGGTACGGGGTGTCCGGGTCGCCGGTCGTGCCGAGGACGAGGATCGGCGCCGAGCCCTTCGCCCGGTAGGAACCGTCGTAGCGACTGACGTGCCCACCGGTCCACTGGACGCAGGCGGTGGCGTGCTGGTGGTCGTACGTCGGAGGGCCGTACGCCATCGCCGGGCCGAGCAGCGGCGCGGCCTTCGCGAAGGCGGTGACCTTGCGCTTCAGCAGGCCCAGGTCGCGCGGGTAGTCCCGGTCGACGCACTCGACCGCCACGTTCGGGCCCAGGAAGTCGAAGCTGGCCGGGGACGGCGGCCTCAGCAGGAAGGACGTGTTGTCCCGCAGCTGGGCCTTGCGCAGTGCGGCGCCGAACTCGGGCCAGATGACCTTGCCCTCGTTGATGTTGAACATCAGCCGGTAGACCAGCGTGTAGCCGTTGGCCTGGCCGCCGTTGGCGGTCGGGACGGGGTTGGCGTCCAGGTCGGCCTTCAGCTTCTCGAAGGCCGCGCGCGGATCGCCGTCGCCGAACCCGCAGGTGGCCCGGTCCGCGGCGCACCAGTCGAGGAAGCGGCCCATCGCGCCGTCCAGTGCCAGGTACTGCGGCCGGTCGTACGCGTACGGACGGTTGGCGTAGTGGACGGGGTCGTACGCTCCGTCGAGCGCCAGGGCCCGCACCCGCTTGGGGAACATGGCCGCGTAGACGGTGCCGATGTACGACCCGAACGACCGTCCGTAGTAGGTGAGTTGCTTCTCCCCGAGCGCCTCCCGCAGCAGGTCGATGTCCCGGGCGACGTACTCGGTGCCGATGTAGGGCAGCAGCTCGCCCGTGTTGTCCACGCAGGCCTGGTCGAATTCGGCGGCCTGGCGCAGGGCCGGCTCGTAGGCGTCCGGGCCTGGCACGCCCTTCGCCTCCGTGACGGCTCGCGTGTACCTCGCGTCGTCGAAGCAGGTCAGTGCTGAACTGCGGCCGACGCCACGGACGTCGTAGCCGAAGACGTCGAACGAGTCGCGCAGTGCGGCCGGCAGATCCGCGTAGTTGTTGCGTACGAAGTCGACACCGGAGTTGCCGGGCCCGCCGGGCTGCAGGAACAACGTGCCCTTGCGCTTCGTCTGGTCCGCGGCCTTCTTCCGGACCACGGCGAGGGTGATGGTCTTGCCGCGCGGCTTGCGGTAGTCGAGCGGAACGTCGGCGTTCGCGCACTCGAAGCCGCCCTGGCAGTCCGTCCAGGTGAGCGACGGCACGGGCGGCTTCTCCGACGTCTTCGAGGAGGCCGCGACCTGGGTGGCCGTCCCCGTCACGGCGGTCATGAGGGTTGTCAGCGCGACTCCCACGGCCGCGATCCGTCCGAAACGTCTTGGTTTGTTACGTGGACTGGTCATTTTTCTTCCCCCTGGGTCAAGGTGTAGCCAAGCGCTCACTGTGCACAGTGAGTTCGGCTATCTGAACAGAGGGAAATGAAGCGAGAACGGTGCCACGCCGACCGAAATTCTTCGATCGATCTCGTTACGTAGCCGCAGGGGCCGAGTTGGACGAGTGGCGTCCCGCACGACCCTTGCCGTCCGTGACCCTCTCGGCGGGCCGGCTCCCGGCTCCATGAGCACCCCGGTCGGCGGGATCGCGGCCGATACGCCCGTCCCGTTCGATGCCGCCCCTGCGTCAGGTGGAACCGGGGTGACTGCCGGGCCCGCTGGTTCGGTGGGACAGAGGCGTGGGCGAGAGGGTGGTGTCCTCCTCGCCGGGCTCCAGGAGGGTGTTGGCGGCGCCGACGATCAGAGGGTCCGGGGCGCCGACCGCCTCAGCGTCCTTGCTGGTGTAGTCGACGCGCGACAGCAGACTGCGCATGGCCTCCAGCCGGGCGCGACGTTTGTCGTTGCTCTTCACGACGGTCCAGGCGGCGTATTCGGTGTCGGTTGCGCGGAACATGTCGACCTTGGCCTCGGTGTAGTCGTCCCACCGGTCCAGCGAGGCCAGGTCGGTGGGCGACAGTTTCCACTGCCGCACGGGGTCGACCTGCCGGATGGCGAAACGGGTGCGCTGCTCGGCGCGGGACACGGAGAACCAGAACTTGACCAGCAGGACGCCGTCGTCGACGAGCATCCGCTCGAAGGCCGGGCACTGCTGGAGGAACAGTTCGTACTGGTCCTTCGAGCAGTAGCCCATCACGCGCTCCACGCCGGCCCGGTTGTACCAGGACCGGTCGAAGAAGACGATCTCTCCCGCCGTCGGCAGATGCGGGATGTACCGCTGGAAGTACCACTGGCCCGCCTCCCGCTCGGTGGGCTTGTCCAGAGCCACCACTCGCGCGCCCCGGGGATTGAGCCGCTCGGTCAGACGTTGGATCGTGCCGCCCTTGCCCGCCGCGTCACGCCCCTCGCACACGACGACCACGCGCGCACCGGTGTCCTTCACCCACCGCTGGAGTTTGAGCAGCTCGATCTGCAGGACGCGCTTGATCCGCTCGTACTCCCCTCGGCTGACCTTGTGGTCGTAGGGGTGGTTCTCGCGCCAGGTCCCGAGCGGTCGGCCGGTCCCGTCCAGCAGGATCGGTCGCTCTTGTCGGCTGGTGTCCACGGTCAGCCCGTCCAGCAGCTCGTCGGCCTGGTCAGCCCTCATCCCACCACTCCCGCGTAGGCCTGTGTCTGTGTACTGAGTTCAGAACGGCATACGGCCACGGGTACGTCGGCCCGCCGAGCCGCTACGGCCCACGGCACGGGAACTGGTGTGGAACGGCTTGCTGAAGATCCTGCCCAGAATGCCGGGCGCCTTGCCGCCGGCCCGCGCACCAGCGCCGAGCGAACGCTGCGTACCGCGTTCGGGGCGGCGCGACAGGCGCGGAAGGAAGAAGGCCAGCACGGCCAGCACCACACACAATCCGATGACTCCAGCGATGATCACGAGTCGGCTCCCTCTTGTCCCTCTTGCTTGATTGGCCGGGAGACCCAAGTGCCCCGTCACGTCACCTCTATGTGTCCGGTCCATGTGTCCGGCGCGGTCGGTGCGCCCGACTGCGGCGATTCGTTCCCGTATCTCCGTTTCAACGGCAAACCAGCGGTAACCCCAATAAATATGAATACACAGGGCATATCTGAGGAGGCTACCGATGTCGACAGGAACGCTTCTGGCGATCATCATTCCCGTCGTCGTGGTGATCGCTCTGGCGGCTGTGGCGGTCCGGCTGCTCATGCGTCGCCAGATGCTGCGCGAGCGCTTCGGCCCGGAGTACGGACGAACGGTGGAGGACGCCGACAGCCGCATGGCCGGCGAGCGTGAGCTCAGGGCGCGTGAGAAGCGGCACGACTCGCTGGACATCAAGCCGCTGGACAGCAGGGTCAGGGAGCGGTACGCCCAAGACTGGACCGGCGTACAGGACGAGTTCGTGGACCGTCCGGAGGACGCCGTGCATGACGCGGACCGCCTGGTGACTTCCCTGATGCACGAGCGCGGTTACCCGACCGAGGACTTCGAGCAACAGCTCAAGGACCTGTCCGTCGATCACGGCCGCACGCTTGAGCACTACCAGGCCGCCCACGACGTCAATGTGCTGAGCACCCGCCACGAGGCGACCACCGAACAGTTGCGGGGCGCCATGGTGCACTACCGGACCCTGTTCGACGAGCTGCTCTCCGACGGCGGCGGACCCCGCCGCACCCGGGCCTGACCGGCTCGGTGACCAGCCCGTCACCCGATCCGGGAGCCCCTGGCGTCCGGGAACGGAGAAGACATGCAACGCGAAGACCTGCCGGACAGCACCACCGGGAGCGGCCTGTCCACCGACGACCTCGCCCACCCTCGCGACACGTACACCGGGGACGGGACGGCGGACACGTCGGCCGAGGTGCCGACCTTCCCCGGCGAGAGCACGACCACGCCGAGCGACCCAGCCGAGGACGAGCCCGAGGCGACCGACTCCGGCACGCGGGACGAGATGACGGAAACCGGTTCGGACGCCCAGCGGCACCGGGCGGCGGGCCCGGGCGACCGTGCCGAGGACGAGGCACCCCAGCTCCTCACCCCCGAGGACGAGGAAGGATTCCGCACCCGCTGGCAGGAGGTGCAGAACGAGTTCGTGGACGACCCTCGCGACGCCGTGCACACCGCCGACGCCCTCGTCGCCGAGGTGATGCAGAAACTCGCCGCCACGTTCGCCGACCACAAGCAGGAACTGGAAGGACAGTGGAACCGGGGCGGACAGGCGAACACCGAGGATCTGCGGCTGGCACTGCGCCACTACCGTTCGTTCTTCAACCGCCTGTTGGTCACCTGACACGACCGGCCCCCAGCGGGCCCTCCCGTCCCTGGCGCCGATTCCGTGGTGCGGGTGGTTTGCGACTGCCCGCCCTCGGGTCCGGCAGAGCCTCCCGTGAACCGCCTGCCGTGCGCGGCACTTGGCGGCGCGGCGACAGTTTCGCCGCGCATAGGACTGGACCAATCCCGCACAGCCCTCCATGATGACGATGCCATGACAACGTCGCCTCGGGAGGCCGACCGTGCCGGGAACCTTCGCCAGGGCCAGGGCCGCCCTGGCCGCCGTACTCCTCCTGGTGGCCGTGGCGCCCACGGCCGAGGCGGCGACCGGACGGGAAGCCGCCCCCGTGGCCGGCGCCCGGCCGCAGGCCGCCGCGCAGGCGGCGGGCTGGACGCCGCCACTCAGCACCCGGGGGCGCTGGATCGTCGACGCGAACGGCGACCGCTTCAAGCTGCGGTCCGGCAACTGGCACGGCGCCAGCGGCACCTGGAACGGCTCGGGGAACCCTGACAACGACGCCGACCACCACGCCGGGGAGAACTCCGGCAGGATGCCGCTCGGCCTGGACCGGGCTCCTATGGCCGAGATCATCGCCGGCTTCCGGGAGATCGGCATCAACAGCGTCCGGCTGCCCTTCTCCAACGAGATGATCCACGACAGCCGTCCCGTCACCGACGATTCCGTGGCCGCCAATCCCGCCCTGCGCGGCAGGACCCCGCTTCAGGTGTACGACGTGGCCGTACGGGAACTCACCGCCGCCGGACTCGCGGTGATCCTCAACAACCACACCAACACCACCCGCTGGTGCTGCGGAGTCGACGGCAACGAACGCTGGAACGCGAGCCAGTCCACCGGGACCTGGGAGAACGACTGGCTCTTCATGGCCCGCCGCTACCGCGACAATCAGCGCGTCGTCGGCGCCGACCTCTACAACGAGGTGCGCCGCAACGTCCTGGACGACCCCAACTGGGGGTCCGGTGACGACCACGACTGGTTCGCCGCCTCCCAGCGCGTCGGTGACCGTATCCTCACCGAGGCCGACCCCGACCTTCTGATCATCGTCGAGGGCATCAACTGGACCGGCATCCCCGTCGACGGTCTGCCCCACGAACGCCCCACCCTGGAGCCCGTACGCCGCCTTTCGCACACCCTCGTCGGCTCCGGCAAGCTCGTGTACTCCGCCCACTTCTACGACTACACCGGCCCGAACCACAGCGGCGCCACCGGCACCGGCGAGACCAGTGATCCCCGTTACCGCGACCTGAGCCCGGCCGAACTGATCAGGGTTCTGGACCGTCAGGCCTTCTTCGTGACCGCGGAGACGGACAAGCACTTCACCGCGCCCCTGTGGATCAGCGAGTTCGGTGTCGGCGGCCGGGACGAGACCGGGAGCAAGCCGCGGGCGTGGTTCGAGAACTTCGTCGACCAACTGATCCGCACCGACGCCGACTTCGCGTACTGGCCACTCGTCGGCCGGCACGAGAACCGGAAGGGCAACGGCTGGGCCCTCCTGCACTGGGACGCCCAGGGCCACCGTATGGGCGTCTACGACGGCGACGACTGGCGGGCCGCTGCCTGGACCCGGCTCATCGAGGCCCCGGGGCGCACCGGCCCGGTGGAGCGCGTGACGGACTGGTCGATGCTCAGCCCCGATCACGGCGACTTCGTCCAGTCGCGGCGGATGCGGGCGCTGCCCGACTGGGACTCCGGCGCCCGCAAGACGGTGTGCCCCGACGGACAGCGGCTGCTCGGCCTCAGCCACACAGGCAACCGGGGCCTGTGTTCGGACGTGTCCACCGGCCCCCTGTGGGACCCGGACGGCGGACATGTGGTGGTCGTCGACGAACGCCATGTCCGGCCGGGCGGCGACTGGGCGTCCGGATACACCAAACTCCAGTGCGCCGACGGCCACTTCCTGACCGGCTACAGCGTCCGGGGCTCCGCCGTCTCCGCGGCCCTGTGCGCGGCCGCTCCGGTCGGGAGGCTCGGCGCCGGCGGCCGAACCGTCTGGTTCGACCGGGGTGACAACCGGGGCCCGGCCGCCAGGGGCGGCGACTTCGCCCAGGGCCACTACAAGGGCCAGTGCGCGGACGACGAGTACGCGGCCGGGATCGCGTACACGGCCCGGCTGGGCTCGGCACGGACCCCGGACGCGCTGTACTGCCGAAAACTGACCTGACCGGCAACGCCGGCCCCGGCGGGTCGTTCGAGCGAGCGCCCCGGGTCCGGCACGTCAGAAGACCGCCGCAGACCGTTCGGCACCGGTCGTCTCGTGGGGAACCAGGCAGCTCTCCAGAAAGGCCAGAGCGCGCAGGTGGTACGAACGGGCGGCCCAGCCCAGGCTGATGTTGTGACCGGCGTCCGGCTGGCGGTCGACGGTGACGCGGGGGGCGGCGACGAACTGTGCGGCCAGATCGGCCAGGGTGTCGCCGTCCTGGCGCCACCACGCCTCGTGCTCGGCGAACGTCAGCCGAACCGGGACCCGGACGCGCGGCGCGACGGAGCGGAACAGACCGGGCCGGCCGGCGAGTTCGGCACGTTCGCGAGCAGGCATGTCCTCGGCCCTGCAACGCGCGCCACTGAACGTGCCCGGCGGGTAGAGGCTCAGGGGACCCCAGTTCTTCGCCGACCGGCCCCGGTCGAGCAGGAACGACTCCTCGTGCGGGTCGACGGCGTACTCATGACCGCAGCCGGAGATGTCGAGGCCGAGCAGCCCGGGCGGGGTGTGGTCGGCGGCTGCCGCCAACGCCACGTTGCCGCCGTAGGAGTGCGCGAGCAGGAAGAGGCCGCCGCCCGTGGCGAAGCGGGAGGAGAAGTCGTCCAGAGCGGCGCGCAGGGCGGCGGCCTGGCCCAACAGGCCGAGTCCGCAGGGCAGTTGAGTGGCCGAGAGACGGTAGCCCGGACGGTCCACGGCGAGGACGGTGTAGCCGAGGGCCGATCCCAGCGTCAGCAGTGACAGTTGGGGGTGGGCCCGGCCGTCGAAGTAGTCGGCGTTCGTACCGCTGTCATGGATGGCGACCACGACGGCCCGGGTGGGCGCCTCGACGGGTTCACTGATCAGCGCGGACAGGGGAATGCCCGCGGCGTCCAGCGTGATCCGGCGCGCACCCCTGGAGGGCGACGTCCTGGACGGCAGGAACGCCTTCGTCGCCTTCGGCCTCCAGCGGTCGGGGGAAGAGGAACGACGGGAGTGGCTCCAGGTCGGGACAAGGACCCGGGCCGGCACCGCTCGCCCGTCGACCTCGTCGTCCGAGACGGCCCGGCGTATCTCCTCGGAGGTCGCCACGGCCGACAGCACCGGGGCGGAGTTCAGGATGGCGGACTGCAGGTCTCGCAGGTGCGCGGAGGGCTCTATCCCGAGCAGTTCCATCATCTGCGCGTAGAAGGACCGGTAGCCGGCCAGCGCCTCGGCCACCTGACCCGACCGGTACAGGGCGACCATCCGCTGGTACTGCAGCGTCTCGTTCAGGGGGTGCAGCCCGACCAACGCGTTGAGTTCAGGGATCAGGTGCAGATCGCCGCCCTGTCCGAGACAGGCGTCCAGGCGCAGGATCCGCGCGGAGAGACGCACCTCCTCCAGCTTGACCGCATAGGCGTCCAGGACCGAACCGCGCCGGACGTCGACGAGAACGTCACCGCGCCACAGCGCGAGTGCCTCGCCGAGCAGTTCGGCCGCCTCCGCGTTCCTGCCCCTCTGCACGTACTGGTGCCCGGTCTCGACGGACCGGGTGAATTCCTCGAAGTCCTTCCGGATGGACTGCGGAGCGCTGAACAGATATCCGCGGTCATAGGTCACGATGGATCCTTCGACACCATCGTTTTCCGGCACCGGACCGACGACCCCGGACCGCGCCTCCCTGAGCGATTTCCGAATCTGCAGAATATAGGTCTGCAGAGTGGTGGAAAGGCTTTTCGGGGGTTCTCCCGCCCAGACTTCCTCGACGATTTCGGAGACCGTCACCACAGTGTTCGCACGCATGGCCAGCAACGTGAATATCTGCCGGAGTTTCGGCGCGGAAGGAACCACCGACTTCCCGCCGACACGCATTTCCAGCGCGCCAAGAACATTTAATTCCACCAGCATCCCCCATCCTCCCCAGGATCGCCACCTCTCCCCCATGGCGACGGGATTACTATACCGAGCCGCACAGCCCGGAAACGAAAAGGAACACAAGGAATACAGGGGGTACGCGTTGGGTACCCCCTGCCGCAGAACCAGCAAGAACCGGACAAAATGAGGATTCACTGTCCCGCGAATTTTACTCCGACTTGACCAGTTAATCCGATTGCGAACACTGCCATTGCAAACAGGGGCGAATACGCGCCAGCCAGTGACCGAAAGAAATGGATCCCCTCGGCCTCCGAGTGCCTCAGTACGTCGTCGCGGACTGCTGCAACTGGGCCGCCAGCGACACCAGCAGCGCCTCGTCCGCGTACCGCCCGCCCAGCAGTACGCCGATCGGCAGACGCTCGGCGTTGCGGGTGAGCGGGACGGTGATCGAGGGCATGCCGGTGAGGTTGTAGACCGCGGTGTACGGCATGAACGCGGTCATTCTGGCGAACTCGGCCACCGGATCGGTGTCGTCGCGCAACTCCCCGATCCGCACCGGCGGTTCGGCGAGCGCCGGCGAGAGGATCACGTCGTACGCGGCGAACAGCAGGTCCGTGAGCATCTGCCCCAGGCCCCGGAACGTGGCGAGCGCCTGGTGGTAGTCCCGCGCGGACACCCCGGCGGCGGTCTGCCTGAGCCAGGCCGTGAAGGGCATCAGCTCCCCCTCGCGCTCCGGCCCCACCTCGTACGACGCCGCCTCCACCGACCAGACCCGGGTGAACGCCTCCAGGACGCCCCCGTCGGGAGGCATCTCCAGTTCCTCCACCTCGTGTCCCAGCGCGGCCAGGGCGGCCGCCGTGCTGTCGAGAGCGTCCTCGCAGTCGGGGTGCAGTAGCGCGTCGGGCACCATGGGCCGGCGCAGCACCGCCACGCGCACCGCACGGGGCTCCCGGCGCGCGTGCTCCACCAGGGACACGCCCCCGGCGTGCGCGGGCGCGGTGTACACATCGCCGGGCATCCGCCCCGCCATCACGTCGACCAGCGCCGCCGCGTCGGCCACCGTACGGGCCAGCGCACCGTGCACCGACAGCCCCGTGACGTCCGGGCGCCAGGGCCCGTTGCTGATCCGGCCCCGGCTCGGCTTGAGTCCGACCAGGCCGCAGACGGAGGCGGGGATGCGTACGGAGCCACCGGCGTCGGTGCCGTGCGCGAGGGGTGCGAGGCCCGCCGCGACGGCCGCCGCCGCGCCGCCGCTGGATCCGCCGGGCGAGTGCCCCGGACTCAGCGGGTGCCGGGTCGGCGGGCCGAGCCTGTTCTCCGTGTAGCAGGGCAGCCCGAACTCGGCGGTGTTGGTCTTGCCCAGCATGACCGTGCCGGCCTCCCGGAGCCGGGTGGCCACATGGTCGTCGGTGTCGCTGACATGGCCGGCGAAGACCGCCGAGCCCCAGGTGCACCGCACCCCGTCGACCTGGACGAGGTCCTTGATCGGTACGGGAACCCCGTGCAGCGCTCCCAGGAGCCTGCCGTCCCGACGGGCTGCCACAGCCTCCCGCTCGGCACGTTCCGCCTGGGACCGGGCGAGTTCCGCGGTGACCGTGAGGTACGCGCCAAGTTCCTTGTCCGCTTCCTCGATACGACCGAGGTAGTGGTCGGTCAGTTCGACCGGGGACAGCTCGCCCTCGGCGATCGCGGCGGCCTGTTCGAGCGCCGTCAGCTCGTGGAGATCGGACATCGGGTCAGCTCCCCTTCCGGCCGCGGGCCAGTCTCAGCAGCCCCGGAGCCAGGGCGGCGAGCGCCGCCGTCCGGCGCAGCCGGGTCGCCATCCGGCGCCGCGTGGAGCGGATCTGCTGGTGCACGTCGATGTACACCTCGGGGCGCACGGTCGCCCCGGAGAGCAACTTCACCACCATGTGGGAGGTGATGGCACCGAACACCATGGCGACGTAGGTGACCTGCGGGAAGCTGTAGTCGGGCCGCCCCAGGTTCGCCCTCACCTCGACCAGCATCTCCACCGGCACGTACTTCAGCGGCACGGCCCGCAGCAGCAGCTGCCAGGAGGTCAGCCGGTCCAGGTCGGCCTCGGCTATCGCTCCGTCGAACGGTTCCCTGATGTAGCGGTAGTCGTAGCAGCGCACGTACTGGGCGCCCGCGATGTCCCATCCGGTGACCAGCGGCAGCCGCCGTTCGACGGCGATGCGGTGCAGCAGGTGTTTGGCCCGCCAGCCGTCCATGGTCGTCACGTCCACGCCGTCCACGATGACGTCGCAGTCGTCGACCAGCGCCTTCACCGTCTCCTCGCCGACCCCTTCCGGGAAGACCCTGACGTCCGCGTGGGGATTGATGGCCGCAACCCGCTCACCGGCGACCGTGGCCTTGTTGCGGTCCACGTCGGTGGCCGCCGCGCTCTGCCGGTTGAGGTTGTTCACCTCGTACGTGCCCGGGTCGGCCAGTACGAAGGAACGCACTCCGAGCCGGGCGAGCGGCTCGACTGCCGCTCCACCGATGGACCCGCAGCCGGCGACGAGGACGGTCGCGCCCCGCAGTACGGCCTGTTCCCCGGTGCTGACCACGCCCTTGTTACGGGTGGTCAGTTCCCCGTAGAAGGCCTTCTCCTGTGCCTCGGCACCACTGCCACCGCTCATCTACGACGCCTCCTTCATCCGGTACGCGCCCGTCCTGCGGGCGGTCATGGCGGCGACCAGTTCCATGAGCGTCATCGCGTCCGGGCCGCCACCGAGGTAGTCCTCGATCAGGTCCATGTAGTCGCCGAGGTCGGCGTGGACCGGCGCGACGAAGGGAACGGCGATGACGTCCTGGTCGTAGATGGGCGCCATGAGATCTGTCTCGGGCAGCCGGGGCGAGGTGCCGCGGTCGATCTGGAGGTCGAAGCCGGTGAGCCGGAAGTGCCGTATCGCCACCTTCTCCTTGGCGTCGCCCAGCATGAGGCGCATCCGGTCCCCCGCTCCCGAGATGACCCTGCCCAGGCCCAGCAGCAGATGCCAGGGCACCCGTTCGGTGCTGGGGCCGGGCGGCAGTTCGAGGTCGCGGACGAACCGTTTGATCTCGAAAGCCTGGTGCGTGCCCAGGCCGTCGGCCGCGAACCGGCCCAGCAGGTCGATGTCGTGGGCCGCCTCGGTGGAGAACCGGCCGCGGTCGGGATGGTCGAGCGGCATGGACACGGGGTCCTGGGAGCAGCCGAGGCTGATGTAGCCGCGGATACGGCCCGTGCGGGTGCACAGGCTGACGGTGTGGACGTTCTGCACACCCGGCGGGTGGCGGACCGTCTCCCGGAAGACCGCCCGCTCGTAGACGAGTTGGGGCGACATCCAGCCGAGCCGCAGATACTGCACGAGCCTGAAGCCCATGATGCCGTTGAGGTAGCGCAGCGGGAGCTGGTCGTCCTCGACGGTGAGGGTGATCAGTTCGTCCGTCGGGTCGTACACGGAGTAGAGCGGGTCCCCGAGGACATGGTCGGGCAGAGAGCGGAAGTCCAGGGTGGAGTGCAGCCGGATGATGTCCGAGACGTACCGTTCTCGTTCCCGCTCCGGTAACTGCCGCGTGGATTCCGACCCGTTGTCCCGGCCCGTCATATCGGCTCTCCGGCGGCGTAGAGGCTCTCGGTGATGGCGAGGGCGAGTACCTCGGGCGTGCCCTCGTAGATCCGGGCGCCGTAGGCGTCGCGCAGCCGCTTCTCCATGCCGAAGGACTTCACGTAGCCGCGCGCTCCGGTGAGGGACATGGCCATGTCGGCGACGTCGATGGCGACGCGGTCCGCGAAGAGCTTCGCCGCCGCCGGTTCGTACTGGGGGGCGGGGAGTTCGTTGTCGACCTTGTGGGCGGCCTTGAGGTAGAGCAGCCGCGCCGCGTCGACCTTCGCGGACATCTCGGCGAGCTTGGCAGCGGTGAACTGGTGCTCGCGCAGCGGGAGTCCGCCCTGGACGCGGGTGTCGCACCACTCCAGGGCCTGTTCGAGGGCGCCCCGGGCCACGCCGACGGAGATTCCGGCGACGGAGGCGCGAGCCATGTTGCTCTGCGCGATGTTGATGGCCATGCCGTCGCCCTCCTCGCCGATCATGTTCTCGGCGGGGATGCGGACGTCGTGGAACTCCAGTTCGCTGCCGAGGCAGAGCCGGTAACCCATCTTGTCGGCCACCGGTCCCCGGACCACGCCGGGGAGGTCGAGCGGCACCATGAAGGAGGTGAGGCCGGTGGCGCCGGGCGCGCCCTCCATGTTGGCGAACACCGAGGCGAAGGCGGCGACCTGGGCGTTGGTGATGAACCTCTTCTTTCCGTTCAGGACGTAGTGGTCGCCGTCGCGGCGGGCGGTCATCACGTCGCGGGCGTGGACGGCGTTGGCCGGGATGATCAGGTCGCAGCCCGCCTCCTCCTCGGTGACCGCGTTGCAGGCCAGAACCGGGGCGTCGCCCGAGAACATGGGCAGGAACCGGGCCTGGAGCCGGGGGTCGCCGGAGAGCAGTACCGGGGTCTGACCGAGCATGGCGGCACCGAAGACGAGGGCGGTGCCGGCGCAGACGGACGCCACCTCCTCCAGTGCGACCGAGCAGCCGATCATGCCGAGGCCGAGGCCGCCGTACTCCTTCGGCACCGCGACGCGGGTGAGGCCCAGGGCGTGCCCCTGGGCGACCATGTCCCAGTCGAAGTCGTCGGCGGGCGCCGTGTCGAGGGCCGTCACCCGGGGTGCGACGACCTCGCGGGCGAATTCCCGCACCTGGCGGCGGAGTTTCTCCACCTCGCCGGGGAGGACGTCGAAATTGAGCTCAAGTTCGTCGTTGTTCGTCATGTCGGTCTCGAAACTCCGTAACTCGGATCCGATTGAGGCAGGGGAATTACCGAGGTGCCGTGACGTGGGTCCGTCGGGCACCGGCGGGAGCGGGCTCTCAGACGGGAAGCCCTTCCTGGGCCGCCAGTTCGGGATAGCGGTCGAAGGCGGGCCGCAGGATGGGCACGAGTTCCAGTACCCGGGCGACCTTTCCCCGGATCCGTACCTTTCCGGTGGCGATGGCGGTCGGCATCATGAGTTTGCCGAGCCAGAGCTGGTGTGCGGTGTCGGACGTCATCCTGATCCTGATCGTCGCGTCCTCGGGTGCGTCGGCCCCGACCGTCAGCGCGTCCGCGGACACGTGCACCACACAGTCCGGGTTGGTCTGGGTCAGCCGGATGGACAGGTTGCTCGCACGCAACTGCGAAGTGAACTGCTCGTCCTTCAACAGGATTTCGAAGAGGGTGCCGAAGACCCGCTCGGCCACTTCGGTCGACTCGAAGACAGTCATGGTTGATTCTCCCGTCACACATTCCCAAGAGCGAAGCGCCGCATCGGCGTTGACCGCATCTTAGGAATCGCTCGGGGGCACGGACGGGAGTATCGACAGGACGGGAAAAGGAAGGGGAAGGAGTATTGAAAGAGAACGCGTTCCGACCACCCGCGCGCAATCGAAACGAAGCGGCGCGACGAGCGGACCGAACCGGTTCCCGCTGGGCGGCCCCTCCGTGCGGACGCGGCGCGGCCCGGTCCCGCCTCGTCCGATCCGGGCACCTCTGGGCGTTCGGGCCCCGGGCACCGTAGATTGAAGGGGTGACAGCCGACCGATCCCGCACCTCCCAGGAATGCCTCGTCTTCGGCCCGCTGGAGAACGAGATCATGGAGGTTCTGTGGCAGGCGCCCGAACCGATGACCGTCCGGGAGGTCCTCGGCGCGCTCAACACAGGCCGTGAGACCCCGCTGGCGTACACCACCGTCATGACCGTGCTGAGCCGCCTCGCCGAAAAGGGCGCGGCCAACCGCACCAAGGCGGGCCGGGGTTACGCGTACACCCCGTGTGTCACGGACGAGGCGGCGATGGCCGTGCGCGAGGTCATCCGCGATTTCGGGGTGAGCGCGGTCGGTCACTTCCTCGACGAGATCCGTAACGTCCCCGACCTGCGCGAACGCTTCGAGAAGCTGCTGCACGAGGGCCCCGGGCACTGAGCCGGGGCGCCCAACCCGTCGAGCGGGCCGCCGTCTTCCCGGACCGTCTTTCTGGATTACTTCACCATCACCACCCACCCCCGCACCCGCGACCTACTATGCTCCCGTAGTAGATGCGTGGGGCGCGGCATCCGGTGCGGGACGCCCCTCTGACTGGAGGTGCGTAGTGAACGGGGCATTATCGGCGGGCGCGCCCGTGCGCGGACGCGGACTGATCATGACGGTCCTCGGCTGCTGTTTCCTGATGGTGATGATGGACAACACCATCCTCAACGTCGCCCTGCAGACGATCCAGCAGGACGTCGGCGCGACCAACGCCGAACTCCAATGGGCCCTGGACTCCTACATCCTGTTCTACGCGGCCCTGATGTTCTCCTCCGGAATCCTCGCCGACGCCTTCGGCCGCCGTCGTGTCCTGGTGATCGGGCTGGTCGTCTTCGGCGCGGCCTCCACCTTCGCCGGCTTCGCCGACACCCCCCAGCAACTCATCTTCTGGCGCGGAGTCATGGGTGTGGCCGGGTCGGTCGTGCCGCCCGCCACGCTCGCGGTGATCAATGACATCTTCGCCCCGGAGGAACGCGGCAAGGCGATCGGCATCTGGTCGGCGCTGGGCGGTCTGTCCATCGCCCTGGGCCCGATCGCCGGCGGCTTCCTGCTCGAACACTTCTGGTGGGGCTCCGTCTTCCTCATCAACGTGCCCATCGCCGCCGTCTGCGCCGTGCTCCTCCTGGTGGTCCTCGCCGAGTCCCGCTCGGCGACCAGGCCACGCATCGACGTCCCCGGCGTCCTGCTGTCCATCGCGGGCATCGGCGCACTGGTCTACGGGGTGATCCGAGGCGGCGAGACCAACGACTGGACCAGCGTCGAGGTCCTGGGCACGATCGTCGCCGGAGTGGTTCTGCTCGCCGTACTCGTCCTGTTCGAGAGCCGCACGGCGCAACCGGCCCTGGACGTCAAGCTGTTCCGCAACAAGTCCTTCGCGGCCGGTACCGCGAGCCTCGCCCTCTCCTTCTTCGCGCTCACCGGCGGCACCTTCCTGATGGTCTTCTACGTCCAGGCCATCCGCGGTCACACACCCCTCGAACTCGGCCTCATCCTGCTCCCGGTGGCCGTCGGCGCCGTGGCCTCGGCCATCCTCAGCAACCCGCTGGCCATGCGCTTCGGACCCAAGGCCGTCGTCACCACCGGACTGCTGCTGCTGGCCCTGTCGTTCACCGGGCAGGCCGGCATCGCCGCCGACACCGCGCTGTGGTGGTACGAGATCCTGCTCGGCGTCTCCGGCTTCGGCCTCGGCCTGGTCATGGGCACCACCACGACGACCACGATGGCCGTGGTCGCACCCGAGCAGGCCGCCATCGGCGCGGGCGTCAACAACACGCTGCGACAGATCGGCGCCGCGCTCGGCGTCGCGGTGCTCGGCTCGATCCTGTCCGTCTGGTACCGCGACGAGCTGGGCGGCGCCGTGAACGTGCTCCCGGAAGGCGTACGGGAGACGGCCTCGGAGTCCCTGGGCGGCACGGTGGTCGCGGTCCGCGAACTCCAGGAGGCGGGCGCTCTGCCGGCCGGCGCACGCGAGCAGATCCCCGGACTGCTGGCCACGGCCCAGGACGCGTATCTGTCGGCCATGCATGTGAGCTTCGGCGTGGCCGCCGGGGCGCTCGCGCTGGCCGCGGTCGTGGCCGCGGTGTGGCTGCCGGGCCGGATCGACGCCCCCACGGGCACCGCCACCGCCGCGCGGCCGGATGCCGTCGAATCCCCCGACTCCGCCACCCAACCGGCGCGATAGACGGGTCCCGCCAGGTGATGCGGCGGATCAACGCACCGGGATCCACGGGTCAGCACCGCATCGGCGCGCCTCGGGTCGCGTACGGCGCCGACGACAGGTCGGCCACCGCATGGCCCGGGAGCCGTGTCCCATGCGGTGGCCGACGCCCGGCGTCCGGAACGCGCCGGGCGAGGTCGCTCGCACAGCTTGTACCACCAGGCGGGAGACGACCTTGCGACAGCCGGGTCGTGGCGCTTCGTCCGGCCCGGCCCGGTACCACCGGGTGCCCGGCCGTACGAAGAGCCGACGCGCCCCCGTACACGCCGGGCACCCGGCCGAAACAGCCACAGTCTGAGAGTGCCGGTACGCCTCCGCCCGTCCGGACCGCTCCCAGCAGCCTGCGCCCCTCGGCCAACCCTGGCTCGTCACCTGTCCCAGGGTCCGTTCTCCTCCTTTCCGGAACGTCAACCGCTCGGATCGGCGAGGGACCGGGTCTTCAGAAGGAACCCGCGCCCCCGCACGGTCTCTATGGCCAGCCCGACGGACATGACCTTCCGCCGCAGCCTCATCATGTGCAGGTCGAGTGCGTTCTGGCTGGCGGAGCGGTTGGCGGACAGGAGCCGCTCCGCCAGTTCCGCCCGGCTCGCCATTCCCGGGCGACGCTGTACGAGCCCACGCAACACCGCGGCCTCCGAGACGGTGAGGGGCAGGACAGCGCCCGCGTAGCGAAGCAGCCCGTCCTCGTCCACGACGGGAGGAGCGCTCTGTGATGTGGCCTTGAGATGCAGGGACGTGATTCTGGTCTTCAACTCCCAGGCCTCCACCGGCTGTCGCACCCAGTCCTCGTGCGCGCCCGCCAACTCGGGCACCCGCGCACCTCTGGCGACCACCAGGAGGCAGGGCAGTCCCTGCATACGGAAGCCCTCCAGTTTGCCCGACTCGGCCGGCCAACGGACGATCTTCACATCCGGCGTCATGATGTCTTCCACGTATGCCTTCCTCTCGTACTCTGCCGCTCTGTGGCGCATGACGAGGCCGCGTCGGCGACACGGACGTCTGTGGAACCCCGGCGAGCCTGGCGGAGTGTCCCCCCGGAGACAAAGGGGCACGCGGTGCGCAACCCCGGCGAAATATTGACGGACAGCTATCAATAGACGGTTTTCGGCCTGCTGGTGAACAGGGGGCGCCGCGGCTCGGTGAATGTGCTCCGTCGCTGTCATGCCCGCACCTTCTGTCGAACAGGGTTGGCGTAGCACATACTTCTGGACCGCCCCTCGTGAACCGCTTGAGAGCGTCCGGGAACGGCCTGTCGGGCGCCGGCAACGGCGGTTCCGGGCGCGCACTGCGCATCGGTCGGGTCGAGCCGCCTCGTCAGCCGGTGGGCATGGCTACGAGGTCTCCGGTGTTCGGTTTCTTCTCAGTCGAAGAATCCTTTACCCGAGACCTCGCTCAGCGCACGGTCCTGCGTGTCAGAGAGGGTTGAGGCGGGACTTGAGGAGGCAGAACTCATTGCCTTCGGGGTCGGCCAGGACATGCCACTGCTCCTGGCCCGTCTGGCCGATGTCGGCCTTGCGCGCCCCGAGCTTCAGCAGGCGTTCGAGCTCGGCGTCCTGGTCGCGGTCGGTGGCGTTGACGTCGATGTGCAGCCGGGACTTGCCCTTCTCCGGCTCGTCCCTGCGACTGAGGATGATCGTCGGCTGCGAACCGCCGAACCCGTCGCGCGCCCCGATCTCGTACATGTCGTCGCCCTCGCGGTCGAGCACGACGAAGTCCAGGACCTCGCACCAGAACCGTGCCAGCACCTCGGGGTCGCGACAACCCAGCACGAGTTCACTGATACGACATGCCATAACCGAACCTGCTCTCAGCCTGGGAACCGCCGGGGTGGCCCCACGTGAACCTCATGGGCGCCCGGCAGGGAAAACGACCCCGCGACCGTACCGGACGCGGCGAGGACGGGCGAAACGGGTTTCCGGCCGCCCTCTCCCGACGGCGGTCAGGGACAGCGGCGCGCGGTGACGATCCAGGCACGCGAGTCGAAGTGCACGCCGTCCGCAGTGGTGTGGGCGTCGAGGGTGGCGCGTAGGCGCGTGCGTGCCTGGTCGGCCGCCGGGGCGTCGAGGGTGGCGAGCAGGTCCCTGACCTCCCACAGCCGGAGCACGGCGTCGAAGGCGGTGGCGCTGTCCGGGCCGTAGTGGACGGGCTCGTGTACGTCCGTGAAGTCGACCCCCGCGAAGCCGGCCGCCGTCAGGATGTCTTTCGTGACGGTCGGGTCGGCGAGTGAGAACGGGTCCGGACCCTCGGGTGGGGCGGAGGTGGCGGTGAGGCTCCGGCGGATGGCGGTGGCCCACTCGTTGCGGTCACGCTCCTGCCAGACCAGCAGCACCAGGCGCCCCTCGGGGCGCAGCGCACACCCGATGTTGGTGAACGCGGCGACCGGGTCGGCGAAGAACATCGTTCCGAACCTGCTGATGCCGAGGTCGAAACGGGCCGGTGGAAAGCGGTGGGTCTGGGCGTCCGCCTGCTGATAGGTGATGTTGCGCAGCCCCTGGTCGTCGCTGAGCCGACGGGCCCGATCCAGCATGGGCGCGGAGAGATCGACCCCGACCGCGCTTCCCTCGCCGGCGGCGCGGGCGGCCTCGCGGGTGGACTGGCCTGTGCCACAGCCGATGTCGAGCACACGGTCGCGCGGGCCGACGCCGGCAGCGGCTCGGAAGAGTTCGTTGTGCGCGCGCAGTTCCGCGTCGTAGTCGAACAGGTCGGACATCACCGTCACCGAATCCTTTCGACGTCTGTGTCTACGGCTGTGTCTGTGTCGACCGGGCCGTCCCGCAGTACGCCTCGTACCTGGTCCAGCGACACTGTCTCCGGCGCGAACTCCGCCAGCCACCACGTGGCACCCGCACGGACATAGGGTGCGGGATCGGCGCCGGGCGGGAGGGGGACGGCGATGTCGTACGGGGTCGTCGTTCGTCGGCGGAGACCGGTGAGGGTGGTCACCACGTCGGCGAGTTGGTCGGGATGTTGGAGGTTGACCGGAACGAACCCGTCGTGCCGGGCGGCACGGCGCAGCGGTTTGACGTTGCCGGGGAGTCCCGCGGCCCACACGGGCACGCCGGGGCGCTGAACCGGTTCGGGCAGGAAGGAGATCCCGTCGACGGTGTGGTGGCGGCCGTGATGGTGCACGGGTCCGCCGGACCACGCGGCGGTGAGGATCTCCAGTGACTCGTCGAGCATCTCGCCCCGCCGCCGGTCGTCGAGTTCCTCGCCGGTCGCGCTCAGTTCGCCGGCGAAGCGATCGCTGCCCAGACCGACGCCGAGGGTGAGGCGGCCGGCGCCGAGCCGGTCCAGTGTGGCGGTCTCCCTGGCGACCTTGGACGGCCGACGGCGGGCGAGGGGGGTGACCATGGGGCCGAACCGGAGGCGTTCGGTGGCGGTGGCGATCGCGGCCAGCGTGATCCACGGGTCGGCCACCCGGCGGACCGGCGCCCGCCAGCTCAGGTGGTCCCACACGAACACGCCGTGCCAGCCGGCCTCCTCCGCCTCGGCGGCCAGCCGGGCGATCGCCGCAGGGTCGGCGAGTTCGTCGAAGAGCGGCAGCCAGAGCGCCGACCGTAGCCGGGTCATGGCCGGCCACCCGCGGTGTGCTGGAGCAGAGCCGGGACGAACACGTCCCACAGCGGTTTCGGCAGATCGTGTCCTGCGCCTTCCAGGGTCAGCAGTGTCGCGCCGGGAATCGCGTCGCGCAGCGCGTGTCCGTGCGGGAGTGGGAGAACGGGGTCGTGGTCGCCGTGCACCACCAGGGTCGGTGCGCTGACGGACGTGAAATCGCGGGACGATCCGTCGAAGGTCATCGCGTAGTGGTTGACGAGGGTGGAGGCGATGTCACGCGTGCGGGCCACGTCCTGTTCGACCAGCGTGCGCGTGGCGCTCTCGTCGAAGTAGGGCGAGCCGCCCGAGCACGCCTTCGCCGATGCGACGACGAAGTCCACCACCGCGCCGGCGTCGGTGGGGTCCGGATCGGCGGGGATGCCGTCGGCGAGTCCGTCCGACGACGACGGGAGCCCTTCCTCGCCCGTGGAGGTGGAGACGAACGTCAGCGACTCCACCCGGTCGGGGTGGTCCACCCCGACGATGAGCCCGATGCCGCCGGCCATGGACCGGCAGACGATGTGCGCGCGCCGGACGTTCAGGGCGTCCAGGACGCCGAGCGCGTCCCCGGCGAGGTCGGTGAACGTGTAGCCGGGTCGGCCCGGCGGGTAGCTGGTGGATCTGCCGGTGTCCCGGTTGTCGTAGCGGATCACGAACCGGTCGGCGCGGGCGATCCGTTCACACAGTTCGGTTTCCCACCACAGCATCGAGGCGGA
Organism: Streptomyces sp. AK08-02; assembly: GCF_033795085.1. Lineage (NCBI taxonomy): Bacteria > Bacillati > Actinomycetota > Actinomycetes > Kitasatosporales > Streptomycetaceae > Streptomyces > Streptomyces sp. AK08-02. The sequence continues at coordinate 216,129 of NZ_JARAZV010000009.1, forward strand.
CGCGCCGTCGATGAGCAGGATCGCCGGGGCCGCGGGGTTGCCGAAGGTCTCCAAGCACAGCTCGGTGTCGTTGATCTTCACGAGCTGCTCGCCATGCGAAAGGTTGTTGGTCATGAACATCACGCTAGACTCGGCTTTCCATCGTGAAAAGCGATAGTTTCCGATCAAGTCAATCGTGAATGCCGATGTCAACGGCTGAGGTGGGCTTATGTCCGAGGTGGAGCTGCGGCATCTCGCCACGATGGCGGCGGTGGCCGACGAGGGGTCGTTCGGGCGGGCCGCCGCTCGACTCGGGTACACCCAGTCGACGGTCAGTCAGCAGATCGCGGCTCTGGAGAAGGCCGTCGGCGGCGCCGTGTTCGACCGGCCCGGCGGCCCCAAACCGGTGCGGATCACACCGCTCGGCACGGTCGTACTGGCCCACGGACGCGATCTGCTCGCGAAGTCCCAGGCGTTGTCGGCAGCCGTGGACCGGTTCAAGGCCGGTGACGGCCGGGTCGACATCGGTACCTTCCAGAGCGTGTCCAACGTGATCCTTCCGCTGCTCGTACGCGGGCTCCGGGACGAGCACCCCGACTGCGACATCAGGCTGTTCGAGGAGGAGACGGACCAGCCCCAAGTCCATGAGCTCGACCTGACGTTCTTCGACGGCCGTGTCGACGGCGACGTCGAACACCGCAAACTGCTCGACGATCCCTACCTGCTGGTGGCCCGCCGCGGCACCTTTCCCGACGGCCCCGTACGCCTGGCCCGACTCGACGGTGCGCCCATGGTGGCTCACCCGGCGATCTGCGACCAGGCCCGGATGGAACAGGCGCTCGCCCGCCGTGGCGTACGGCCGCACATCGTGTGCCGCACGGCGGGCAACGAGACCGTGCTGTCGATGGTGCGCGCCGGCATGGGTTCGGCGATCCTGCCTCGACTCGCCGTCCACAGCGCCGACGTCGGCTCCGACGCCTCGCTGTGCGTCCACGAACTCCAGCCGGCACCGCCGCCGCGCGAGATCTTCCTGCTGTGGCAGGCGCATCGCACCCACTCCCCGCTAGCGGCACGGGCCATCGAGATCGCCGTGGAAATCGCGGGCGAGATCGCCGAGCGTGGTTGACCGTGCGTCGCCCACGCCTCCATGCCTTCCGGGGGAGTGCCGCGGCGCCGACCGGGAACGTGGTTGTGCGGGCTCGTCCAACAGCCCGTGACGTTCCGTCCTCATAGTCCGGTGGGAGTTTCGGCGTGACACTCGGCGGTATACCTGCACCCCCTGCTCACAAGACGGCACCTGACGCGGAAGCGCGCAAGCTGCGCCTGCGCCGTCGCCTGGAGCGGCTGATCGGCGTGGCCGCCACCGAAGGCAACGAACTGGTACCCCTGCGCAACGGCGACGAGATCTTCCCCGCGATGCTCGGGGCGATCCGAGAGGCTCGGCACACCATCGACCTGATGACGTTCGTGTACTGGCGGGGCCAGATCGCTCACGACTTCGCCGCCGCCCTGGCCGACCGCGCCCGCGCGGGGGTACGGGTGCGGCTGCTGCTGGACGGCTTCGGCGCGAAGGAGATCGAGCGGGAGCTGCTGGACCTCATGACCTCCGCCGGAGTGGAGGTGGCCTGGTTCCGCAAACCCGCCTGGCTGTCGCCGTTCAAACAGAATCACCGCTGCCACCGCAAGGTCCTCGTCGTCGACGAGCACACCGCCTTCACCGGGGGTGTGGGCATCGCGGAGGAGTGGTGCGGTGACGCGCGCGGCCCCGCCGAATGGCGGGACACCCATGTCCAGGTGCGCGGTCCCGCCATCGACGGTATCGCCGCGGCGTTCGCGCAGAACTGGGCGGAGTGCCACGACGAACTCTTCGACGACCGCGACCGCTTCACGGAACACCCGCAGACAGGCTCGTCGGTGGTGCAGGTCGTTCGCGGCTCCGCGAGTATCGGCTGGCAGGACATGCAGACCCTCGTCCGGGTCATGCTCAGCTCCGCCGAGGAAAGCTTCCGGCTGGCCACCGCCTATTTCGCTCCGGACACCTACTTCATCGACCTGCTGTGCGAAACCGCTCGTCGCGGCGTGCGCGTCGAGATCCTGTTGCCCGGCCCTCACACCGACCAGCGGGCCTGTCAGCTCGCCGGTCAACACCACTACACCCGTCTGCTGGAGGCCGGTGTACACATCCGTCAGTTCCAGCCGACCATGATGCACGCCAAGATCATCACCGTGGACTCGGTCGCCGCCCTCATCGGCTCCACCAATTTCAACCGTCGGTCGATGGACCACGACGAAGAGGTGATGCTCGCCGTCCTGGACGAGGAGTTCACCGCCTCGCTCGAACGGGACTACGACGCGGACCTCGCACGCAGCGTGGACATCGATCTCACTCGTTGGAGGCGGCGGACGCCGCTCCAACGCGTCAGGGAAACCGCTGTCACCCCGATCCGGCGCTTTCTCTGAACTCAGGCGCCGCGGCCCGGAAACCGCCGGATACGGAAATCGTGGTGGACGGAAACACGCCGGGGACGGGTACACGGCAGGAGGTCGCACGGATTCCCTCGTGCGTGCCCGTCCCGCCCCCGACTACGAAGACGCCTACCCCTGCCACTGTTCGCGATACGCACAGGCGGTACGACCTTCCCCATGTCTCCACCTCGCCCCCTCCGAAAACACGAAGGGGCCCGGCCGTCGTGACGGCCGGGCCCCGGAACGAACGCGTGCGTGCTGGTCAGGTCACCAGCGGTACCAGCGGCCTCGGCTGCCGCCGGCAGAGGTGGAACGCATCACGAAGCCGAGAAGCCACACCACAAGCACGATGACGGCGACCCACCAGAGAATCTTGACGGCGAATCCGGCACCGAAGAGCAGCAGGGCGAGAAGCAGAACAATCAGCAGGGGAACCATTTTTATCAACCTCCTACATTGCCGTGTGCCCTGCAATTCCGCCGCCATTCACCGACTGCACCCTGTTTATAAAGGGAAAGCCGGGGCACCAGCACGAGCACTGGTGATGCTCTTGAAAAAGGCAAAGGTGAAGCACATCTGCGAGCGATGGCGGGCGGCGCTGCGCCGGACGCCGGTGACCGTCTGGAACGAGGACGTCACGGACTGGGCCGCCGCGTTGACCTATTACGCGGTTCTGGCCCTGTTCCCCCTGCTGCTGGTGATCCTCTCGATCCTCGGTCTGACCATGCCCACGGCCAAACCCGAGGTCATCGACCGTATGACACAGGCCGCCCCGGCCGCGTCACGCGAGCTGCTGCGCGGCACCCTGCGACAGATGGCCGAGCAGTCGTCGACGGCGTGGACGCTGATCTTCGTCGCGGGAACGGGAGCGCTGTGGTCGGGCTGCAGCTATCTGAGCGTCTTCCGCCGGGCGATCTACTCGATGCATCGCGTCGACGCCGACCGCCCGGTCTGGCGCACCGCTCCGCGCATCATCGGCACGGCGCTGGTCCTGATCACCCTGTTCCTCACCTCGACCCTCGCGCTGCTGCTCACCGGCAACCTCACCCGGCGTCTGGGCAGAGCGCTGGATCTCGGCACCAGCACCCAGTTCGCCTGGAACGCCGTGCGGTGGCCGGTCATCGCCGTGGTCGCCGTCGCCCTGGTGCTCGTCCTGTACCGTTCGGGCCCGGCACGCACCCGCCCCGTCCACCGGATGGCGCCCGGCGGCGCGCTGGCGGTCGTACTCCTGCTGGCCGTCTCTGTCGGCTTCGCCGTCTACACGGCGCACGTCAGCACCTACGACCGTCTGTACGGGTCGCTGGCCGGCATCGTGGTCTTCCTGGTCTGGCTGTGGCTGTCCAACCTGGCACTTCTGGTCGGCGCCCAGTTCAACGCGGAGCTGGCGAAGCCTGTGCGGGGGGAGTGATCCCTCACTCCCCCCGCACAGGCCGCCGGATGTCACTCGGGTGATGTCACTGGGTGGTGAGCATGCCCGCGCGCAGCCGGGTCAGGAGGCGGGTGATCAGCCGCGAGACGTGCATCTGGGAGACACCGAGGCGTTCGCCGATCTGGGCCTGGGTGAGTTCGTCGACGAAGCGCCAGTGGATGATCTGCCGCTCACGCACGTCCAGTTCGGCGAGCATGGGGGCGAGGGCGTGGAAGTCCTCGACCAGTTCGAGGGCCGCGTCCTCGTCGCCGATGAAGTCCGCCAGCGCGGCCTCGCCGTCCTCACTGCCGCCGATCGCCGCGTCGAGGGAAGCCGACTTGTAGCCGTTGGAGGCCAGCTGGGCCTCGACGACCTCGTCCTCCGGCAGGCTCATCAGCTCGGACAGCTCACTGGTCGTCGGCGTCCGGCCCAGCCTGCCGTGCAGTTCCTCGTTGGCGCGCGCCAGTTGGACGCGAGCCTCCTGCAGCCGTCGGGGCACGTGCACGGCCCAGGTGGTGTCGCGGAAGAACCGCTTGATCTCGCCGACGATGTACGGGACGGCGAAGGAGGCGAACTCCACCTCACGGGTCAGTTCGAACCGGTCGATCGCCTTGATCAGGCCGATCATGCCGACCTGGACGACGTCCTCCATCTCCTCCGGACCACGGCTGCGGAACCGGCCGGCCGCGTAACGGACCAGCGACATGTTCATCTCGATCAGCGTGTTGCGCGCGTACTGGAACTCCGGCGTGCCCTCCTCCAGCACCGTGAGCCGGTCGAAGAACAGCTTCGACAGTTCACGCGCGTCCTTGGGCGCGACCTTGGAAGGGTCCGCGATCTCCGGAACGTCCACCCTCTGTTCGGTGGTCCGCGCGGTCGTCGTCATGATGTGCCCCTCCCGGTCGATCGGTCTCGTCGTCGCCGGTTCATCGTCCGGCTCGGACGCGTGTACCCCGACCGCCGACATACATTCCTCGGATGTTCCTCCGAACTTTCTCGGCTTCGCGGTCTATCAGTGATCACTCGTGTCGCCGTGGCTCCGTACGACCTCCTTCACCTTGGCCACCGCGAAACCCCAGCCCTGTTCCACCGTCGGCTTGGCGGGTACGGCGATCTCGTCGGGGTTGGTGAGGACGTCCAGCAGGACGGGGCCCGCGGTGTGGAACGCCCGCCGCACGGCGTCTTCGAGGTCGGCGGGGTCCGTCACCCGGATACCGGTGATGCCCATGGCTTCGGCCACGGCGGCGAAGTCGGGATTGTCGAGGACGGTGCCGAACTCCGGCATCCCGACCTGCTCCTGTTCGAGTTTGACCATGCCCAGTCGCCGGTTGTCGAAGACGACGAGCTTGACGGGAAGGCGGTGGGTCTTCAAGGTCATGAGATCACCGAGCAGCATGCTCAGCCCACCGTCCCCGCAGAAGGCGACGACCTGGCGGTCCCGGTCGAGGCACTGGGCTCCCAGGGCCTGAGGCATCGCGTTGGCCATCGAGCCGAGATTGAAGGAACCGAGCAGGCGCCGCTCCCCGCGCATCTCGACGAAGCGCGAGAGCCACACCGTGGCCATTCCCGTGTCGGAGGTGAAGACGGCGTCGTCGGCCGCTACCCGGTCCACGACGGCGGCCAGTGCCTCGGGCCGGATGTCGTGGGAGCGGTTGTCCAGCGCGGAACGGAGGCGGCCCACGATCCCCTTGTCGTGCGCGGGATCGGCGAGCCGGGCCTGGCCTTCGCGCCACTGGTCGAAGTGTGCGCGGGCCTTGTCGAGGTGGGAGCGGTCACGGGTCCCCTCGGGCCGGTCGGCGAGGTGGCCGAGGAGGTCGCGTACGGTGGCGCCGGTGTCGCCCACCAGCCCGACGTCCACCGGTACCCGGCGCCCGATATGGGTGGCCTCGGTGTCCACCTGGATGACCGTACGGCCCTCTGGATACCAGTCTCGGTAAGGGAAGTCGGTACCGAGCAGCAGAAGGGTGTCGGCGTCCTGGAGGGCCGCCGCGGCGGCCGGGTTGCCGATCAGGCCCGTCTGGCCGACCTGGAAGGGATTGGCCGGGCCCTCGAAGCCCGCCTTGGCCTTCAGGGTGAGCACCATCGGTGCCGCCAGCCGGTCGGCGAGGACGAGGACGTCCTCGCGAGCCGCCCGGGCGCCTTCCCCGACGAGCAGGGTGACGTTTTCGGCGCGGTCGAGGAGTTCCGCCGCGCGGCGGACGGCGGAGTCGTCAGGTCGGCTGACCGGAGGGTTCAGGGAGAACCGGGCCGGCCGGTCGGCGGTCAGTTTCTGATCGCCCAGGTCCCCCGGCACGGTGAGGACGGCGACGCCCTTGCGGCCCAGTGCGGTGCGCACGGCCGTCTCCAGCAGCCGCGGCAGCTGGTCGGGTGAGGTGATGGTCGCGCTGAAGACGGCCACGTCGCTGAAGAGCGCGTCGTTGTCGACCTCCTGGAAGTAGTCGCTGCCGAGCTCGGCGAGCGGCACCTGACCGGCGATCGCCAGCACCGGGGCGTGGCTCTTGGCCGCGTCGTACAGCCCGTTGAGGAGGTGGACGGAACCGGGTCCGACCGTGCCCATGCACACGCCGAGGGTTCCGGTGAGCTGCGACTGGGCACTGGCGGCGAACGCCGCTGCCTCCTCGTGCCGGCATCCCACCCATTCGAGGCCCTCCGTGGTGCGGAGGGCGTCCGTCAGGGGATTGAGCGCGTCTCCCACGACGCCGAAGACCTGACGCACGCCGAGTTCGCTCAGTGCGTCGACGATGAGGCGGGCAACGGTACGGGCCACGGGATCCTCCAGGTCACAAGTCACAAGGTCACAAGGTCAGACGGTGAAACGGTCGGGGTCGGCGGCCTGCCAGTCGGCCGCCCACGAGGCCGGCGGCTCGGCGAGCAACTGGCCCGGCTCGAGCCACTCGTACAACTCCTCGTAGGAACGCTCGGCGCAGGGGTCGATGCGCCGGTGGAGCATGTGCGGGCGCAACTGGGCGGGGTCGGTGACGCCCATGGACGCCATGATCTGCAGTGCGCCGGCCACGGTCGCCTCCTGGAAGCGCTGCACGCGCGGCGTCTTGTCCCGGACGTCGAGGGCGCGGGTCCGGCGGGGGTCCTGGGTCGTGACACCCGTGGGGCAGGTGTTGGTGTGGCACCGCTGCGCCTGGATGCAGCCGACGGCGAACATCATCGCCCGAGCGGCGTTGCCGTAGTCGGCGCCCTGCACCATGCGTTTGACCAGCTCGGTACCGGTGGCGATCTTGCCACTCGCACCGATCCTGACCCGATCACGCAGACCGGTGCCGACGAGCGCGTTGTGCACCGTGAGCAGCCCCTCCGTGAGGGGGGTACCCACATGGTCGGCGAACTCCAGCGGCGCGGCACCGGTCCCGCCCTCGGCTCCGTCCACCACGATGAAGTCGGGTGCCGTTCCCTCGTCCAGCATGGCCTTGCACACGGCGAGGAACTGCTGCCGCGAGCCCACGCAGAGCTTGAAGCCGGCCGGCTTCCTGCCGGACAGCTCCCGCATCCGGGCGATGAAACGGACGAGTTCTCGCGGGGTCGAGAACACCCGGTGGTACGGCGGTGAGGCGACCGTCCGTCCTTGCGGCACATCCCGGACCCGGGCGATCTCCGCGTTGACCTTGGCTCCGGGCAGCACACCACCGATTCCGGGCTTGGCTCCCTGGGAGAGTTTCAGGGACACGCACTTGACGTGATCGTGCGCCGCCTTGTCCGCGAACTCCCCGGAGTCGAAATCACCGTCGCCCGTGCGACAGCCGAAGTAGCCGGTGCCGATCTCCCAGACGAGGTCGCCGCCCGGACGCAGGTGGTACTCCGACAGGCCGCCCTCACCGGTGTCGTGGGCGAAGCCGCCGGCCGCGGCGCCCCCGTTGAGCGCGAGGATCGCGTTGGCCGACAGCGAGCCGAAACTCATCGCCGACACGTTCAGCAGCGCCATGTCGTACGGGCGGGCACAGTCGGGACCGCCGATGCGCACCCGCGGTGGTGTCTTCGGCACCGCGCGGGGTGCCATGGAGGGGACGAGGAACTCGTAGCCGGGCAGGTACACGTCCCGTTCGGTGCCGAACGGCTCCTCCGCGTCGGTCCCCTTGGCGCGCTCGTAGACGATGCTGCGCACGTCCCGGTCGAAGGGCCGCCCGTCGTAGTTCCGCTCGATGAAGTACTGCTGGAGTTCGGGACGTATCCGCTCCAGCAGGAAGCGGGCGTGCCCCAGGACGGGATAGTTGCGCAGCACGGAGTGCCGGCGCTGCAGCAGGTCCCAGGTGCCCAGCAGACTCACGAGCGCGAGTGGAAGAGCGGCGAACAGCCAGACGGGCGAGACGAGGAGCGAAGCCACGACCGCGGCGATGGCTGCGGCCCAGGTCAGGACGATGATTCCCACACGTGTCACTCCTCGCACCTTGCCCGATGACCGCACTCCATGCACCTCGGCCGTCCCAAGAGACGTCAAAGTGCCGTGCCGCGTGTGGGGCGGGCCGTCGTCCGACGGGGTGCACGCACACGCGGCAGGCGGTACATCGGGTTCGGTCCGGTCCGGAGTTCACCGGCCGCCGGGCCGTGCCCGGAGGCGGCCCGGGCGGCGCTGAGTGCCGTAGCGGGGTCAGGTCCGTGTCAGGTGCCCAGGGCGGTGAGTACGACGGACCGCGCCTCCTCCTGGATCCGGTGCAGATGGTCCGCGCCGAGGAAGGACTCCGCGTAGATCTTGTAGACGTCCTCGGTGCCGGAGGGACGGGCCGCGAACCAGGCGTTCTCGGTGGCGACCTTGATGCCGCCGAGGGCGGCGCCGTTGCCGGGGGCCTCGGTGAGCACCTTGGTGACCGGCTCGCCGGCGAGGGTGTCGGCGGTGACCTGGCCCGGGGACAGCCTGGCGAGCAGGGCCTTCTCCTCGCGGGAGGCCGGGGCGTCGATGCGCGCGTAGGCGGGGGCGCCGAAGCGGTCGGTGAGCTGCGCGTAGTGCTGCGACGGGGTCCTGCCCGTGACCGCGGTGATCTCGGAGGCGAGCAGGGCCAGGGTGATGCCGTCCTTGTCGGTGGTCCACACCGAGCCGTCCCGGCGCAGGAAGGAGGCGCCCGCCGACTCCTCGCCGCCGAACCCGAGCGTTCCGTCGGACAGGCCGTCCACGAACCACTTGAATCCGACCGGGACCTCGACCAGCTGCCTGCCTACATCCGCCGCGACCCGGTCGATCATGCTGGACGACACCAGCGTCTTGCCGATCCCGGCCCCCGCCGGCCACTGCTCCCGGTGCGAGAACAGGTAGGAGATCGCCACGGCCAGATAGTGGTTGGGGTTCATCAGCCCCCCGTCCGGCGTGACGATGCCGTGCCGGTCGGCGTCGGCGTCGTTGCCGGTGGCGATGTCGAACCGGTCGCGCTGCTCGATGAGCGAGGCCATGGCGTACGGCGAGGAGCAGTCCATACGGATTTTGCCGTCCCAGTCCAGCGTCATGAAACGCCAGGTGGGGTCGGCGAGCGGGTTGACCACCGTCAGGTCGAGCCGGTGCTGTTCGGCGATACGCCCCCAGTACGCGACAGAGGCGCCGCCCAGCGGATCGGCGCCGATGCGCACACCGGCGGACCGGATCGCCTCCAGGTCCAGCACGTTCGGCAGGTCGGCCACATAGGCGCCGAGGAAGTCGTGCCGCCCGGTGCCGGGTGCGGCGAGGGCGCGGGTGTAGGGGATGCGCCGTACGTCCTTCAGGCCACCGGTGATGATCTCGTTGGCGCGGTCCTGGATCCAGGAGGTCGCCTCGGATCCGGCGGGGCCGCCGCTCGGCGGGTTGTACTTGAAGCCGCCGTCGGCGGGCGGGTTGTGCGAGGGGGTGACCACCACGCCGTCGGCGAGGCCGGAGGTGCGGCCGCGGTTGTGGGCGAGGATGGCGTGCGAGACCGCCGGGGTGGGCGTGTAGCCGTCGGTCCGGTCGATGAGGACGGTCACGTCGTTGGCGGCGAACACCTCCAGTGCCGTGATCCGCGCGGGTTCGGACAGGGCGTGTGTGTCGGCGCCGAGGAAGAGGGGACCGTCGGTGCCCCGGGCGGCCCGGTACTCGCAGATGGCCTGGCTGGTGGCCGCGATGTGGTCCTCGTTGAACGCCGTCGCGAGGGCCGAGCCACGGTGTCCCGAGGTGCCGAAGGCCACCCGCTGGCCGGGTTCGGCCGGGTCGGGGTGCAGCGCGTAGTACGCCGTGACCAGGCGGGCCACATCGATGAGGTCCTGGGGTTCGGCGACCTGTCCCGCTCGCGCGTCCTGCATTTCCCGCTCCTCCGCAAGGGTCCGACCGTGGGTTACGGCCCCCATTCTTCCCTGCCCGGCCCGTCCGGACGCCCATCGGTCGACCGTTGTGGCCCAGGGGCGACGGGTGCGACGATGCAGACCGGCGAGCGAAGGGACACCGACGTGAGGCACGAGGACCAACGGCCGCCCGCTGCCGTGCTGTTCGACGCGCTGGGCCCCGAGTACGAGAAGGCGTTCGCCCATGCCCCCGCGCATGTGGCCGCGCTCGACTGGCTGCTCGAGCGGCTGCCTCCTGGCGCGAGCACGCTGGACGTGGGCAGCGGTACCGGGCAGCCCACCGCGGCGGCGCTGGTCGCGGCAGGGCACACGGTGCTCGGGGTCGACGTCTCCCCCGTCATGGTCGAACTCGCCGTCCGTCAGGTCCCCGGAGCCGAGTTCCGCTGCGGCGACATCCGGGAGCTGCCCCTTCAGGCCGACTCGCTCGACGGCGTGTGCGTCTTCTTCTCACTGCTGCAGATGACCCGCGCCGAGCAGGCCGCCCTGACCCGGCGCCTGGCCCTCGCGCTGCGGCCCGGCGGCCATCTGGTGGTGGCCACCGTGCCCGCGGACGTGGAGGACATGGAGTTCGTGTTCATGGGCGAGCCGGTCCGTGCGACGAGCTTCTCCGAGGAGGACTTCATCGGCATGGTGAGCGCGGCGGGGCTGACGGTGCTGTCCCGCCACAGCACCGTCTTCACCCCCGATCACCCCGCCGCCGGGCCCGAGCCCCATCTCTTCCTGCACTGCCGCCGTGACGGGACGGCGTGAACGCCCCCTGCGGGAGGAACCCTCTGGGTGAGGCCCCCTACCTGGTGAGGATGGCGCCGCTCCTGAAGGTGTCGCCGTCGCCGCTGGACCGGTAGTGCCAGCCGCCGACGGTCAGGCGGGTGCCGTTGGCCACCACCGAGCTGACGCCGAGGGGCAGTTGAGGGTCGCTCCCGGGCAGTCCGAGCGACCGCCAGCCCTCGGCGGACGTCCAGGTCAGGCCGACGGCCGCGTCGTCGTTCCCGCCCACGACGGCGAGCCCGCCGTTCGGCCGCAGTGTCACCGCCTGCAGTGAGAAGGTGCCCGCGGGCAGCGGCACCTGCTTCCACGACTTGCCGTCCCAGTGCAGGGCCATCCCCGCCGGACGCTGCTTGTCGGTGTCGCGGGACCAGCCCACGGCCCAGATGTCCGTCGAGCTGCGGGCGGCGATGTCGAAGAGGACCGCCGAGTCGGGGAACGCGGGGGTGGGCGTCCGCGTCCACCGGCGGCCGTCCCAGTGCACGGCGACGGACTGACCGGTGTCGTAGTCCACTCCGACCGTCCACACGTCGTTCGGTGCCAGCTCGACGACCTGGTTCAGGCCCCAGTTCGCCGACCCTGGAATCTCTACGGACTTCCACCGACGGCCGTCCCAGTGCTGGACGACCGGGATCTGGGTGAAGGTGTCCTCCGTGTAGCCCTGGCCCACCGCCCAGGCGTCCTTGCCCGAGACCGAACTCACCGACAGCAGACTGCCTTCCACCGTCCCGGAAGGCAGTGTGCCGGGAGTCAGCTGCCAGGCGCCCCCCACGTAGCGCCCGACCAGGACGCCCTGGCCGTCCTGTCCCTGGTCACCGACGAAGAACGCCGAGCCGTCGGCGGCGGTGCTGATGTCGTTGATTCGGCTGTCCCACGCGTCGGCGCCCCGGAGCGCCGTCCGCTTCCACGCCCCGCCTCGGGCGAGGTCACGTTCGTACATGGCGGGCGTGAACCGGAAGAAGCCGCTCTCCGGGTCCCCCACGATCTCGGCTCCGGCGGCCCAGGTCTTCGTCGCGCTCGGCTGGGCCACGGTCATCACCGAGACCTGGCCCGTGGACGTCTCCGTCCAGGTGCCTCCCCCCGCCGGTTCGGCGGTCGCGGTTCCGCTGATCACCATCGTGATCGCCCCCACCCCCGCCAACTGTCCTGCGATCCTTCGTCCCACGGTCACTGTGTGCTCTCCTCTCGTGGAGGAACTTGCTCCCCCGTATACATCGATGCGGTGGGGGGCGCGTTTTGTTGCACACCCGCTTGTGCGAGGTTCTCGGGGGCCGGTGCTGAGGGCCCGGATCCGCACATGCGAAAACCCCCGATTATGAGCGGTCGGGGGTCCCAGACCGTGCGTGAGGTGCGCGGCAGGTCGCCGGGCGGCGGGCCCGGGTCGTCAGTGAGCGGCCCGATGATGGAACCAGTGGTGTCTCCCGCGGGGGCGTTCGGCCGGTCCGCCGGGATCTTCGTCCTCTCGGTCCAGCCGGGCCGACCGCTCGTGGGAGGAGCCGGACGAGCGGGAGGAGCCACGATCCTCGATCAGGGCGTCCCGCTCGTCCTCGGGTACGGCTGTCGAGCGCCTGGACCGTTTGACGCTGTGCCGTCCGGTGCCGCCGCGCCGCGATCCCCGGCTCGCACCGGCGAGGAGCAGGCTCAGCCCGAGCAGACCCGCTGCCCCTACGACGATCCCGCAGAGGAAGAGGGTGCCGGTGGAGCCGGTGATGTCGACTCCGAAGGCGGAGAATCCGCCGGTGAGATCGTGGGCACCGCCGCTGTTGGACACAACGCCGACGACACCGACGACCACCGCGGCGACGAGAATGACGAGTCCGAGGATGATCATGACGCGCTCCTGGGATCTGCTTCCTGCTTTCACGGTAGATCCCTTGCTCCCGCCCTGCCACCGCCAGCGGTTGCGTCCACTCCGGATCTCGGGTAGGCACGCGAGCCACTCGATCGAGTCGGTGCGCCGCCCTACAGCCGACGCCACCGCGCCGAGGCGAAAGAGAAGACTCCGAAGAGAACCAGCCCGATCGCCACGGCGACCAGCAGCCACGGCCCCGCCGGTGTCTGCGTGAAACTGCGCAGCGTCGCGTCCATCCCCTTGGCCTCGTGCGGGTCGAAGCGGACGGCCGCCACCAGGACGAAGACCCCGGCCGCGGCGAAGACCGCACCACGTGCCACACCTCCGCCCACCCCCAGACCGGTGACGACCTGCTTCGTACGGTGGCTCATGGCGCCCGTGTCGAGCTGCCGCAGGAAGCGCCGCATGGCCGCCCGGACGGCCAGGACCACGCCGACGCCGATCAGAACGCAGCCCGCGGCGCCGACCAGAACCCGGCCGTGGGGCAGTCCCAGCGCCGAGGCCGTCCAGTCCTGGGACTGGGCGTTCCCGCTGGAGCCCTGGCCGCCTCCGGCCGCGTACACGGCGGTGGCCCAGCAGACGGCGGCGTAGAAGAGCGCCCGCCCTCCGTCGAGGATCCGCGAGCCCGCCTTGCGCCGAGCCCCCCGGCCGAGAACCGCGCCGGCACCCCGCCACAACGCCATGCAGCCGAACCCGACGACCAGCGCCCAGAGCATCACCTTCCCGAAGGGCTGCTCCGCGATCTGGGACAGCGCGCCCTGGCGGTCCGCCGACTCCTCGCCACCGCCGAAGGCGATCCGGACGGCCAGTGCTCCGATGAGGACGTACACCACACCTCGCGCGGAGAAGCCCGCCCGTCCTGCGGCGGTCAGGGTCTGCTTCTCGGCGGAACGGCGGGAATCGGGCCCGGCGGCCCGGAGCCGTCCGTACAACCGGGATGTTGTCACGTGCCCTCCTCGGAGCGTGGGTGTCGGCGCGGCGATGGCCGACCAGCGCTTCCTGGTCACCAGGGCGTGTCGACGCGACCCGGGTGTGCACAGGCCGGGCATCGGCGGGTGTCTCCCGCCGGGGCGGCATCACTCACCGGCGGAGCCGGCAGACCTCGACACACGAAGGAGCAGCCACAGTGGCTCCCCCAGGCGTGCCTCCGGTCCGAAGCACGTCGCTCAAGTTCCCAGGCAACCCGCTTTCCCGGGCAACGCGCGCTCAATCAGACGCGGTGCCGCCCTCCACCTGCCGAAGACGAACGGCAGTCCCCGACGAGACCATGCTCGTCGGGGACTGCCGTTCGTGCGAAGGGGCACCCCGGTCCGTCCCGGGGTGCCCCTCATGAAAGATCCGCGCCGATCCGAGCGCCCTGGTCAGGACCGGGGCGCCGGTTGTCGGAGCGCAGCCTTCAGTACTGCTCGGTCTCGACGAATCCGCCGTCCGCGTCGTTGTCCGCACCGAAGGCGTCAACAGCCGCGGTCGGGTTGAATCCGGGAGGGCTGTCCTTCAGGGCCAGGCCCATGTCGGCCAGCTTCGCCTTGACCTCGTCGATGGACTTCGCACCGAAGTTGCGGATGTCCAGCAGGTCGGCCTCGGAGCGGGCGACGAGTTCGCCCACGGAGTGGACGCCCTCACGCTTGAGGCAGTTGTACGAGCGGACCGTGAGGTCGAGCTCCTCGATCGGCAGCACCAGATCGGCGGCGAGGGCGGCGTCCGTCGGGGACGGACCCATGTCGATGCCCTCGGCGTCGATGTTGAGCTCACGAGCGAGCCCGAACAGCTCGACCAGCGTCTTGCCGGCCGACGCCATGGCGTCACGGGGACGCATGGCCTGCTTGGTCTCGATGTCGACGATCAGCTTGTCGAAGTCGGTGCGCTGCTCGACACGCGTGGCCTCGACCTTGTACGTGACCTTGAGGACCGGCGAGTAGATCGAGTCGACCGGGATGCGCCCGATCTCCTGACCGATCTGCTTGTTCTGGACAGCGGAGACGTAGCCGCGACCGCGCTCGACGGTCAGCTCCATCTCCAGCTTGCCCTTGCCGTTGAGCGTGGCGAGGACCAGGTCGGGGTTGTGCACCTCGACACCGGCCGGGGGCGCGATGTCGGCGGCGGTGACGAGACCCGGGCCCTGCTTGCGCAGGTACATCACGACCGGCTCGTCCTGCTCCGAGGAGACGACGAGCTGCTTGATGTTGAGGATCAGGTCGGTGACGTCCTCCTTGACGCCCGGCACGGTGGTGAACTCGTGCAGAACGCCGTCGACGCGGATGGACGTGACCGCCGCACCCGGGATCGAGGAGAGGAGCGTGCGGCGCAGAGAGTTGCCGAGGGTGTAGCCGAAGCCCGGCTCCAGCGGCTCGATGACGAACCGGGAGCGGAACTCGTCGACGACTTCTTCGGTCAGGGACGGACGCTGAGCAATCAGCACGGGGTGTTGCCTCCAGTGGTTTGGCGCCCGCTATGTGACGCCGTAGACACTAATGAAGGGTACGGGCGGTTCGGGCGATACGGTCTCCGTAAAGCCGAGCGGCCAGTCTCCCAACTAAACGAGCAGCCTACGGGCTTCTCTTCCCTCCGCCGCGCACGAGGCGTTCCGGTCCCTGCCCGAACAGCAGTCCGGGCGCGGTCGACGGCGACGAATTCCCTTCCGTTCCCCTCATCGCCGCAGACGGGGCCACTTACCGCCACAAGTCAGAAACCGATCAGTTTCTAACTCGTCGGCATCGGTTAACCTCGCCATATGACCACCGAAGCGAAGGCAAGCACGAGAGAGCGACTGCTGGAGGCAGCGGCCACGCTCACCTACCGGGAGGGCGTCAGCATCGGCGTCGAGGCGCTGTGCAAGGCGGCGGGTGTGTCGAAACGCTCCCTGTACCAGTTGTTCGAGAGCAAGGACGAACTACTGGCGGCAAGCCTCAAGGAGCGCGCCTCCGCCTATGTGGCGACACTCCTCCCTGCGGCGGACGACGGCCGTTCACCTCGCGAGCGGATCCTGTACGTGTTCGAGCGGGTGGAGTCGCAGGCGGGGGCCCCCGAGTTCTACGGCTGCCGGTATCTGGCCGTCCAGATCGAACTCAAGGACGAGAGTCACCCCGCGAGCCGGGTGGCCCGCCGGATCAAGGAGAACCTGACGGCGTTCTTCCGCGCCGAGGCCGACCAGGGCGGGGCGAACGACCCCGACCTGCTGGCCCGGCAGCTCAGCATGGTCTTCGACGGCGCCAGCGCCCGCGCGGGAATCGGAGCCGACGACCTCACCGGGCTCATCACCCCCACCGTGACCACTTTGCTCGACGCGGCAGGCGTGAGCTGACACGTTTCGATTCGCCGCCCTGTCCGTATCGGTGACTGACCGCGTTCGCACGTACACCGACAAATGAGCGAAAACAGCAGGATAGGCACTCAGAGGCATCTCACAGCGGTCACGCCCCGGCACATCTGCGCAGGAGCGTCACACAGGCTGCACATACCTCGCCGAAAGCATCGCTACCTTTGCTCACGGCTCGCTCACCCGTGCGAAAGCGAATACAGGAAGACCGTAGATGGACTACTGCTCCACGTGCCGTCGGCATCTCAACGGTGCCCTCATGTGTCCCGGATGCGGCGCCTACGCCCCGGACATCGCTCCTCTCGCCGACGGAACGCCCGCACCGTCCGCCGTAACGGCCTCACCCGCCCCCGCGCACCTGTGGAGCGAGGCGGACTCCGTCGCCGAGGATCTCGGTCAGGCGCCGCAGGAGCACCCGTACGACGGTCCGGACGCTCCCTCCCCCGTGCCTGCGGGCCGGGCGGCGCGGCGCCGGCAGCGGGAACGCTGGAAGAAGACGCAGCGCAAGGCACTGGTCGCCACCGCGGTCGCGCTCGTCGGCGGAGGCCTGACGGTCGCCTCGCTGAACCGCCAGTCCCCGGACCGGACCCAGGCGGCGTCCGCACCGGACAGGGAGGTCATGGGGGCCGCCGAGGGGCAGGTCACGGACCCCACTCCGGTTTACTCGACGCCCACCGACTCGCGTCGGGCGAGGCAAGCCTCCTCTCCCGTCGCCGACCGGCGCGCCACGACCGGCACGCCGCACGAACAGGCCGCCGCCGCGCCTCACACCAGGCCGAAGACGCAGACGGTTCAGCAGAAGAGCGTCACAGGTCCCCTCGCGGCGCTGAACTCGGACGTGTCAGCGGCGGCCTCCACCGTGTCCGACACCACGGACGCGGCGACAGGGACGACGCCCTCCCCCACGCCCACGCCCCCGGCCACCGACGACACCAGCACCAGCGCATCGGGTACAGACACGGCCACGGACACATCATCGGCGACGCCGTCGCCGTCCGATTCCTCGACGTCCTCTTCCACGTCCTCGTCGTCGCCCGCAGGGATCTGTCTGCTCGGGCTGGTCTGCATCAGCTGATCCCGTAGGCGAGTTGTTCGGTCGCGCGGTGAGGGCTAGATCCCGGGAACGGGCAGACAGCCCCCACCAGCTCCCGCGTTGGGTGTCGTTGCGCCGCTTTGTGATCCACTGCTCGCGAGTCGCCGACACGGCCACGGCCGGTCCGCACCCCTCGCGACCGGGCCGGCTCCCCACCACCACGGAGTGCATCGCGTTCTCGGCCGGCGGCTACCTCCCGATCGCCACCACTACGTAAAGGCACCCGAGAACCGCGACCACAAGACCGACCGCCAGGGCCAGCACCGCACAGCCGAGCGCCCCCACGCTCCCGGCGATCGCTGCCCAGCCGAACCGCGTTGCCCGTTCGGCGCGTTGGACCACCTCGTCATGGTCACTGTCGTCGTACCAGCCACGATCGGCCATGATCACCCCTCTCTTGGACCCTACAGGCCGTCTGCGGGATCAGATACGGGACGGCGAGGTCAAGGGCGAAGCGGGGCCACGGCGCAGTCGGCCTCGGGGGACTGTCCCCCGAGGCCGACTGCTCCCGCTTACTTGCTCAGTTGATGCGGTGCACTCGCTGGGTGGTCAGCTCGTAGCGTGCGCCGACGATGGACAGGGCGCCCGAGTCCACCTTGGCGGCGAGGTCGGGCTCCGCTGCGAGCCGTGCCCGGATGAGCCGTATGTTGGCGTCGATCGTCGCGTCGACGCGCGCGTCGCCCTCCTTGCCGCGATCGATGGCCGGGGTGATCTGGTCGGCCAGATACTGGATGTGGGCGGGCAGTCGCTCGCCGGACTGGTCCGCCTGGACCGTGGCCTTCACCGCCCCGCACGACTGGTGGCCGAGCACCATGAGCAGGGGGATCCCCAGTTCGAGCACGCCGTACGCGAGGCTGCCGAGCACGGCCTCGTCAAGGACCTGACCCCCGCTGCGTATGGTCATCAGATCGCCGAGGCCCTGGTCGAAGACCATCTCCGGAGGCACCCGGGAGTCGATGCAGCCGAGCACCAGCGCGAAGGGGTGCTGACTGGTCGTCAGCGCCTGTCGGACGGCGGGAGACTCGTCGGGGTGCTGTTGCCGGAAGGTGCGCCAGCGACGGTTGCCCGCGGACAGCTCCCGCAGGGCCTCCTCGGCAGTCGTGGGCCGCTTTCGCGGAGCGGCGGTGGAGGGGGCGGCGACCGCGGGTTCGGCCCCGATGACCAGGCCGGCGCCGAGGACCGTGGTTCCGGTGAGCGCGGCACGCAGAAGGGAGCGCCGAGCGGGGGCTGTCGCGCCGGAGACCGGTGCGACGGATGCCGTCCGCTGCGGGTGGACGGCAGTGTGGGGTGCTGCTTGAGAGTTCACGGAAGGGAACGTACGTCCGACTCGACGGACCTCTGTGCGGGTTGCCCAATCATGATCAAACACTGAACCGTTCTTGGCGGAGCCGGGGGAATACCTTGGCCAACGCTCGAATCCGGTTCACGTGGAGGAGCGACACTCCTGTCACCCGGCCCGCGTTTCAGCCGATGCGTGTTCCCGCGCCGCCGACCCGGACGCGCGGGTCACCCGCGCGCAGCGTCACCGTGAGTTCGCCGGGGCGGCCCAGGTCCTCGCCCTGGTGCAGGGTGAGGACGGTGTCCTCGGGGACCAGGCCGAGTTCTCGGGCGTACGCGCCGAACGCGGCGGCTGCCGCGCCGGTGGCCGGATCCTCGACCACGCCGCCGACGGGGAACGGGTCACGGACATGGAAGACGGTGGCCGACTCGCGCCACACCAACTGGGTCGTGGTCAGGTCCAGGCGGTGCATCAGGGTTTCGAGGCGCTCGAAGTCGTATGCGAGATCCGCGAGGCGGGCCCGTGTCGCCGCCGCGAGAACGAGGTGGCGGGCGCCGGCGAAGGCGATACGGGGCGGGAAGCCCGGGTCGAGATCGAGGGCGGACCAGTCGAGGGCGGCCAGTGCCTCCGTGAGGTCGGTGTCGGTGATCTCCTCGATCCGTGGCTCGACGCTGGTGAGTGTGGCGCGGAGCGTCCCGCCCTCCTCGGCCACCACCACCGGCACGATGCCGGCGGGTGTCGCGAACACCAGCTCTCCGGGGCCCCGTCGCTCGGCGAGTGCGATGGCGGTCGCGACGGTCGCGTGGCCGCAGAACGGCACCTCGGCCCGGGGACTGAAGTAGCGGATGCGGTACGCCCTGCTGTCCTGGCCGCCGAGGCCGTCAGGCGGCGCGGTCAGGAACGCGGTCTCCGAGTATCCGAGTTCGGCGGCGATGGCCAGCATGTCGCTGTCGTCCAGGCCGGTGGCGTCCAGGACAACGCCGGCGGGGTTTCCGCCCGCGGGTGAGGTGGAGAAGGCGGTGTAGCGCAGTACCTCGGGCCTCGGCGTGTTCGTCGTCATGCCTGCCGCAACACGGGACAGGGCCGCCGCTGTTCCCGGCACCCGGTCCCCGCGCCGGGCCACCTCCGGGTTCCGGCGGCGCGGGCCGTCACAACGCGTCCGGGTCGCGTCACGCGTCGAAGGCGACTTCGAGCTCGCGCTTCAACCGGTACAGCCCGCGTCGTGCGTGGCTCTTGACGGTGCCCAGTGGCCAGCCCGTGCGCTCGGCGATCTGGCTCTGGCTGAGGTCCTCGTAGAAGGCGAGCCGCAGCACCCGCTGCTGGGCCGAGGCCAGTTTGGCGATCTCCGCGCGCACCACCATCCGGTCGAGGGCACCCTCCAACCGGTCGTCCACAGGATCGGCGAGCGCCGGCCAGGAGGCCGCCACGGCGACCGGCCGGCCGCGGCGGGTACGTGCGGCCAGCGCGTCGGCGATCCGGTGCCTGGCGATACCCACGATCCACCCGGCGAGCGGCCCACGCTCCGGCCGGTAGCCCCGCCGGCCTCTCCACACGCCGAGGAAGACCTGCTGGGTGACGTCCTCCGCCTCCTTCACGTCTCCCAGGGAGCGCCAGGCCAAGCTGTGCACCAGTGCCGACCAGCGCCGGTACACGGCCGCCAGGCATGCCTCGTCGCCCGCGACGAGGCCCCGGACCAGCTCCTCGTCGTCCGGTGACGCGGCGGGCGCGTCGGCCGGAGCGGCGCACTCGGGCATGTTCATGGGGGACTCCTCGTACGCGACCGATCCGACCGCCTCGATCCGGCGTACGTCGGTTCCGTCATGCTCCGAGTCCCGGGCCCAGGGCGGCAACTCGCATCGATTCTGCGTCGTATGGGCGGCGGACCGTCGTACAGTCGGCCCATGGACGGCACTCCGGGCGACAGCGCGGCGGCCCGGATCGAGCCGGCACCCCAGGACGTCGCGACCGGTCTCACCACCGGGGCGCTGGCCCGTCGGCTGGGGGTGTCACCCACCACGCTGCGTTCCTGGGACCACCGCTACGGCATCGGGCCAGCGATCCGCCCCGACGGCCGGCACCGCCGATGGGCCCCGCACGATGTGGCCGTACTGGAGGAGATGTGCCGGCTCACGTCCGCCGGTGTACCGCCCGCGGAGGCGGCTCGCGCCGCGCGGGCGGCGGCGGCCGTGGCTCCGGGCGACAGCCGGGCGTCCGCCGACGCGCCACGACCTGCTGCCGGCGTCCGCTCCCGCGCGGCGGGCCCGCTTCCGCTGGGCGATGTGCGCCGGGAGTGCAGAGGGCTCGCCCGCGCCGCCGTACGCCTCGACGCGCCCTCCGTGGAGCGGCAGTTGGCCAAGGCGGTCGAGGCGCACGGTCTCGTGGTCGCCTGGGAGGAGGTGATGGTGCCGACGCTGCGCGCCGTGGGCCGCAAATGGGCCTCGTCCGGCGACCGTTACGTCGAGGTGGAGCACCTCCTGTCCTGGCAGGTGTCGACCGCGCTGCGTCGCTTCACCCCGCCGGCGCTCGGCAGCGGCGGCCCTGGACCCGGTCCGGTGGTTCTGGCCTGTATGCCCGGCGAACAGCACACGCTCGCGCTGGAGGCACTGCACGCCGGTCTGGGTGAACGGGGCCTGCCCGCCCGGATGTTCGGGGCCGCCGTCCCCGCGGAGGCGCTGACCGCGGCGGTCGAGCGGCTCGGGCCGGCGGCCGTCGTCCTGTGGGCGCAGGCCCGCTCCACGGCGAGCCTCCCGCTGGCCCGGCGCGTCGCCCGCGCCCGGTGGGGGGTGAAGGGCGCCCGCCGCAGCCCCCTGGTGCTGCCGAGCGGCCCGGGCTGGATCGGCCGGACCGACCCGGGGATGCCGTGGCCCACCTCCCTGAAGGATGCCCTGGACACCCTGGAGGCACTGGCCGATGGCGACGCTCCCAGGGCGGGCCGGTGAGGTCGTCCGCGGTGGTCGGAGAGGTGGCTCAGTCAAGACCTCGGGCCCGCTTGAAGCGGTCGAGCCCGTCGGACAGGGCGACGATCGGGTCCGGGTAGTCGACGGCGGCCCGGTCCAGGCCGCGCAGTTTCCAGGGCTCGTGCACCACCGACCCTGCCAGCGACCGCAGTTCGGGCACCCATCGGCGCACATACGCGCCGTCGGGGTCGTACCGCTTGGCCTGGGTGACGGGGTTGAGGACCCGGTTGGGCCGCGAGTCGGTCCCGGTGCCGGCCATCCACTGCCAGTTGAGCTGGTTGTTGGCGATGTCACCGTCCACCAGCAGGTCCAGGAAGTGCCGGGCGCCGACACGCCAGTCGACGTACAGCGTCTTGGTGAGGAAGCTCGCGGTGAGCAGCCGTCCCCGGTTGTGCATCCAGCCCTCGTGCCGCAGTTGGCGCATCGCGGCGTCGACGATCGGGTAGCCGGTGCGGCCCTCCTTCCACGCCTCGACGTCCTCGCTCGCCTGTCGTCCGGACCGCCAACGGTCCTGGCGGGTGCGGTAGTCGGCGGTCGCCGAGTCCGGGCGGGCCGCGAGCACCTGACGGTGGAAGTCGCGCCAGGCGAGCTGCCGTACGAAGGCGTCGGCGCCCGGTCCGCCCGCTCGGCGGGCCCTGTGCACGAGTTCGACGGTGGAGAGCGTGCCGAAGTGCAGATGCGGCGAGAACCGGGAGGTGACGTCGCCGGCCAGGTCGTCATGGCCGTCCTCGTACGACGCCACCCCGGCGCGCAGCCATGCGGCGAGCCGGGCGCGGCCCTCGGCCTCACCACCGGCGGCGAGCCCCTCCGAGAGTCCCGGCAGGTCACTCCTGGACGGCAGGGAGTCGGACTCGACGCCCTCCGGCACCCGTACCGTCCGCGGCGCCCCGAGCGGCTCCCGCAGCGGGTGCTGCGACCAGTGCCGGAAGTACGGCGTGAAGACCGCGAAGTGGTCGGAGGCGGCCGGGACCACCGCACCCGGGGCGACGGCGACCGTCACCGTGTCGTGCACGTGCAGCCGTACGCCGTCCGCCTCCAGGGCGCGCCGCAGCCGGTCCTCCCGTCGGCGCGCGTGGCCGCTGACGTCGGCCGCCATGTGCACCTCGTCGGCGTCCGCCTCGGCGGCGACCCGGCACACCTCGCGCACCAGGTCGCCGTGGCGCAGGACCAGCCGTCCGCCCCGCTCGCGCAGACCGGTGTCGAGGTCGCGCAGACAGTCGGCGAGGAAGGCCAGCCGGTTGGGCACGGCGAACCCGGCGCCGTCCACCGCCGGGTCCCGCACGAACAGCGGGACGACCGTGCGGCTGTCGTCCAGGGCGGCCCGCAGCGGCGGATGGTCGTGCAGACGCAGGTCCGCGGTGAACAGGACGACCGAGACGTTCATGGTGCGTACTCCGGGGAGCAGGAGGAGGGACTGACGGGCGGCGCCCGCTGGTGACCACTTCCGGGTGTGGGCACGCATTGGATGCACACCGGCGGAACCCGTGTTCCCGGAACAATGCCCATATCACCACAAAGGTGTCATTCTTCTGCCGGGTGAACGTCTGCTCCTCGAACTCCTCCCTACTTCTCCGCAGTGAGGCGGATCAGCAGAACAGCGGGTGTGCGCGGGAGCGACACCGTCAGCTCGCCCCGGATCCCGTCCCAGGCCGTCGAGCCGGCGACAGCAGCGGTCTCGGCGGTCGGGTGCAGGATCTCCGCACGGACGTCCCGGCCCGCCAAGTGCCCGACAGGCAGACGGAGTTCGGTCGGTCCGCCGCGGCGCCAGACGGAGAGGTAGGACGCACGGTCACCGGGCACCCGCATGCCCAGCGCCAGCCATTCGTCCGTCCACCCCGGCAGACCGAGCGGCCAGAACGGCACGGCCCGCGCGAGATCGCCGCGGAGCGTCTTGTACACGGTCACCGCGTCCCGTACGAGGGCGAGCTGGTGCTCCGACATCCGGTCCAGATGGCCGGACAGATGGATCCGGCCGAGCAGCGCCCCGCCCAGGGTGAGGGTGATCAGGTCGTCGTCGAACCCCGGCTGCGGGTAGGCCCAGACGGCGCCCTGCTCGGGCGGCACCGCCGTGGGCGCGGCGGCGGCGATCGGCGGGTACTGGAGCGGGTCCTGCTGGTCGCTGGTGGACTGGAGCTGGGTGACGGCCAGGGTGGCGCCGTCCATGCGCATCCCGCCCGAGGCGCAGTTCTCGATCACCAGGCCCGGGTGCCGGTCCAGTACCTCGGAGAGCCAGGCCAGATACGCCTGTGCGTGGCCGAGCAGTCCGGCTCCCGGCGCGATGTCCCCGGGGGCGCAGGTGCCCGGGTCGACGACGATGTTGTAGTCCAGTTTGAGGTAGCCGACGCCCCAGTCTCCGACGATGCGGTCCACCGTTTTGTCGAGGTGCGCGCGGGCGGCCGGGTGCCGCAGGTCCAGCTGGTGACGGCCCTGTTCCGTCAGCCGTACGCCGTCCCGCTGGAAGAAGGCCTCCGGCGGGAGTTCGGAGGCGACGGGGCTGCGCACGCCCACGACCTCCGGCTCCAGCCACAGCCCGGGCACCATGCCGCGCTCCCTGATCCGGGCCAGGACCGCCTGGATGCCGCCCTCGGGGAAGCGGCGCGGCGAGGGCAGCCACTCGCCGACGCTGTCCCACCAGCCCTCGGTGCTGTCGTCGTACCAGCCGGAGTCGATACAGAAGTACTCAGAGCCGGCCCGGGCGGCGGCGTCGATCAGGGGCAGCAGTTTCTCCGTCGTCGGGTCGCCCATCAGGGTGTTCATGTAGTCGTTGAAGACGACCGGCAGCGCGGTGTGGTCAGGGTGCGGACGGCGTACCGCGCGGCGGTACGAGGTCAAGGCGGCGAAGGCGTCGTCCAGCCCCGAGCCGAGGGCCAGGACGCCGGGCACGGTGGTGAACTCGGCGCCGGGCGCGAGGCGGACCCGCCACTGGTGTTCCGCGTCCATGGGCCCGTTCAGCGCCAGATACGTGCCGTGGTCGCGCTCGCCCGCGTCCCAGCGCCAGCCGGCCGGGGACTCGATCTGCCACAACCAGGCCCGGTCGCCGCCGCGTTCGGTGAGAGCGCCCATCGGAAGGTGCCCGTCGGAGGGCCAACTGCCGCGTCCGGTCAGGGCCAGTGCCGCCCGGCTGTCGTGCTGGTGGACGTCGACGTGAATGTCGCTGACGGTGTCGCGCAGCGGCCCGGTGTACCAACGGCACTCCGCCAGCCAGTCGTTGCGGGCGCGGTGGACGTCGAGGCGGTCGGGAGAGGGGAGGGCGCCGAGCAGCAGACTGCTCACGGACTGGACGACGAGGGGCCCCTCTCCCCCGTTGCGCAGGCGGACGCGGGAGCGCAGCGCGGGCAGTCCGACAGGCGAGGACAGTTCGACGAATGCCGTCAACCCGGTGTCGGGATCGTGGAGTTCGACGGTCAGGTACGTCCAGCCGTCGGCGTCCCGAACGGTGTGGCTCCGGTGCCGCAGCCGGGCACCGAAGGCCGTGCCCGTGAATCGGGGGCCCGACCAGCCACTGCCGTGACCGAGGGCGGTGAGTTCCACGAGGTGGAGGGGTGCGTCGGGGCCGGGTTCGGGCGCCGACTCGCCGGTGCGGGTCCCCGCGCCGACACCGGGCCGCGGATCGGGACGGGTCAGCCGGACCAGTCGCAGGATCCCGTCGGCGCCGGTGGCGAACTCGGCCTCCAGGGCGCGATGACCCCAGACGAAGTGCTGCTCAGTGGTGGTGCGGGGGGCCGTGCCCGCCGAATCCGTCGTACCGGTCAACGTCTTCCCCTCCCGATGCCGCCTGGGCCGACGGTCTGCTTCTGCCGCGTGAATTGATGGTTACGGTCTCTTGACGACCCTCATGTGACCGGTCACAATCCTGGCATGAATGTGACCGGTCACACAAGACGCTCAGTGAGCATCCGGGATGTCGCCACCGCGGCCGGAGTCTCCTACCAGACCGTCTCCCGGGTGATCAACGACCACCCCAGCGTCAAGCCGTCCACCCGCGACAGGGTGCTGGCCGCCATCGACGAGCTGGGGTTCCGGCGCAACTCCACCGCGCTCGCCCTCGCCAGCGGACGCACCCGTGCCGTGACCGTGCTCACCTCCAACACCACGCACTACGGCTACGCCTCCATCCTCCAGGGCATCGAGGAGGCCGCCCGCGCCGCCGCCTACACCGTCGGGGTCGGCGTCCTCGAATCGACCGGCGGCGCCGACGAGGCCGCCGTCGACGCCCAGGTACGACGGGCGGCGGACGCGGGCGGCGGACTGATCGTGATCGCATACGATCCCGCCGGTGTACGGGCCCTGGGCGCCGTCCCCGCCGACCTCCCCGTCGTCGGCGTGGTCGAGACCCCCGCGACCCCGCCCGGCGGCGACCGCCCCTGGGTGTGGACCGACGACCGCGAGGCCGCCTACGAGGCGACCCGCCATCTGCTCTCCCTCGGCCACGAGACCGTGCACTACGTCGCCATCCCGTCCAGCACCCGGCGCACCAGCGCCCGTACGACCGGCTGGCAGCAGGCGCTCAAGGAGGCGGGAGCACCAGAACCCCGTGCACTGCAAGGGAGTTGGGGCCCGGCGGGCGGTCACGCGGCGGGCCTCGAACTCGCGAAGGACACCGCCGTCACCGCGATCCTGTGCGGCAACGACGACCTCGCGCTCGGGGTGATCCGCGCCCTCCACGAGACGGGCCGCACCGTCCCCGGCGAGGTGAGTGTGGCCGGCTTCGACGACGCCCCGCACTCCGCCTATCTCACCCCGTCGCTGACGACCGTGCGCCTGGACTTCACGGGCCTCGGCCGGTCGGCGTTCGCCCTGCTGCACGGCGTGCTGGAGGAGTCCGCGCCGATCGCCCCGCACTCCGTGTCCGTACCGGAACTGGTGGTGCGGGAGAGCTCGGGGCCACCGCCCGGACACGCCTGAACCCGCGTCCCCTTCACCTGTCCCTCTCCCCCGCAAGCCCTCCCCACGCACGCACTCCCACCCTCGCCTCTCCCACGTTCGTCCTTCCTGTACTCGCCAACTCGCTCCGCCCGCATCGTCCGCTCGCACCTTCCTCGCCGGACCGCTTCACGATCCGCCGCCCGTCCGAGCCCGTTCGCGAAAGGCACGTCATGACGAGAAGAACCCTCCCCGCGCTGGCGTTCATATGCGCCGCCGCCCTGTCCGTCACCGCATGCAGTGACCCCACCGCCGGGGACTCCGGCTCCTCCGCCGACTCGGGCACGGGGCAGACGAAGGTGAACCCGACCGCCCGCCTCGACGGCGTGAAGCTGACCATGTGGACCGCGCAGAACACCCTCAACGCGCCCAAGCAGGTCATCGACGCCTTCGAGAAGGCCACCGGGGCGAAGGTCGAGACGCAGGCGATCCCCGACCTCTACGAGCAGAACGTGCCGACGAAACTCGCGTCCGGCGACAGGCCCGACCTGATGTTCTGGCAGCCGTCCATCTCCACGCTGCCCTTCATCCAGCCGAAGCAGAACCTCCTCACCCTCGACGGTGAGGAGTGGGTGTCGAAGCTCGGCGACACCGAGAGGTCGCTCGGCGTCATCGACGGCAAGCGGTACGCGGCGATCGTCACGAGTCCCGCCATGCTCGGCGTCTACTACAACAAGGACGTCTTCAGGAAGGCCGGACTGAGCGAGGCCGACTTCCCCAAGTCGTACGACCAGTTGCTGGCCCTCGGCAGGACCGTCACGGACAGGACCGACGCGGCAGGCTTCTACGAGGCCGGCGGCGACAAGTGGCCGCTGCAGTGGCAGATGCAGGTCCAGCTCACCGACCTCGACAAGCAGTGGTGGGCCGACCTCAACCAGAACAAGGTGAAGTGGACCGACCCGGTCGTCGTCGGGGCCATCAAGAAGTACAAGGAGAAGCTGCTCGACGCCGGGCTCGCGCAGAAGAACTACAAGACCGGCACCTTCACCGGGCAGGCCGACTCCCTCTGGAAGGGGGAGTCGGGCATGGTCCTGAACGTCACCTCGTTCCAGAGCCAGTTGCAGGCCAAGTACTCGACTGCCGAGATCGACAAGAGGATCGGCTGGTTCCCGGTCGCCAATTCCTCCGCCACCGGCCTGTACTCGCCGGACCAGACCAACGGCGTGGTCGCCTTCAAGACCGGTGACGAGAAGCGGCAGAACGCCTCCCGGCAGTTCCTGGCCTTCTGGCTCGGGCCGGACTACGCCGACTACATCAAGACGATGAAGATCCCGTCCGTGGAGCCGTCCGTGCCGACCCCCGCCGGTCTTCCCGAGGCGTCGATGGCACAGGTCAAGGCCCTCCCCACGGCCATCGGCGTCTTCCAGGCCAAGGCGATCGTCGCGCCCGACACCCACCTCTACCTCGCCGACATGCTGTACGGCAAGAAGAGTCCGCAGCAGGTCGCGCAGGCCATCGAGGACCAGTTCGCACAGGTGGCCAAGGCCCAGGCCGCACCCGGCTTCTAGACCGGCGACCGAACCGGTCTCCGGACCGGCTTGTGAACCGGCTTCCGGACCGGCATGAGGATCGACCGACCCGACCGGCAAGGACTCTTCCGATGGCGGACACGGCCATACGTACGCGCACGCAGAAACCGGCACCCGCCAAGGGCCGGGCGGGAAAGGCGGGACGGCTGCCCCGCGCCGCCGTCCATCACCCCTGGTGGTTCGCCCTTCCCGCGATCGTCGTCTTCGCGGCCTTCTTCCTGGTGCCGAACCTGCTCAACTTCTACTACCCGTTCACCAACTGGTCCTCCTACCACCCGGACATCGCCTTCACCGGGCTCGACAACTTCACGACCATCGCCCACGACGGCTCGCTGCTGCGGGCGATCCGCACAACGCTGCTCTACGCCGTCATGGCGGCGGTCTTCCAGAACGGCTTCGGGCTCGGTCTGGCGCTGCTCCTTGAGGCGGACAGCCGGTTCAACCGGTTCTTCCGCGCGGTCTTCTTCCTGCCCGTGCTCATCTCCGCGCTCGCCACCGGCTATGTCTTCCAGTCCCTGTTCAACCAGGACGGCGCCGTCAACGGCCTGCTCGGTACGGACATCCCGTGGCTCGGCTCGACGTCCTGGACGCTGGTCCTGGTCACCGTCATCCACGGCTGGAAGTGGATGGGCCTGTCCATGCTCATCTATCTCGCCGGCCTCAAGGGCATCCCCGGCGAGATGCTGGAGGCCGCGAAGTGCGACGGCGCGGGGCCGTGGCGGACCTTCTGGTCGGTGCGCTGGCCGATGCTGGCGCCCGCCCTCACCTTCAACGTCACCACGGCGCTCATCGGCTCGATGAACACCTTCGACATCGTGCAGGCGACGACGGGCGGCGGACCCGCGGGGTCCACGGAGGTCTTCAACATCTACATGTTCCGGATCTTCGGACAGGGCCTGTACGCCCAGGCCTCCGCGATGAGCCTCGTCCTCTTCCTGGTCGTGGTCGCCGTCGCGATCCCCCTCGTCATCGGACTGCGCCGAAGGGAGCAACTGCTGTGAGCACCGCCGTGAATCCCGTATCCACTGTGAATCCCTCGTCCGTCGCACGTCGCGCGTCCGCGGTCAACCCCGCCTGGCGGTACGGTCGTCCGGCGCTCGTCCTGCTGCTCGCCGCCCTCGCCGTCGGCGTACCCCTGTGGCTGGTCGCCGTCACGTCCGCCAAGCCGCAGGCCGAGGCGATCACCCCGAACCTGGACCTGCCGCGGCACTGGCAGCCGGGCAGCAACTACGAAGAAGCCGTCAGTCAGGGCGAGATGCTGCACGGATTCCTCAACTCCCTGCTCGTCGTGGTGCCTTCGGTCGCCCTCGTCCTCATCCTGGGGGCCGGCGCGGCCTGGGTCTTCGCCCGCCGCAAGTCGAAGCTGGTCTCGGCGGCGTACGCGATCTGCATCAGCGGACTGCTGTTGCCGCCCGCCGTCATCACCATCGTCATGGAGCTGCGGCAGCTCGGCCTCGCGGGAACCCGGCCGGGCATGATCGCCGTCTACACCGGGATGTACCTCTCCACCTCGGTCTTCTTCATGACCGGCTTCATCCGGGCCACCCCGGTGGAGTTGGAGGAGGCCGCGCGAATGGACGGCGCGTCGCCGCTGCGGATCTTCCGCCAGATCATCCTGCCGCTGCTCAGGCCCGTCATCGCCACCGCGACGATCATGGTCATGCTCTACGCCTGGAGCGACATCTTCTACGCCTTCTTCGTCCTCGGCGGCGGAGAGAAGGCGACCCTGCCGCTGAACCTCTACAAGGTCGCCAGCGCCCAGCTGTACCTCAACAACTGGCATCTCGTCTTCGCGTACGTCGTGGTGATGAGCCTGCCCATGGTCGCCATCCTCCTGGTGGCCCAGCGAAAGATCGTGTCCGGAATCACCAGTGGAGCCGTCAAATGACCGGAGGTCCCTCGGCGTGAGCACCCGCACCCCCACGCGAACGCGTACGAAATCCCGTTCCCGTTCCGCAACCGTCCTTGTCACAGCCGTACTTGGAGCAGCCGCCATGGCAGGCACCCTCCCCGCCGCAGGGCCTGCGGCAGCTTCGGACCCACAGCGGGTAACCGTCGACCTCGGCGCGTCCGAGGGCCCGGTGACGCTCGGCGCCAACGGCACCCTGTACGGGCTCAGCGACGACGGCGTGCCCAGCGACGCCATGCTGGCTCCCCTGAAGATCACCAGCATCTCGCAGAAGCCGGAGGGCGGCGCCCAGCACCCCAACGGTGACGCGCTCACGGTCTCCAGGTCGTTCTTCCGCAACGGCGGCGGCGAGATCAACGTGATGATGCAGGACATCTACGCGAAGTGGCCGTACGAGGACCTCGGCATCGAGGACTACCTCCCCAAGGTCGACAAGATCGTCAAGGAGGTGTCGGCCGACCCGAACAGCGAGCACTTCGTCTACATCCCCTTCAACGAGCCCGACCAGATCTGGTACAACCTCGGCACCTCGAACCAGGCGCAGTACGAGGTCAACCGTGACCGGTTCTTCAAGGACTGGAAGACGGTGTTCGAGCGCATCCGCGCGATCGACCCGGACGCCAGGATCGCCGGCCCGAACGAGTCCGGCTACCACAATCGCCTGCTGACCGACTTCCTCGCCTTCGCCAAGCGGGAGAACGTCCTGCCCCAGGTCCTGACCTGGCACGAGTTGGACTCCAGCTCGCTGAAGAACTTCCAGGGGAACTACGACGACTACCGCGCGATCGAACGCCGGCTCGGCATCTCACCCCTGAAGATCAACATCGATGAGTACGCCAACCGCCGCGACCTCTCCGTGCCGGGCCAACTCGCCCAGTGGGTCTCGATGTTCGAGCGCAACAAGGTGTACGCCAACCAGGCCTACTGGGACGCCGCCGGCAACCTCGACGGCAATGTCGTACGCAGCAACATCCCCAACGGCGGCTGGTGGTTCTTCCGTTGGTACGCGGGAATGACCGGCGACACGGTCAGGGTGACCCCGCCGCAGGCCAACACCGTCGACACCCTGCAGGGGCTGGCCTCGTACGACAGGAAGCGCCGCCAGGCGCAGGTCCTGCTCGGCGGCTCGGCCGGTGACGCCGACGTCGTGGTACGGAACGTCTCCCGGTCCGCCTTCGGGCGTACGGTCACCGCGACCGTCGCCGAGGCCGCCTGGTCCGGCTACGAGGGACAGCACGCCGCGCCCCGCGTCCTCGCCCGTACGAAGGTGAAGGTCACGGCCGACGGTACGGTGACCGTCCCGCTGCGCGGCCTGCACAAGATGTCCGCGTACCGGATCGTCCTCACCCCCGGCGGCTCGGGCACCCCGTCCGCCGCGTCCGTCCCCTGGTCGGCGTCGTACGAGGCCGAGGACGCGGCCATCACCGGCGGCCAGGTCTACACGCAGGGCACGGTCAGCAACGCCAACGGCTACGCGGCTTCCGGGACGAAGGATGTCGGCTCGCTGAACCAGGCCACCAGCAAGGTCGACTTCACGGTGGACGTACCGGCGGCCGGGACCTACGACCTGGCGATCCTGTACGGCAACCAGTCCGGGACACCGGCCACGCAGCAGCTCTCGGTCGACGGCCAGGACCCGGTCACGGTCTCCTACCCCTCCACCGAGAACTGGACCTACCGCGCCAAGAAGGACGTCACCGTCGACCTCCCGGCCGGGCGGCACGTCCTGACCCTGGCCAAGGGCGACACCGAGGTCACCCTCGACCGCATCGACCTGACCGCCCGAACCTCCGCCGTGCCCTCGGCGTCGTACGAGGCCACGCTCGCGGACATCAGCGGCCGGCCGTCCTTCGACTACTCCTCGTCCACCGGGGTCGGCACGGGCTCCCTCGTCCTGCGCACCGGTGACAAGGCGGTCTTCGACGTCTACGCCCCGCGCGACGGTTACTACTCGGTGGTGCCGCGAGCCTCGGCTCCGGTACGGCTCGAGCTGCACGGCCAGAAGGTGACGGCGGTACCCGGCAAGGCGCTGCGGCTGTACCTGGTCGCGGGCAACAACCGCGTCGCGCTGACGGCCAAGGCCGCCTCGGTCCGCTCCCTCGACGTCTCGGGCAACGGTTCGACCGCCGGCACGCTCTCCTACGAGGGCGCCTCGGCCACCCTCGCGGGCGGCGCCAAGCTCGTCGACTCGCGCTACGCGTCCGCCGGTTCCTACATCGGCTGGCTCGGCAACAGCGCGGCCAGCACCGCCGAGTTCACGGTCAAGGCGCCCAGGTCGGGCCGCTACATGCTGGTCATCAGCTACGCGCACAACGAGCGGCGCGACAACGGCCACTCCTACAACACGGACATCATGTCCCGTACGGCGGACCTCACGGTGGGGACGAGCACTCCCCGCACGGTCACCTTCAAGAACACCTGGGGCTGGGACGACTACTGGACGCTGGGCGTCCCTGTCGACCTGAAGGCGGGCTCCAACAAGGTGACGTTCGGGAACGCGAGCGCGTGGGCCCCGAACATCGACCGGATCGAACTGGGCCGGGTCATCGGCGAGTAGCCGACCGACTCCGACACAGGGCCGGGCCGGATCTCCACGGAGATGCGGCCCGGTTCCACGTCGGGGCCCGGCGGCACAGCGGTCAGGGATTCGCCGCCAGCGGGTTCAGGAACGTCAGCACGGAGGCGTCCTCCTCGATCAGCGGGACGAGGGCGGCGTTGAAAGGGCCGCCGTACGGGGCTTTCAGAT
The DNA here is from genome assembly GCF_033795085.1 of Streptomyces sp. AK08-02. Classification (NCBI taxonomy): domain Bacteria; kingdom Bacillati; phylum Actinomycetota; class Actinomycetes; order Kitasatosporales; family Streptomycetaceae; genus Streptomyces; species Streptomyces sp. AK08-02. The sequence goes on from NZ_JARAZV010000009.1 coordinate 248,639, forward strand.
GCGCCTGGAAGGCGTCCTCGTCCCGGTACACCTCGAAGATCCAGAAGGCGCGCGGGCTGGCTGCCTTGGTGTAGACGTCGAAGGTGAGGTTGCCTTCTTCCTCGCGGACCTTCAGGGCGTAGTCCCCGATCATCCGGGCGACCTCGTCCTGTGTTCCTTCACGGGCGGTGAACTCTGCGAGCAGGGTCTTCTTCACGGTGCGTGTCCTTGTGATGGCTGTCGGGGCGGGTGGCCGTTGTGTCAGTCGTGGATGGAGTCGAGGTGCCAGACGGTGGCCTTGTCGAGCGTCACCGAGCCGTTCTCGGCAAAGACCTGCACTCCCTGGCCGGCGGGGTCGGGGAAGATCTGGTCGGTGATCACCGCTTCGCCGTCGCCGCCGAAGACCTCGACGGACGACCGGTCGACGAGGATCCTCAGTTTGATCCTGCCGTTCGCGGCCTTCAGGGGCGCGGTCTGGATGCCGGGGAACGTGCTGTCGAAGTCCACGGCGCCGGAGTGGGTGCGGTCGACGTACAGCTCCTGGGTCGTGGTGTCGTAACCGATGACGGTCTCCTCGCCCGCGGCGCCCGTGCGAACCTTGAGCCCGAAGCGTTCGGCGTCCTTGAGGGAGAAGGTGGCCTCGATGTCGAGCGCCTTGCCTTCGGCGGCGGGACCGGCCACTGCCCTCGACGTGTTCGTCACGGTGTCGGCTGTGGCGGTCGCCGGGGATGCCTGCCGCAGGGACTCCACACTGTTCACCGGCTCGCTGGTCAGCCGGACCCGGCCGTCGACGGTGCGCAGGGCCATCCGGCGGGGGATGCTCTGCGCCCCGCGCCAGGGGGAGGTGGGGACGGCGCCGGCGTAGTCCCAGTTGCTCATCCAGCCGATCATGTACCGCTCGCCGTCCGGGGCGCCCTCCCAGGAGACGGCCGCGTAGTAGTCCTTGCCGTAGTCGGCCCAGTCGGCACGCTGCACGACGGACTTCGCGGGCGCGGAGGCTGTGGTGAACTGGTCGGCGAGGATGTGGCCCCAGCCGCCGGTGTTCATGTCGACGAGCTGGATCCGAGCCTGCTTGCCGAGGTAGGGGCGCATGTCGAAGGAGGCCCAGTCCAGCGTCTCGCTGTCGGAGCCGGTCGCGCTGCGGACGGTCTGGCCGTCGACGACCAGGTTGACGGAGGTCTCCTGGGTGCCGGGCTGGGCCTGGGTGTCGGACAGCACGATCTGGTCGGCGTTGATGTGGCCCCAGCTGCCCGTGTTGTCGTCGACCACCCGGATCCGTGCCTTTTTGCCGGCGAGGTCGCTGACGTCCCAGGAGGCCGTCTCGAGTGCCTCGGCGTCCTTCCCGGTGGCGCTGCGCACGACCTGTCCGTCGACGAGGAGTTCGAGGGCGGTGGGGTTGGCGGCGCTGAGGGGGTGGTTGCCGCCGCCGATGAGGAAGTTGACGTACCGCTTGTCGATGGTGAACTCGGGGGAGGTGAGGGTGCCGGTGGTGGCGTCGCCGTTCAGGAAGGTGTTGACCAGGCCGCCGCCCTGGAAGCCGGAGACCTGCTGCTGACCGGGGAGGGTGCCGGTGGCCGGCGCCGCGCCGAACGCGGTGCCGGTCGTCGTCCAGCCGCCGTAGGTGCCGCCGTCGAAGTCGGCGAGGATCTTCCCGGGCTGGTGCGGGTGCCGGCCGCCGCCCACCTTGAAGTTCAGGTAGGGGCTGCCGACGGTGAAGGCGGGCGAGGTGAGGGTGCCGGTGGTGGCGTCCCCGGAGTGGAAGCTGTTGGCGAGGCCCTGGCCGTCGAAGCCTGAGACGCTCTGCTGCCCTTCGAGCGTCCCGGCCGCCGGTCCCGGGCCGAACGCGGTGCCCGTGGCCGTCCACGAACCGAAGCCGGTGCCCTCGAAGTTCTGCACGACGGTCCCGGCGGGCGGGGTGTAGGTGCCGTCGTCGTCGGCGGTGAACTTCGTGCCGTCGAAGTCGCCGACGAAGTACTGGGCCGCCGAACCGCCCGCGATGCCACCGGGGTTGATGTTGACGACCAGGACCCACTTGATGTTGTTCGCGTCCCCGTCGACGGCGAGGGGGAACAGATCGGGGCACTCCCACACGCCGCCCGTCGCGCCGGCCGGGCCGAACTCGCTGAGCTGCGTCCAGTCCTTGAGGTTCTTGGAGGAGTAGAACCGCACCTTGTGCTCGACGGACAGCGACACCGTCATCAGCCAGCTCCTGGTCGGCGCGTACCACTGGACCTTGGGGTCGCGGAAGTCTCTCGAACCGATGTCGATGACGGGATTGCCCTGGTACTTGGTCCAGGTGCGGCCCCGGTCGGTGCTGTAGGCGAGCGACTGCGACTGGATGCCGGTGGACGTGTTGTGGCTGGTGTAGATCGCCACCATGGGCGGGTTCTCCGTGGTGCCGAAACCCGTGGTGTTGTTCTCGTCGACGACCGCGCTGCCGGAGAAGACCATCTCCTCGTCGTCGTGCGACAGGGCGAGCGGCAGCTGCTGCCAGTGGACGAGGTCCGTACTCACCGCGTGGCCCCAGGACATGTCGCCCCAGGAGTTGCCACTCGGGTTGTACTGGTAGAAGAGGTGGTATTCGCCCTGGTAGTACACGAGACCGTTGGGGTCGTTCATCCAGTTCTTGTCCGGGGTGAAGTGGAACTGGGGACGATAGGTCTCGGAGTACGGCGGGGGATCGGCGGCCACGGCCTGGGGGGCGAGCAAAGGGGCGGACAGGGCGCAGACGGCCGCCGCAGCGGTCATCCGCACGCGGGCATGCCGGGATACGCGTCCAGAGCTCATGGGTGTCTCCTGTGCTGCGGCCACCCAGGCAGCACAGCCTGCGGCGGGCGGTCCGAAAGTGTGCCGCCCTGGTTCGCGATGTCGTCCACACCGCCGACCAGAGGGTGTCAGCGATGACTTGTGTCAACGCTGACATCGAGTGGCCCGATGATGAGCGTCATCCGGCCGATGCGTCAACTGTTCGGGCTGGATTGCCCGGTGGGGCCCGTCCGGCGGTCAAACGGGATCGGCTGTCGCCAGTTGTACCAACTGGTCGTGCCACGGCGGATTGGGGCCGGCGACCGAGCAGGTCAGGGATGCCACCCGAGCACCGAACCGGCAGGCCTCGGCGACCTCGTCGGTACCCAGCCCGGCGAGTCGGCCACCGAGGAGTCCGCGAGCGCCGAGGTGGTGCAGCAGGCCGGCCGTGAAGGAGTCCCCCGCCCCGACCGTGTCGACGACCCGCGTGGTCACCGCGGGCACGCGCAGCCGTTCACCGTCGAGCGATGCCAGGGCGCCGCCGGCGCCGAGCGTGATCACGACGAGCCGTACTCCCGCCGCATGCCAGGTGTCACATGCCTGCTCGGGCGCGGTACCCGGCAGGAGGAGTTCCAGGTCGTCCTCGCTCAGGCGCAGGATGTCGGCGAGTGCGCACCAGCGGGCCAGCCGGGCGCGGTAGACCTCGGGGCTCACCAACAGCGGCCGGACGTTGGGATCGATGCTGATGGTGGCCCCCTCGGCCGCTGCCACCGCGGCCAGGAACTCCTCCACCACCGCCCCGCCGGGTTCGCGGACCAGCGCCAGCGATCCGGTGTGCAGGCAGGCCGTTTCGGACAGGTCCACCTTCGCCAGTTCCGCCGCCGTCCACTGCCAGTCGGCCGTGTTCTGCGCGTGGAAGGAGAAGGCGGCCTGGCCCTCCGCGTCCAGTTCCGCCACGGCCAGTGTGCTGGGCTCGCCGGCCGCGACGGCGTCCGACAGGTCTACGCCGGACGCCTCCAGGTGGGCCCGGAACAGACGGCCGAACACATCGCCGGACAGCCGGGCGAGGAAGCGGGCCGGGGTGCCGAGGCGGGCCAGGGCCACCGCCGTGTTCGCGGGTCCGCCGCCGGGCAGCACCCGCAGAGCGAGTTCGTTCAAGGCGCCTTTCGCCGGTTCGGTGAAGGCATCCGCGACGCACTCTCCCAGAACAGTGATCTGACGCGGGCTCATGGGCTGCTCTCTCTCGGAAAGGGCTCGGGCGGGACTCGGAAGGGCTCGAAGGTGCTCGGAGGTGCTCGGACGGCGAGGAAAGACGGGCACCGGGGAGGCTCGGCGACTCGCCTCCGAACGGCTGCTCGGAGGCGGCGACGGCGAGCGTTGCCGATTTGTGACGGGTGGAAGGCATTGACGTTGCCGGGATCCGGAGTCCATCATCCTCGCCAGGCAGTGTCAACGATGACATAAGTCAACGATGACACCTCGGACGGCATGCGCTGATCCAAACCCAGTGCCGCTCGCTATCTCACAGGAGTCGATCATGTCTCGCACCACTCGCCTGTCCTCGTCCCTCCTCAGAGCAGCCGCGGTCACGGGCGTCGCGGCACTCACCCTGACGGCCTGCGGATCCGGTTCCGGATCGGGCTCGTCGGGCTCCGGCTCGGGCGAGGTCAAGGTCGGTCTGATCACCAAGACCGACACCAACCCGTTCTTCGTGAAGATGAAGGAGGGCGCGGAGCAGGCCGCCAAGGAGAACGGCGTCCAACTGTCCACCGCCGCAGGCAAGTTCGACGGAGACAACGCCGGTCAGGTCACCGCTATCGAGAACATGGTCGCCGCCGGGGTGAAGGGCATCCTGATCACTCCGAGCGACTCCAAGGCGATCGTCCCCGCGATCGCGAAGGCCCGCGCCAAGGGCGTTCTGGTCATCGCCCTGGACACCCCCACCGAGCCGGAGAGCGCGGTCGACGCCCTCTTCGCCACCGACAACCTCAAGGCCGGTGAGCTGATCGGCGAGTACGCCAAGGCCGCGATGAAGGGCAAGACGGCGAAGATAGCCGCGCTCGACCTCGCGCCGGGCGTCTCCGTCGGCGTTCAGCGGCACAACGGCTTCCTCAAGGGCTTCGGCGCCACCGAGAAGGACGTCGCGTGCGCCCAGGACACCGGCGGTGACCAGGCAAAGGGTCAGACTGCGATGGAGAACTGCCTCCAGAAGGAGCCGGACATCAACGTCGTCTACACGATCAACGAGCCGGCGGCCCTGGGCGCGTACACCGCGCTGAAGAACAAGGGCCGGGAGAAGGACGTTCTGATCGTCTCCGTCGACGGCGGCTGCACCGGCACCCAGGCCGTCAAGGACGGCAAGATCGCCGCGACTTCGCAGCAGTACCCGTTGAAGATGGCCGCCGAGGGCGTCAAGGCCGTCGTGACGTATGCCAAGGACGGCAAGAAGGCGTCCGGTTACACCGACACCGGCGTCACGCTGATCAGCGACAAGGCTCAGGACGGGGTCGACTCCAAGGACACCGCCTACGGCCTGGAGAACTGCTGGGGCTGAGCGGGTCGCTCCGCTGGGTGGGCGCGGTGGTTTGCTGCGGGCCCGGTGGGGGCTGGTCGCGCAGTTCCCCGCGCCCCTTGAAGGCGGCCCTGCGGGGCGGCCTTCAACAGAACCACCCCGTTCACCCCGTCCCCTCGCCCGCCGACAAGGACATCTGTCTTCCGACAAGGACTTCGCATGACAGCCACGACCACGCCGTACTCCGAACTCAAGGCGCCGACCACGGCGCGGAGACTGCTCACGGCGCCGACCACCGGGCCGCTGGTCGCCCTCATCCTGGCCTGCGCCTTCTTCTCCGTCTCGACCGACCAGTTCCTGACCGGCGGTAACTTCTCGCTGATCGTGCAGCAGGTCATGGTCGTGGGCACGCTCGCCATCGGGCAGACCCTCATCATCCTCACCGCGGGCATCGACCTGTCGTGCGGCGCCGTGATGGCCTTCGGCAGCATCGTGATCGCCAAGATGGCCGCCGAGGGCTCCCTGCCCCCGCTTCTCGCCATCGCTCTGGGCCTGGTGGTCTGCGGTGGGTTCGGGCTGCTCAACGGGCTGTTGGTGCAGAAGATCCCGCTGCCGCCGTTCATCGTCACCCTCGGCATGCTCAACGTGGCCTTCGCGCTGACCCACATCTACTCCGAGGAGCAGACGGTCACCAACCTGCCCGGCCCGCTGACCGCCCTCGGGGAGACCTTCCCGATGGGTCACACGGACATCACCTACGGCTCCCTCGTCACCATCGCCCTGTTCCTCCTCCTCGCCTACGCGCTGAGCAACACCGGCTGGGGCCGCCACGTCTACGCCCTGGGCAACAGCGCCGAGGCCGCCCGGCTGAACGGCATCCGCACCTCCCGCCTCACCATCGGCATCTACACCGTGGCCGGCCTGCTGTACGGGGTCGCCGCCCTGCTGCTCATCTCCCGCACCGGCGTGGGCGATCCGCAGGCCGGACAGACCGACAACCTCGACAGCATCACCGCCGTGGTCCTCGGCGGCACCAGCCTCTTCGGTGGACGCGGCTCGGTGCTGGGCACCTTCATCGGCGTCCTCATCGTCGGGGTGTTCCGCAACGGCCTCCAGCTGATGGGCGTCGCCTCCATCTACCAGACCCTGATCACCGGGGTCCTGGTGATCCTCGCGGTGACCGTCGACCAGCTCTCCCGGAAGAAGGCCCGATGACCGCCACCTCCTCCCCCACTCCCGTGCTGCAGGCCCGCGGTCTGGTCAAGCGGTACGGACAGGTCACCGCCATCGACGGCGCCGACTTCGATCTGCTCCCCGGCGAGGTCCTCGCGGTCATCGGCGACAACGGCGCGGGCAAGACCAGCCTCATCAAGGCCCTGACCGGCGCGGTGGTCCCGGACGCGGGCGAGATACGACTGAACGGCAAACCCATCAGCTTCTCGGGGCCCCAGAGCGCACGCGCCCACGGCATCGAGACGGTGTACCAGGACCTCGCCGTGGCCGCCTCGATGGACATCGCCTCGAACGTGTTCCTCGGGCGGGAACTGCGCCGCCCCGGTGTCCTCGGCAGTGTCTTCCGCATGCTCGACAAGAAGCGCATGCGGCAGGAGGCCGCCGAGCACATGGCCGACCTGAAGATCGGTCTGCGGTCACTGACACAGTCGGTGGAGACGCTCTCCGGCGGACAGCGGCAGGCCGTGGCGGTCGCCCGTTCCGTCGCCTGGGCGAGCAGCGTCGTCGTCATGGACGAACCCACCGCAGCCCTCGGCGTGAAGGAGTCCGGCCAGGTTCTCGACCTGATCCGGCGGGTCCGGGACAAGGGCATGCCGGTCGTGCTGATCAGCCACAACATGCCGCACGTCTTCGAGATCGCCGACCGCATCCACGTACACCGTCTCGGGCGGCGCGCCGCCGTGATCAAGCCCTCCGACTACTCCATGGCCGAGGTCGTCGCCATCATGACCGGCGCACTCACCGTCGACGAGGCCGGAGATACTGTCGTAGCGGATTCGGAGGCCGCGAAGGCCGCCGGAGTCCAGGCCACCTGACAGAACAACCCCGCTCTCGTAGTTGCCGGCCGAGGCCGCGGCCGCAACCGAGAGCCCTCAGGAGACGGTTTCCTCCATGGCAGCGAACCGCCGCCCCACCCTGGCCGACGTCGCCCGCGAAGTCGGCGTCAGTGCCAAGACGGTGTCCCGGGTCCTCAACGAGGACGGGCCCGCCTCCGCGCAGACCAGGGAACAGGTACTGGCCGCAGTGGCCAAGCTCGGCTTCCAGCCGAACCTGATGGCCCGCAACATCCGCGTCGGCGGCCCCGACACCACCATCGGCCTGGTCATTCCCGACCTCGCCAACCCCTTCTTCGGAGCCGTGGCCCGTGCCATAGAGGACACCGTCCGCGAACGCGGACTGACCCTGCTGATGGGCTCCTCGGCGGACGACCCAGAGCGCGAACGCGCCCTGACGGACAAGTTCCTGGCCCGCCGGGTCAGCATCCTGCTCGTCGTGCCGTCCGTCGGCGCCGACCACTCCCACCTCAAGTCGCACCGTACGGCGGGACTGCCGGTGGTCTTCCTCGACCGGCCCGGAGTCGGACTCGCCACGGACAGCATCGTCAGCTCCAACCGGGCCGGTGCCCACGACGGCGTCGCCCATCTCCTCGCGCACGGACACCGGCGCGTCGGCTTCGTCGGTGACCTGCCCCTGAACCTGTACACGCGCCGTGAGCGTCTGGCCGGCTACCGCTCGGCGCTGCAGGAAGCCGGCATCCCCCACGACCGCGCGCTCGTCACCAACGCCCATGACCAGCGGGGCGCCGAGGCAGCGACCGCCCAGCTCCTCGGTCTCGCCGATCCCCCCACCGCCCTGTTCGCCGGGAACAACATCATGGCGCTGGGCACGGTCGCCGAACTGGCCCGCAGCAGGCGCAAGGACGTCGCCGTCGTCGCCTTCGACGATGTGGCGCTCGCCGAGGCGCTGGAGCCGGCGCTGTCGGTCGTCGCCCAGGACGCCGAGGAACTCGGCAGGGCGGCGGCGACCACCGCTCTGGCTCGGCTGGACGGCGACCGCACCCGCGTCCGGACCGTCACCGTGCCCACGCGCCTGATCGTGCGGGGCTCCGGCGAACTCCCCGTCCCCGTACTGCAGGAAGCGTGACCCGACGACGAGCGAGGAGGTACGACCGGGCGAAGGCGCAGGTCGCATCGCCGGCGCTGCTGGTCCGCTGAGCGGAACAGGAGGCGACAGAGGGTTTCCCGCGTGCCACGCTGTCGACCGGAATTCGACCTCCCCCAAGGAGAGGTCGATCGCACGGTACCTATGTCAATCGCGGGGGCGAAAGTGACATCAGAGACAGTTGCGCTGGAATTGCAAGTGCTGGGACCGTTGGAGACCATCGTCAACGGCAGATCCGTGGACCTCGGTGGTCCGCAACTGCGGTGCGTGCTCGCCCGGTTGGCGGTCGTACCCGGTCGGACGGTGAGCGTGGGGGCGCTCGCGGCCGAGTTGTGGGGTGGGCGCCCGCCTGCGGACGCCCACCGGACGGTGCGTACGTATGTGTCGAGACTGCGCACCGCGCTGCGCTGCGCCGCCGGCCCGGAGGAGCTGCTGCTCACCCGGCCGCCGGGCTACCAGTTGCGCGTGGATCCGACGGCGGTCGATGCCGCGCGGTTCGAACAGCTGGCGGCGTCCGGTCTGCAGGCGTTGGCGGCCCGGCAGCCGCAGCTCGCTGTCCAGCGTCTGACGAGCGCGCTGGGCCTGTGGCGGGGCGACGCCTTCGCCGAGTTCGACCACCACCCGGCGATCGCCGCCGAGGCGACCCGGTTGGAGCGGTCACGGATGTCGGCGATCGAGGCGCGGACCGAGGCCTCCCTGGTCATGGGACTGCACGCCCAGGTGGCCGTGGAACTGGAGGCACTGGTCCGGATCCATCCCACGCGGGAGGTGCTGTGGGGCCAGTTGATGACCGCGCTGTACCGCTCGGGACGCCAGGCTGAGGCGTTGTCGGCGTTCCGGATCGCCCGTACCGTCCTGATCGAGGATCACGGGGTAGAGCCCTCACCGGGGCTGGTCGAGATCCATCGCCAGGTCCTGCGGCACGATGTCGCGTTGAGCCCGGCCGGGCGTTCGCAGTCCGCCGGTTCGGCGGTCATCCCGCTCGCCCGGAGTGACGACCGGCGGGCCGAGGCGGGCTCCGCCGGGGTGTTCACCGGCGTCGGCGCCGCGCTGTGCGCCGCCCCGGACCATGACTCACCCGTCGCGCCGTGGGGCACGGCTGTCTGACGTCACGTCCATAACTTGTGAGCCAATCCCCTCCGGCGGTTCCTGGTCCTGCGGCCAGGAACCGCCGGCTTGGGGACGGGCTCGGCGCACCCGCCGCGTCAGTCGCGTCGTCTGCCCTTCGTACGCTCCCACTCCTTCACCATCTCCTCCGACTCCGGTGTGCCGGGTTCGTAGTGGTCGTGGCCCTTCGGAACGGTTTTCCCGGGCACCGGTTCCTTGCCCAGTTCCCCTTCACGGTGTCCTCGCTTGAGCCAGTCCATCAGGTCCCTGCGGTCCTCCGGCCGGGTGAGCCTCTTTCTGAGCCAACCGGAGTTTTCCAGCTCGGACTTCGTGGCGGTGCTGATGTTCTCGCTGCGCACCTCGTCGGCCGTCCGCCGCGCGGGTATCTCGCTGTAGTCCTCGATGTGCGGCTTCCCTCCCCGTGCGATCTCGCCCTGCAGGTCGTCGTACTCGACCCTGGCCTCGTCGAGTGTCCGGGCGTCGCCCGACCTGAGCCTCCTGCGCAGGCCCTGCACATCCCCGGTGACCTTTCCGTTCTTCTCCCACACCGTGAGCTTTCGGCCGCGTTCCGCATCCGTCGCGGCGGTCTCCGCCGTTCCCCGGGCAGCCGTGCCGCCGGCCGGCCTTCCCGGGGTGACGGCCGGGGTGTCGCCGCTCGGCGGCCTGCCGGCCATCGCCGTCGTGGGCTGTCCGCGCCGCTGCCCCACCGGCGTGCCGGGCACCGCGCCGGGTCCGCTCGACGGGGTGGAGACCTGCCGCGCCGGGGGCATTTGCGTGTGGGTCCCCTGATCCGGTGGCAGCGCGCCCGGTGGCCGCGCCGTCGGTGCCACGCGGTCGCGGCCGAATCCGGCGACCGGCCGGTACTCCGCGGAGGCCGCCGGGGCCGCGTCGGTCGCTGCCGGAGGTGCCGCCGACGGCGGCGCGAAACCGATCCGACGTCCCGACGCGGCCCGCGGGGTGACCGGATCGGTCAGGGCGCCTCTCGCGGGCGACGCGCTCCGCGCCCCTGTCTCCGCCCGCAACACGGAACGGATCTCGGCCTGTTCGACCAGTTCGGTCCTGATCACCGCCGAGTCCGCCGCCGCCAGAGCCCTGCTGAGGGCGATGTCGCCCCTGGTCAAGATCCCCTGCGCTCTGGCCGACCGGCGTCCGAGGAGCCCGGCCTCGTTCTCGAGTTCCGCCGCGTTCCCGGCTCCCGGCACGCGGTATCCGGCGCCGGCTCCGGCGAACGCCAGCTCGATACCGAGGATTTCGTCCCACTGCGCTTCGAACGCGGCGACCGCTTCCTTCACCGACAGTCCGCGGCGCAGATAGAACCGCATGTCCCGGTTGAACACCTCGTTCGACGACAAGGGGCACGTCTCGACGATGGTGCGCCCCCAGGCGCTGCGCCAGCCGATCCAGACGAACTGTCCGTTGACCTCGTACGGCCCGCCGGCCAGTCCTGATGCCGCCTCTCCTCGGGTCATTCCCAGCGCCGGGACGAACTCCCTGTCGTACTCCGCCCATCGGCGCGCCTTCTCCATCTGTTCGGCCCTTCCCGCCGCCATGTCCTCGTCCGTCGCGTCACCGCCGAGCAGGGCACGGTTCGCCAGATTCTGGCCGTACGGGGTCAGCAGTATCATCAAGGTCATGGCGAACTCGACGGCGTCCATCGGGTGGCGACTACGGAAGTCCGCCCACGTGAGATACCAGGCCGGACCGGGCAACCCGGCAGGCAGGCCGGAGATGAGGCTGAACCCGTCCGGGAGGCCGCCGCCGAGGAAGACCCAGTTCGCCACCTGCTCTCTCGTCACCGCCATGGGGAAGAGCAGACGCCATTGCGCGTGACCGGGGTGGGTGAACACCCTCGCCGTGGGAGGCGCGGCGTTCGGCGGTTTCAGCCGGTCCCGACCGCTTCGTGGCGTGGCGGTGGCCGGCGGACCGCCGGTGCCCGCAGGCCCCACAGGGCTCGCCGGACCCCCCGAAGGCGAGCCCGCCGCGCGCAGGGGAACAGCCACCGGGTCACGACCGCCGTCAGGGAGCCGGTCGACGCCGTCGGCGGACCGTCCAGGGCCGCCGTCGTACGGCGCCGCGGCCGGCCCCCGCGCGGGTGTGGGTAGGGCCGTCCCGGCCGGGGCGACCGTACCCACGCCTCGGGCGACACCGGCCAGCACGGTCGCGGTCAACCGCCGTGCCGCCTGCCTGGACATGCGGTCGGAAAGGGCGTCCGCTCCGTCGGCGACGCCGGGAAGGTGGTACTGCGGCCTCATCGAGGTCTCCCTACTGGATATAGCGACCGAGGTCGGCGGCCGGCACCTGGACGAGGTCGTCGCGCTCGACCCAGAACTCGTTCAGTTCACCGATCGCGGCCGTCAGGCCGACGTCGGGATCGGGGTGCCGGTGATAGCGGGTGTTGCCGAAGCGGGGGTCTCCGGGCTTCGGGCCGGCGACGAAACTGTCAAGGACGTCGACGAACCTGCCCTCCTCGGGCTGCCGGTCCACGATCGGGCGGCCGGCTTCCCGCACCTCGTCGAAGACGTCGTGGATGTCTCCTCCGACCCAGTACGCGGCGGCCAGTGCGACCCGTTGGGCGTCCGCGTTGGCCGGAGTGACACGTACCCGTATGTCGGTGCCGAACCAGCCGCCGACATCCGTGTCCGGACCGACCGCACGCACCCATGGATCGGGCCCGAACAGTCGCTGGGAGTTGAGAATCCGCTGCTCCAGTCGGCCACCCTTGTGCGCGGCCCGGTAGATCACGGTCCCCGCGCCGCGCCTGAGCCGGAAGATCTGGTGACGTTGGCCGGCGGAGAGAGTGCTCGTCCTGGCACGCATGCCGGCGTCGAGTGCGGCGAGCGCGGCGTCCCTGATCGGTGCGATCACCTCGGTGAGGTCGTAACGGTGCCGCTTCCCGCGATCGTCCTTGCTGACCTCGGCGTAGTACCGCACGTGTTCGGCCTGAGCTCGTTGCAGGGCGTTCGGACGGTCGGGGATCTCCGGATACTCCACGATCGCTCCGAGCTCTCTGGCCGTGTCCATGAAGTGCAGGAAGTCCTGGTAACCGTGGATCACACCGGGCAGGTTGCGCCGCAGCGCGTCGACGTCGATGTCGGCCACGTACGGCCAGGAGGAGGACCCGAACGTGCTGACGTCCGGTTCGCTGCCCGGCGGAAGCGGGCCCTTCCAGCTGTCCCGGACCCCGCGGGTCGGCTTGGCGCCGGCCCAGGTCCAGAAGGCGAGCTCGGCGTTGCCGAGGTCGATGTTGTGCTGGGCGGCGCCGCGGGCGAGGTTGACGTAGGTGAGGATGTCGTTGACCGCTGCGATGGCCAGCGCCGCGCCCGCCACCGCCCGCTGTCCCCCGCTGTACCGGCTCATCACCTCCGGTGGTCGGGGTGCGGTCGGCCGGACCGACCCCGCGCCGACGGGCCCGACGCCCTCGGTCGCGCCGGAGGCCGAGGGGGTGCCCGGTACAGGTCCCGGTCCCGGTGACTCCGCCGGGGTCCGCTCCGACGTGGGCCGTGGCACGACGGGGGTCTCCAGCACCGCGTCGGTCACCGCAGCCGTCGGTGTGCCGGGCATGGCCGTCCCGCGGATGGGCCGGAACGTCCTCGTTCCGCCCATCCAGATGTACTTGATGGTCGCGCGGGTTCGGCCGGCCGCTCTGAGCATGACCTCCCGGCAGGCCGAACAGGGGTTGTACTGGCCGATGATGGTCATGACGTCCCCGGGGCGGAGGTCCGCCTCCCGCACCGCCCGCGCCTCGGTATGCGTGGCGTTCACGTTGTGCGGGAAAGGCAGGGCCGCTTCCTCGCTGGTCATGTTGCCGCTGACGAGATCTGTCCGCCGCCACACCTCGACGCCCGCTCGACGGACGGAGGCGGTGGCGTGGTGCGGCGGGCGGTAGTCACTCTCCAGCGCCTTGGCGCGCGCGCTGTCGTTCGACGGAATCCGCTGCCGCATGACGGCGCGCGCCGTTTCGTCGCCGTCCGCGAGACGGCGTGCCAGTTCGCGGTCGGACATGCTCCTGTATCTGTCGACCAGTTCGTGCGCGGCGGATGCGTCGGTCCGGGCACGCCGACGCAGGTCCTGGAGCCTGGGCGGTTTCGGCGTCGGCGGCTGCGCGCCTGCCGCGCCGGTCGCCCCCTTCGGTCCGCGCGCCGGGGCCTTGGCCGGTGTCTTCGTGGCGGGCGGTGCCGCACCGGTTGCCGGGGCCGTCGGTGGTGCCGCGGCGGTCGGCGACTGCGTTCCGGTTGTCCTGGCCCCCGGCCGTGTGCCGACCGGGGGCGTCGCGGCCGGCGGTTGCCCACCGGCGCTCTCGGGCGCCGTCGGCGTCGTGTCCGGTGCCGCACCGACCGGCGGTTCTCCACCGGCGTTCCCGGCCGTCGGCGGCGCCTTCGCGGGCGGCGGTTCCGCGCCAACTGCCTTGACCGCTGCGGGCGTTCGGGTCGTCGGTGGGCCGGCCGAAGTCCGTACTGCCAATCGCACCGGAACGTCTGCCGGCGCTCCCTCGGCCCCGTGGGCCGGTACGGCGAACGCGGCAGCGGCTCCCTGACCGGGTTCGTACGGTTCCCACTGCGCCGAGGCGATCCCGGTGTCGCCGTGGTGCCGCTCGGCCAGTACCCGCTCCGCGTGCGCCAGCCGCGCCGCCACGGTGCGGGCCAACAGGTGACCGAGCGCCTCCAGTTGCGCCGGTGTCGGCTCCCCCACCATCCGCACGGCTATCGGGATGTGGCAGTTGGTCCGCATGTCACCACCTCGGGAACTGCCCGACAGGTACGGGCTGCAGGTACGGGCTACAGGTGCAGGGTGATCGAAGCCGCCACCGACGCGGTCCCGCCGCGGGAGTCCGTGGCGGTCACCGTGAGTGCGAAGGTTCCGGTGGTGGGCAGCGCGATCTCGGCCTGCCAGGTCGACAGGTCACCGCCGGCCGCGGTGTTCCGGGCGACCCCCGAGGAACCGTTCGCGACCGAGTACCGCACCTCCGTGACCCCCGACGACGCCCCGGGTGTCGTCCCGGTCAGGGTGAGCACGTAGGGCAGCGAGGCCACCTCCACGTCGCTGTCGAAGGCGTCGAGCGTGACCGTGGGCGGTGCGCCGTCATGTCCCACGACCGAGCGGGTCTGGGTCGACGCGCGACCGTCCGGATCGGTGCACTTCACGGTGATCGACCGGGTTCCGAGCGGCGCCGGGGACAGAGTGATGGTCTTCCGGAACTCGGATCCGCCGTACTGCTGGGTCGTTGTCATACCGTCGAAGGTGATGTCGACCGAGAGAGGGTAGTACTGGTCGGCCGACGTCAGCACCACCTCCACCGAGGCACCCCCGGGGACCAGGTCGACAACGGTCCCGTCGGCCGGCGCCACCCAGGTGAAGACCGGCGGACCGGCGGGTGACACATGGACGTTCACCGGGGCAGCCGTGATGTGCGCTCCGTCGGACGTGACTCCTGCCGCCGACACCGAGTAGCCGCCCGGCCGGGGGAAGGTGACGGAGTAGGTTCCGCCGCCGCCCCTGTGGTCCCTGATCGACTCGACGCCCGGGATGTCCACCTCGGTCTCCGTGTAGGTGACGAAGTCCTCGCTGTCCCAGCTCTGGTCGGCGGCGATCCACTTCCAGCGGACGCCCTCGTCGGCGATCACCGTGATCTGGACGGGGGTGTTCGCCGTGACGTTCTCTGGCAGCGGCTTGATCTGGACCGAGGGTGGCCTGTTCTTCGGAGGAGCGGGGGCGGCCGGGCTGTTGGTCGGCATGGGAGTCCCCTCAGGGGTTGGTGTAGGTGACCTGGAAGGAGGCCAGGGTGACCGGGTCGGTGGTTCCCACTCCGCTGTTCGCCGAGATGACGTAGCGGAAGTTCGCGAGATTGACGACGTTGACCTCGGCCGGGGGCAGCGCCAGCTCGGTGTTGAGCGGAACGGTGCTGGTGTCGAAGTTGATGATCTTCTGGCTGGTGCCGTCGCTCACCGAGACCCGGTTGAAGAAGAAGCTGGTGTTCTGTCCGCTGGGCGCGGCGCCCTTGCCGCGGACCCGCAGCGAGGTGATCGTCACGTGGTCCGGGAGTGCCAGGGGGAGCATTCCCGCGGGCGCGCCGGATGTGGGCGCCACGGCGTTTCCCGAGGTCTGCAGTGCCCATGCCGGTGAGCCCTGGACCGGCTGGAGCGTCGGCGGGAACGACAGGGTGACCGTGTGCGGTACGGGTGGCACCCGTGCGTTGAGGAGGTCGAGTTGGGTGCCGATCTGGGCGACCACCGTGGACACGCCGTGGAGGTCGCTCTCGATGGTCTCGAAGCGGATGTTGAAGCCGTTCGTGCCTCCGGCCTCGCACCGGTCGATGTTGTCGACCCAGGCGAAGTGGTGGAATTTCGGGGTGTAACTGAAGTCAGCCACGAGTGTTGTCCCTTCGTAGCGGTGGCAGCACGCTGCGGATGCGGAACTTGGGGAAGGTGAAGTCGGGATTGACCTCGGCCAGATTGCCGCGGACCTCGACGGTGTGATCCCGGATCAGCTGGGTGTTGACCTCGATGCCCACCGGGTGCAGCGCGTTGAGGATGTTGAGGATCAGGTCGTACTGGTCCTTGGAGATCACCGTGTCCGGGTTGTCGAGCTCCGGCCGTAGACCGACCCGGAAGGTGTACGGAGCGGGCAGGTCGCCGAGCAGGTAACTCGCCTGTACCCAGGCCGCTCCCGCCGAGTCGCCGCGCAGGACGGTGGACGACTGCTTGGGGTTGCCCAGGGAGACGCGGGCCGTGCCGAAGGTGCCCGTCGCCCAGCCGAGCCGGAGACGGCCGGTGCCCGGGCCGGGGGGCGTGTCAGGGTTCAGGGCCGGTTGTACCGACAGGTCCAGCGTCTCGCCCTCGTCGAGTTCGACGACCGGGGTCTTGTCCCTGCCGTCCGGGCCGTGCACCACGACGAGGTCCCCGGGGGCCTGCCGTAGGGCCACGGTGGCGCCGGTGTGCGTGACATGGCCGAACCCGACGGCGTGTGCCAGCCCGGCGAGCGCGCCGGGCGGGACTGCAGCGTGCTGCAGGGTCAGCATCCGGCCGTGGGTGCCGAACTCGTCACCGGCCGGCCTGAACGCCGACGTCACCGTGAGCCGGCCGGCGGTCGATCGCCGGTCCAGTTCGGCGAGCAGGGCGTCCAGTGTCCGCCCGACGGACGGCTGCATGAGGTGGTTGTTGTCGTCGCCGCCGTAGTTCACCCGTGGGTCGTCGTGGCGTACCAGGAACTCCCGGGCGAAGAACTCGTCGGGGTCGCTCACTGTCCCCGGCGGTGCTCCGAGGGTGCCGTCGGCAGCGATCGTCCCGCCGTCCGGCAGGTCGGGCAGCCCGATGCGCAGGGGGCGGCTCGCGGACACGGTGTGTCTGCCCCGGGTCACCTCCGCCTTGACGATCAAGCCGCCGGGGGCGTCGGCCCGTATCTCCGTGACCGACGTCGGACGGCCCAGTACGCCGCTCGTGGTCAGTGTGGCGCGCCCGGGTCCGGCCGGTACGGTCAGCCAGCGCAGCACCGAGTCCGCGGGAGGCGCCGGACGCAGCGTCAGCGCCGCTGTCCGCCCGACGTCCAGGTCGGTCGGGCCGGCCGGGGCCGGGGTGAGGTCGACGGCGAAGTAGTCGCCGGGGGCGCACGCCGCGTAGACCGACGCCCCGTCGCCCCTGTCGTCGGTGCGCAGGCGTACGAAGTCGAAACCGGCGCGGTGGGCCAGCGCGGCCAGCCGGCCCGGGGCGACCCTGCTGTGTCCGAGCAGCACCGCCCGCCCGGTGGCCCGCAGGTCGGCGGCGCGGGGATCGAAGGCGGCGGCGATCCGCAGCCGGCCTGGGGCGCCCGGCTCCGCCGCCCCGAGGGTGACCAGTCTGTTCAGGGTGTCCGCCAGGCGGACCTGGACCAGGTGCGGATCGGGCGGGAGTTCACCGGGGTCGAGGTCGCGTGGTGGCGGCACGGTGAAGTCGACCGCCGGACTGTCGTAGCGCAGCAGGAACACGGGGTCGAACCGCTCCTCCTGCTGAGCGGTGCCCACGGTGTCCGCCTCGTTGGCCCCGCGGCGCCCCGCAGCGTCGATGCTTTCCCCCTCGCGCAGCGCCACCGGCCGGATACGGACCGGCCGGCTGCCGCGGACGAGGGTGGCGTTGGCGTCCTGCACGACCAGGGGATCACTCCGGCCGCCGATGGTCCCGACCAGTTCGTTGAGCATCGCCGCGAGGTTGGCCGGGGTCGGCAGCGCCCAGCGCCTGAACAGCCTGAGGCGCCTTCGGTAGTGCTCGTCCGCCTCGCCCAGCGCGGGCGCGAAGTCGGTCCGGGCCGTCGCGGAGATCCGTACTTCGTCGATCACTCCCCGGAAGGCGCTGTCGGCCGGGCCGATCCGTAGCGGCGCGGTGTTGACGACGGCGCCGAGTCCGCCGAGTGGTGCGCGGGCGCGCAGTACCCCGTCGACGTGGAGCCGGAGCTCTCCGGCGGTCCGGTCCAGCACGCCGGCCAGGTGGGTGAAGGCGTCCGTCGGCAGGCTCAGGTCGGCGAACAGGGTGAGGGGCGGCGTGGTCCCGTCGCTGACGAACAGCCGTGGGTTGCGGGCCACTCCGCGGCCGAACTCGCCGACGGAGAGCAGCCAGCCCGCGCCCGCGCCGCCCGGAGCCGGGTGCCGGAACAGCACCTGACCGTCGCCGCCGCCTGCGTCGGGCCGTACGAAGCACTCGACCGTGGCGCTGCCGGTCGGGGCGATGTCGAACGCGGCGTCGGTCACAGCCTCGACGACCGCGTCCGGCGAGTGGAAGCCGAAGGCGGCGCCGTACCGGCCGGCCGCGCCGCGCTGTACCGACGCCTTCGGGGATCCGGGGTGGCCGGTGCGGCCGGGATACTGGCCGGTGACGTCCTGGGCCACCGTGCTGCCGGGGACGTCGTCGAGGTGGTAGAGCGCGACGGTCGCGTCGTCGAAGCCGTAGGGCAGCGGGGGGAACCTCGGTACCCCGAGGTCGGCGCCGATCAGGTCGAGGCTGCGGCCGGTGGCCCTGGGCAGATGCCGCTGCGCGACCGTCCGGGCGAACTGCCCGCGCAGTTGGTCGCGTTCACCACCGAGCACCCACAGCACCTTGGCCGTGTTGCCCAGCAGCGCGGTCAGCCGCCAGGCCTGGTCCGGGTGACCGTCCGGTGCGGCCGGCGCCGTCCGCAAGCCCGTCAGCCGCAACTGCGCGGAGACGGGAATGCCGAGCGCGACGGAGGCGCCGGCCACGGTGCCGGCCGGGAAGGTCGCCCGTGCCGTCAGCGGTGGCTCGCCCGGCCGGGTGCAGGTCACCGTCACGGTGGTGTCGACTGCCACGTCCCTGGCCGCGGCCAGCACATAGCTGGGCTCGGGCGTCCGGTCGAACCGGCTCTGGTGCTCTGTGAAGTCGTACGGTGCCACCTCTGCGGCCGACGGGTCGGCGCCCGGCAGCAGTCGTAGCGTCAGGGTGTCGGCGCCACGTGCGAACGGCGTGGTCAGCCGCTCGCTCATCCGGACGGCGGCGAGCGTCGGCGCCGTCATGACGTCACCAGCGCGATGTCCAGGACGTCCCCGTCGGCCGAGAAGATCGCCAGTTCGGACGGGCCCATGACCAGGTTCTCCCCCACCTCCGCCTCGATCGTGGCGCTCTGCCGGAACCCCGCGCCGAAGCTGGCCGGCCCGGATGTCACCGCGCTGCGGCGCAGGTGCAGTTGTCGCACGTCGACCACTCCGGACTGGGTCACGAACGCCCGCACCACCTGCGAGTACAGGACGTCGCCGCCGAGCCGCAGGCTGCTGATGTCGGTGGCCAGGCGCTGCCGGATCGAGGCCAGCAGGGCGGCCCCGTCCGATCCGGGCTGTACGACGACCTTCGCCCGTACGCCGACCTCGACGTGGATGGCTTCGACGATGTTCGGGTGGACGCCGACCGGCCGGACCGTGTCGACGGCCGCGGTGACCCGCTCGAAGATCCCCTGGACAGGGCCGATGGTCCGCCACGGCGCTCGGGAGTCGTGTGCCACCAGGACGTTGAAGAAGTACGGTTCGCCGATCCGCCGGGCCTCGGAGCTGAAGGCGCGCTGGTCGAACGCGAACGTCCCGAAGTAGCTCTGCGAGACGTCCACTCCGCCGAGCGGATCGGAGAGCACCACGTCCAGTACTCCGCTCACGCCCAGTGCCGCCTGCGCCACCGACTCCACGGTCCACAGATTGCGGGCGAGTCCGGCGAGCCGGGCGCGGTAGGTGTCGTCGAGTACGGCCTTGTCGCCACCGCTGGTGGCCCGCGGGTTCGTCACGGTCAGTGTGGCGGTGCCGAGGTCGGCCAGGAATATCGAACGGTAGGTGGGGTCGATGGCGGCGATGGCGCCGGCCGCCACGTTGCCGTCGGGTCCCGGTTCGAAGGCGACCACGTCCACCGTGGTGGTCCGCTGTGTCGCGTCCAGTGTCACTGCGGCCGTGGTGCCGAAGGCCCGCACCGGCGCCGCGGTGACCAGGATGGTGCCCTCGGGCACGACGTAGCGTCTGCCGGGCGCGCCGCCGTCCAGCGTGATCCGCACGGTGCCGGTACTGGGCAGGTGGGGCCTGGCCAGGCCCATGTCCTCGCCGAGCAGGTCCAGGTTGTCGCCGGAGGCGGTGGAGATGAAGTTGCCGTAGTACAGGTCCTCCATCCGTTTCCACAGTTCGCCGTCCTCGGCGGCGGTGACTTCCAGGATCTTTCGCAGCGGGCTGGTGCCGGTCAGGTCGATGTCGTCGAAGACGGCACGGGCCCGCTCGAACGCCTCGCTGAGGATCCGATCGACCGGTTTGAGCACGAAGCCGTCGTCGGTCACTCCGAAGTCGCTCATTCCTCCCTCACACCCCCACCTCTGCGAGAAGCGTCAACGGGTCGCCCGCGACGGTGTCCAGTTCGACCCGTACGGTCCACACGCGTCGGTGGCGTGCGGCCGGGTCGTCGTCGAAGACGATCCGGCGGATGTCCCGGACCCGTGGATCGGTGCCGAGGGTGCGGACCAGGTTCAGCTGCACCAACTGCTTCACCACCGACACGGGGTTGGGCTGCGTGAAGATCCGGCCGATGTCCAGGCCGTAGCCGGTGTTGAAGGGGTCGGATCCGAGCGGGGTGAGTACTCGCAGCGTCAGCGCCTGGCTGAGGTTGGCCACCGACTCGACTTCGCGCAACCGCCCCTGGGTCACTACCAGGTCGCCGTCGTCGAGCAGCAGGCTGCGACCGAACGAGATGGTCATGCTGCCTCCAGTTTTGTCTGGCCCGCGTCGCGCGCCCGCCAGGTGCCGGCGTTGGTCGTCCCCTGCGCGGTGGCGAGCAGCACGGGCCGGCCACCGACCGTCAGCGTCGTACTGACTCCCGCGGCGATCGCCGAGATCCGGACGCACGGAGTCGGAGCGGCGCAGCCGACGATCACGGCCAGCCTCAGATCGTCAGCCAGCAGCACCGGCGATCCGTCCACCGTGAGCGCGTGTTGACCGGCCGTCGCCAGCACGGCCCCCTGATGTGCGCAGCCGAGCCTGGACGCGGTGGTCAGGACGGCCGGCATCACGTCACCGCCACGGCGGAGCCGTCGAGCTTCATGCTGACCGAGCCGTTGGTCAGGGTGATGGGCCGGTCCGACGTGCTGATCGTGACCGCGCCCTCGGAGTCCACTGTGATCATCGTTCCGCTCTGGTGTTCGATGGTGATCGAGTTGTCGGTGGGTGGGTCGGGCCGGGTGCCGACCTCGGGCAGGGCGTCGGTGCCGACGAGTACGTGCAGGGCGGCCACCTGGACGACCCGCTGTCCGGCGGCGTCGGTGAGGTCGTTCGCGCCCTTGCCCCGGGGCAGACCGTCCTCGCCCAGCCCGGTGGGCAGCGCCAGCCAGTGGTCGCCCACCCGGTTGGGCGGACACTCCTGGGCCGGGTTGTCCGGCCAGACGTATCCGGTGATCAGTGCGTCGTCGACCTGGCCTCGGTTGTGTGCCAGCACCGCACGCATCTTCGGGTACACGGGAGTCATCAACCCGGTCCGGTGGAAGGCGAACGGCGACACGATCGGCTTGTCGTTCAGCTCGACAGCGGTGTCGATCGGGGTGGTGACACTGGGCGCCACCGCTCCGGGCTCCGGCCGCTGCCCGTAGTGCAGCGACGCCACGTGCCTGCCGTCGGCGCCGGGGACGTACTCGGTCACCTCGCCCAGATCGACCGACGGGTGGTCCGCACGGCTTCGGTCCACGACGTCACGCCAGCGGTCCACCACACCCTGTACGCCGGTCCGGACCTGGGCCCGCTCTCCGGGGTCGGCGGCGATCAGTCGGAGCCGCGCGGTGTAGCCCGCGCCGACTCGGAAGGAGTGCTCCACGTGAGACACCCTCAGCGTGCCCGCCGGCACACCGGAGAGGCCGGTCGTGGTGGCCACCTGGCCCACGCGCAGCCGGGGATGGCCGAGCACCGTGAGGTCCAGTGTGGTGCGGACCGGCGGCAGCACCGCCGACTCGGCCCGGGGTACGTCGTCCACCGCGGGCCGGGGCGGAAACACGGGGCGCGCCTCGGTGTCCTCGGAGGTCGAGCTGCTGAGGGAGACCAGGTTGGTGTCCGGGTCGAACACGACCGGTGCCGGGTCGGTCAGCGCACCGACCGCCGAGCCGAGGTAGACCGCACCGTCCCGCACCACCAGCGGCACGTCCGCCTGCGCCGCCAGCGCGCCGAGGGCGTCCAGAGCGGATCCGGCCCGGACGGTGAGGTCCCTCGGGCCGCCGCCGATCGTGGAGCCGTCCGCCAGCGACACCCCGGCCGCCTTGGCCAGGGACTTGGCGAGGTCGACGGTTTCGGTGCCCGCGCGGCGGTCCAGCTCCACCGGCGTGTTGCGCAGCAGGTACCCGCCTTCCTCCTGGCCGCGGAGCACGGTGCGGGACAGACCGTCGTCGCCGACACCGCCGGTGACGGTGACGACCCGGCCGACCAGTACCCGTCCCGCGGTGGTCCTGGTCGTCGGTTCGTCGAAGTAGCCGAGATGGATGGTGGTGTTCACCGGCCCGGCGGCATGGGTGTTCTTGATCAGGTCCGTGACCTGGCCGGGCAGGTTGATCAGACTGATCTCGAACGTGTCCGCCGACGCGCCGTCGGTCATCGTCACGGTGACGTCCGCGTCGATGACCAGGGAACCGCTCAGCACATCGTTGGACACCCTGAGCGGCAGGCCCGGGCCGAACCGTCCGGCCGCCGCCCCCGTCACCCGACCGCCGGGCTGCTCGGCCTCGGCGATCTCGATCATGTACCAGAGCACGAAACTCATCCGACGGCCACCCCGCCGACCACCTCGGAGCCGAACGAACCGGCCGAGTTGAGGTTCCGGAGGTCCAGCCGCATCGTCCGGAAGGTCAGGACCAGTTCGGCGGCCGGGTACTCGACGCCCGACACCAGCTTGCGGCGCAGGATCGAGACGGGTCCGCCGGGTTCCTCCCGGTCCACCGAGAGCACCAGGAACGCCTGGGCGGCCGGCAGTTCGAGCGGACCGGCCGGCGCGCCGCGGACGACGTCCTCCGCCACGTTGGCGTACAGCCGGAACTGGTAGTTGCGACCGGCCACGGCCAGCCGGAACGCCTGCGGGAAACCCTCGTCGGCGTCGATCGGCAACCGGAGAAAACTGCGCGTCGCCACGGATCGCCTCCTTCCTCGTCCTGGTTCTGGTCCTGGTCTTGATCCGCTGATCCCCTGAGCCGCCGGGCGGCTACAACAGGCCCTGCACGCCACGGGCGATCGGGTTGGGCGCCACCGACCCCGGCAGCAGCGCGGTCCCGGCTGCCACGGCGAGATCCGCCACCTCGCCGATCACCGCGGTCAGGCTGGACCGGGGCACCTCGAGCAGTGAGATCGACACGTCCAGGGCTTCCCGCCTGGCCACGCTCTGCGTGAAATGCAGCTCGGTGATCTGCATGTCCACACTGATCGTCAGACCGGACACCACCGGGATGCCGCTGGGCAGCAGAGCCGCCGAGGTCGCCACCAGCGCCCTGGACGTCAGCGCCAGAGCCTCCAGCGCCTTCTTCAGTCCCCACCGGCTCGGACCGATCAGCAGCGCCTCGATGCCGATCTGCTTCTTGGTGGGCTGGGTGGCCTGAAGAAACCGGCTGCCCATGATCCGCTCGATCTCGTAGCCCTCGACGACCGTCATCTTCTGTACGTAGAGCAGCGGCACCGGCCCCACCAGCACCGGAACGTTCGTCCCCGCAGCCATGTCTCCCCCGCCCTTGTCGATCCGGCCCGCACCCGGCGTCAGAGCCGGCTGGCGAGCTCCCGCCCGAGCTGGTCGAACACCCGGCAGACCAACTGCTCGCTCTCGCTCTCGGGCAGCGCGCCCAACGCCTGTATCTCGACCGGAAAGTGGTAGTTGATCACCGGGCCGGCACCGGCACCGGCCGCGTGCGGTGCGACCGTGAACGGGTCGCCCGCCTCCTCCTCCGCGTCCACGGCCTCCGTGTCCACGACGGCTACGCCTCCAGGCCCACGTCCAGCGCCAGACAGCTGAAGCTGGCCTGCGGAACGCCGTCGATCACCACGTTGCTGGGATTGGCCGAGGTGACGACGCAGCGGGCGAACTTCATGGAGTCGAACGCCCAGTCGGTGCCCTTCTTCTCGGCGACCACCACGGAGAACTCCTGGCCGTTCGCGGCCAGTTCGGTCAGATCGGCGACCGCCGCCGCCACCGCGGGCACCGCCATCATGAAGGTGAAGGTGAACGGCTGGCGGACGAAGCCGACGTTGTCGGCCTCGATGCTGTGCAGCACGGTGTGCGGCACGTTGAACGTCGGGGTGAAGCTGGAGATCGGGGTGATGGTGCTGTCCCCGAGCTTCACCTCTAGCCGTGTGTTCCAGTCCGGCATCGATGCTCCCTCAGTTGAAATTCATCGCGATGGAAAGCCTGTGGGTGATACCGGCGTAGTGGATCGCGATCATGACCTGCACCATCCGCCGTACCTCGGCCTGGTGGATCCGCTCGGCCTCCGCGGCGGTGAGCGTCGCCGGGTCCTTGTCCAGCAGGGTCAACAGCGGCACGAAGACCTCGAACCCGTTGAGCACCTCTCGCTGCACCTCCGGTCCGAGGATGGCCTCCAGCCGGGCGATCAGCGCGCGCAGCCCCGAACGGCTGATCCGCACGTTGCCGATCGTCTTGATGAGCGACGCGTTGAGCCGGAAGTTGAGGTCGTCGACCGTGCGCATGGCGTCGATGTACTTCGTCCCGCCCGGATTCCCGGTGTAGCCCTCTCCCATGTAGACGCCGCTGCCGGGGATGATCGACGGGCTGGTCAGCCAGTTGACGCCACGTCCGGCCGGGCCGGACTCGAACGTCTCGGGACCGTTGAGGGTCTCGATCTCGGCCTGGCTGAACGACGGGCTGGTGATGTTGACCGGCTTCAACAGCAGGGAGATGTGCGGCTGGTGGCCCGCGACAGCGCCGGCCACGGCCGCCGCGGCGTCCTGGGTGCTGCGATGCGCGACGTAGACCATGCGGTCGTGGGCCAGGGTGCCCTGTACGGGGCCCGGGTCGGACGAGTCCTTGGGCAGCATGGCCACGCCCATCCGCTGCCGGCCCTCGCCGCCGGTCTCCGACACCGAGGCGACATGCTTGGCCAGGGTCACCAACGCGCCCTCCGGGGCGTCGACACGACCGGTGGTGGCGTTCAGCGGTGTGTTGGCGAGCACCACGAGCTGCACGTCCAGGCTCGCGACCACGTCCAGCGCGGCCTTCCAGTCCGGATTCTGCTCGTCCACCCGTACCGCCGTCACCAGGGACGGGCCCGGCGACTGCTGGAAGGCGAGCGCCACGGCTTCCCCGAGGTCGCCCGGAGCGCGTCGACGCGCCTCGGCCGGGTCGGTGAAGTCGATCGGTGTGTTCACCTTCGCCGGATCGGTCGGCGGTGACTTCGGCGGCAGCGTGACCTTGCCGACCACGGCGATGTTGCCGTAGGCGCGAACGGCTGGTGCGAACAGATCGACTACCGGGTTCACGCGGACGTAGCGAACGGTCATCGGCCCCTCCTCAATCTTTTTCGGGCCTGAAGTGCGTTGAATTTCAGTGGTGGTTGAATTTCAGTGGTATTTGCGTAGGAGCCGGGCGCGCAGGCGCTGCAGCTCCTGTTGGGAGAGAACGGTGGGCTCGGGAGTTGCCTCGCCGGGCGGCTCACCGGATTCCGCGGTGGCCCGCGCGTCAGCGGTTCGTGCCGACCCGCTCTCGGCCGACGGGCCCCGCTCATCAGGTGCAGGTTCAGGTTCTGGAGTGGGTGTGGATCGTTTGTCGGACTGCCTGTTCGACGGCATTTTGGATTCCTCAGCTCGTGTCAAGGAAAAGCGCGGCCACACCCGCCCCGGCGAACAGTCGCCCGACCGTGGCGGAGGTGATCCCGTTCTTTCCGGGGCCTTCCGCGGAGAAGACGACGGCGACCGCGTAGGCGGCGGTGCATTCGGCCACCACCCCCTTCGGTGGCGCCCCGGTGAGTTCTCTGCTCGTTTCCCTGACCATTCGGGCGGCGCGCAGTCCCTCGGCGAGATCGAAGGGATCGACCGCGAGGGCGGCGAGCGCGACGTTCAGCGTGTACGCGTTGGCCGGGTCGTCCGGATCGAAGGGTGCGGCGGCCCGTAGACGGACCGTGGTCCGCAGGTACTGGTAGGCGTCGCGGAGTTGTTCCACGGTGGTGATGCCGTGCTCGGCCATGAACCGGTCGAGGTCGACGAACGGGAACTGCCGACGGAACTCGTCCAGTGTGGTGAAGGTGTCGGCCGCCTCGCTGACGACCGATTCGGCGCCGGCCGGATCGATCTCCGCCACGACGGTGACCCGCAGACGGGCCAGCACGTCGATCCAGACGGGGTTGCGTGACTCCGCCGCGTCCAGGGCGAGTTCCGTCCGGGCGTAACTGGGCACCGTCCGGGTCCAGGTGCCCGTTGTCCGGGCCGTCGCGCGGAGCGGGTGCTGCAGTTCCAGTGCGTCCACCGCCACGTCCCGGACCCGGTCGACGCGGAGCGCCGACAGGTCGTGGCTCGCGGCCAGCATGGTGCGGATCAGTTGCCGGTCGGTGTCCTCGGCGGGCCGCAGCAGGGCGCCGAACGCGGCCGGGTCGCCCAGCTTCAGCATCACCTGGTCCCTGAATGACGTCACGTGTGTGATCCGATCGGCTCCGCTGTCGCCACAGCCATGGCAACTCCCTCGGTCGTCGACTGCCGTGGCTACAGATGCAGGGTGATGGTTCCGGAGGCGAAGACGGTGGTGCCCCGGGAGTTGACGGCAGTGATCTTGAACGGGTAGGTCCCGGTGGTGGCCAGCGGGGCCTGCACCTGCCAGGCCGACCAGTCGCCACCGGACGAGGTGTCCTGCGCGGATCCCGACGGGCCGTTGGTGAACTCGTAGGCGATGCCGGTGATCCCGGACTGCACCCCGTTCGCCGTCCCGGTGAGCGTGACCGTGTGGGGCAGCGAGTCGACCGTCTGGCTCCCCTCGAAGGGAGCGAGTGCCACCGTCGGCGGCACGCTGTCGCGTCCCACCAGCGAACGGGTCTGGGTCGAGGAGAGACCGTTCGGATCGGCGCAGGTCACGGTGATCGCCCGGGCGCCGAGCGGAGCCGGCCCGAACGGGACCGTCTTCTGGAACTGCGTACCCGTGTACTGATCGGTCGTAGCCGGCAGACCGTCGTGCGTGATGCTCACCGTGAACGGATAGAACTGGTCGCTCCCCGAGGTCAGCCGCACCTCGACCTGGCCGCCGGCCGGTCCCAGGTCGATCGCGCCACCGTCGGCCGGAGCCGCCCAGGTGAACACCGGAGGGCCCTGGGCGACCAGCGTGACGGTCCCGGAGGCGGTGGCGCTGCTACCGCGGGAGTTGGTGACGGTGATCTTGAACGGGTAGGTCCCGGTGGCGGCCAGCGGAGCCTGCACCCGCCAGGCCGACCAGTCGCCACCGGACGACGTGTCCTGCGCGGATCCCGACGGGCCGTCGGTGAACGCGAACGTGACCCCGGTGATCCCGGACTGCGCCCCGTTCGTCGTCCCGGTGAGCGTGACCGTGTGAGGGAGGGACCTGACGGTCTGCCTGTCACTGAAGGGGGCGAGCGCCACCGTCGGCGGCGCGCTGTCCCGCGCCGCCAGCGTGCGGGTCTGGGTCGAGGAGAGACCGTTCGGATCGGCACAGGTCACGGAGATGGTCCGGGGCCCGGCCGTCGCAGGACCGAAGGCGACCGTCTTCTGGAACTGTGTGCCGGCCGCGAACTGGTCCTGAGTGGCGGGCAGACCGTCGTGGGTGATGCTCACCGTGAACGGATAGAACTCGTCGCTCCCCGCGGTCAGCTTCACCTCGGCCTGGCCGCCGCCCGGCCCCAGATCGAGCGCGGCACCCGCTGCCGGAGCCGCCCAGGTGAAGACCGGGGCGACCGGCGCGCTCACCGTGATGGTCCGTGAGGGGGCCTGTATCTGGGTTCCGTTGGACTGCACCAGGGTCGCCGTGATGACGAAGCTGCCCGAGTTCGGGAACTTCGCGGAATAGCTCGTGCCGCCTCCCCGGTGATCCCTCAGGTTCACCACGGTCGGAATGACAAGGAGCGTCTCGGAGAAGGTGACCAGAGGTACGGGCTCCCAATGGTTGGTCTTCCAGGTCCACCCGGTGCCGGGATTCGCGTTCACCGTGATCGTGACCGGCTTGCCCGCTCGCACCGTTCCGGTCGGCCAGGAGATACTCGCGCTCGGCGGTGTGTCGTCCGGTTTCGGCGTGATCCTGGGTGTCACAGCGTCAACAGTCACCGAAGATTCGTCGGCTGCCACGGAATCCCCCTTCTGGTTTCGACCGTGCGTCCTTCTCCGGTGAACCGTCCCAGAGCCCGTCGACAATCCGTCGACAGTTCATCGACAGCCCCTGTCTCCGGGAATCCCCTGCCTGCGGGAATCCCATGTATCCGGGAATTCGGAAGGACGCGTCGTTTCACCGGGCGCGCAGGCGCGCGCTGATCGTCCGTCCCGTCTGCTGGACGACGTCCACGAGCCGCTCCAGGCTGTGCGCCGGATCCGTCACGACGCTCAGGGACGCCAGCAGCGCGCCACCCGGGCCGTACAGCGGCACGGCCGCGCAGCAGGCTCCCGCCACCAGTTCCTCCCGGTCGAAGGCGACGCCCCGGTCACGGATCGCCGCGGACTCCCGTCGCCAGGACGCGGGCATCGGCCCCAGCGGGAGCCGTGAGCGCGCCCCGGCCACCAGCACCTTGCCCGCCGCGGTGGACCAGGGCCAGACCGCGCCGTCGAGCAGCGGGTCGAGCGCCTCGTCGGTCTCGCAGACCGTCCAGTCCAGGACCAGGGTCCGCCCTTCGCTCAGCACGTTGACCCCCACACCCGCGCCCGTGGCCCGCGCCAGACGGCGGGCCGGACCCCGGGCGGCGGATCGCAGCCCCGGATACGGCTGCCACGCCTGCCCGAGCCGGAACATCCGCGAGCCCATGCGATAGCCCGTGCGGCTCCGCTCCACGGCACCGAGGTCGACCAGTTGCTCCAGCAGCCGGTACGCGGTCGTCTTGGGCAGCCCGCACTCCGCCGCGAGCCTGGTCAGTCCGGCGTGACCGGCCCGCTCCACCGCGTCCAGTAATCCGAACGCGCCTTCCAGCACGCTCCGCCCGCCACCGTCCGGAACAGTCGGCGGGTACACCGCCGCGCCCCGCTCCGACTCCGCGGGCCGGTCCAGCTGCCGCACCGACAGAGCCGCCGTTCCCGCCGCCGTCCCCGTCCCCGGTGCTCCCCATGGCTCGTTCACGTCCGTCTCCCC
This sequence comes from Streptomyces sp. AK08-02, assembly GCF_033795085.1. Lineage (NCBI taxonomy): Bacteria > Bacillati > Actinomycetota > Actinomycetes > Kitasatosporales > Streptomycetaceae > Streptomyces > Streptomyces sp. AK08-02. The sequence continues at coordinate 277,889 of NZ_JARAZV010000009.1, forward strand.
CCACACCGCCGACACACGGCCACCGGGTGGACGGCTCCCGTCACCGTGCTCACCTCTCGTACCGGTTCGGGCCCGGGCCGCGGACTGGTCGGTCGCGGTGCGGGCACCCCGATACGTCCGCTCCGCGCATCACCGTCCCCCGGGTGCGGAGCGCCGCCGTGCGTCGACGCCTCTTCGGCCCTCAGACTGAGGTTCGAATGTGGCTCAGAACGTTGTCGATAGGTTGTCGCCCAGCGTGAGAGTGTGCGCGACACGTGGAGAAGATCTGCACGGGGGGTGCGGAGAGCGTGATGGATGTGCGACTTCTCGGTGCGGTGGAACTGTCGGTACGGGGCCGGACGGCGGAGGTCGGGCCACCCCAGCGCCGGGCCGTGCTGGCAGCGCTGGCGGTGGACACCGGCCGGCCCGTCACGGTCGACGTCCTGATCCAGCGGGTCTGGGGCGCGGATCCGCCCGACGGGGCACGACGCGCACTGCACGCCCATATCGCCCGGCTCCGGCGGCTGTGCGAGCAGACCGCGGACAGGGAGAGGGAGGATGCCCGGTTACGCCTGCTGCGCCGCTCCGGCGGGTACCTCCTGGAGGCTCACCCGGATCGGGTCGACGTCCACCGGTTCCGGCAACTCTCTTCACGAGCACGGGAGTTGGGGCGTACGCCGGAAGCGAGGGCCTCGATGCTGCGCGAGGCACTCGGCCTGTGGCGCGGCGAACCGCTGGCCGGGCTGGACGGGCAGTGGGCGGGGCGGGTACGGGAGGCGTGGCGGCAGCAGCGGGTGGACGCCGCCGTCGGGTGGGCCCACCTGGAGTCACGCACAGGTGATCCCGTCGCCGTGATCGGGCCGCTGACCGAACTGGTCGGCGAGTACCCGTTGGTGGAGCCGCTCACCGGGGCGCTGATGCGGGCCCTGCACGCCGCCGGGCGCGGCGCGGAGGCGCTGGACCGCTACGCCACCGTCCGGCGGCGGCTGGCCGAGGAGTTGGGCGCCGACCCCGGGACGGCGTTGCGGGAGGCGCATCAGTCGATCCTGCGGGGAGACGGGCCGGGCCCCTCGTCATGGCCGACGCCCCGGCCGCCGACCGAGATCGCCCACCTCGCCGCTCCCCCGGTGCGCCGGCCGCCGACGACCGTGCCGTGGCCGGGCGGAATCCCCGTACAACTGCCCATGGGTGTACGAGGATTCACCGGACGCGGCAAGGAGCTCTCGCGGCTCGACGAGATCCTCGAATCGGCGTTGGAGCAACCGTCGGCGGTGGTGATCTCGGCGGTGTCCGGAACCGCGGGGGTGGGCAAGACCGCGTTGGCCGTGCACTGGGCACGCCGGACCCAACAGGCCTTCCCTGATGGGCAGTTGTACGTGAATCTGCACGGGTTCGATCCTGGCGGACCGGCGGTGGGTCCGGCGGAGGCGGTACGGGGGTTCCTGGACGCCTTCGGCGTGCCGCCGGCCCGTGTCCCGGCCGGCCTGGAAGCCCAGGTCGGGCTGTACCGCAGCCTCCTGGCCGGGCGTCGGGTGCTCGTGGTCCTGGACAACGCCCGTGACGCCGAACAGGTCCGGCCGCTGCTGCCAGGCGCGCCCGGGTGTCTGGCGCTGGTCACCAGCCGGAAGTCGCTGACCGGGCTGGCCGCGGCCGAGGGGGCCCATCTGCTGACCCTCGGCCTGCTCGGTCCCGTCGAGGCTCGGGAACTGCTGGTCGGCCGGCTGGGAGCGGACCGGGTGACGGCCGAACCCGCCGCCGTGAGGGAGATCGTCGGCCAGTGCGCGGGGCTGCCGCTGGCGCTGGCGATCGTCGCCGCCCGCGCCACCGCCCAGTCCGGTCTTCCGCTCGCGGCGCTCGCCGGGGAGCTGCGCCGGGCCGACGGACGCCTGGACGCCCTCGACGGCGGGGAGGCGGCCAGCCAGGTGCGGGCGGTGTTCTCGTGGAGCTACCACGCGCTCGGCCCCGACGCCGCCCGGCTCTTCCGGCTGCTGGGCCTGCACCCCGGACCCGACGCCGCCCTTCCGGCCGTCGCCGCCCTGGCCGACGTACCGACGCCGCGTGCCCGGGTCCTGCTGGCCGAACTGGTCCGCGGGCACCTCGTCACCGAGCAGGTGCCCGGCCGGTACACCTTCCACGACCTGCTCCGCGCCTACGCCGCCGAACTCGTCGCCGCGCACGACAGTGCGGACACCCGGCGCAGGGCCACGCACCGGATGCTCGACCACTATCTGCACACCGCCCACAGCGCCGACGCCCTGCTGACTCCCCGGCCCCGTCCGACTCCCCTGCCACCCGCCCAGCCGGGTGCCGTGCCCGAGGAGTTGTCGGACCACCCACAGGCGCAGGCCTGGTTCGCCGCCGAGCACGCGGTCCTCCTGGCCGCCGTGGAACAGGCTCCGGCCCAGGGCTTCGACAGCCATACCTGGCGGCTCGCGTCGGCGCTCACCACGTATCTCGACCGGCACGGGTACCGGCGAGCGCTGACGGCCGTCCACACCACGGCGCTGGACGCCGCGCGGCGCCGAGGTGACAAGGAGGGGCAGGCCGATGCCCACCGCGGTCTCGGACTCGCCCAGGACCGGCTGGACCGTCCCGAGGAAGCCCGTGCCCACTATCTGCGCGCGCTGGATCTCTTCGACCAGGCCGGCGGCCACACCGGGCAGGCCCGTATCCATCAGCATCTCTCCCGGATGTCGGAGGCACAGGGCCGGCACCATCAGGCGCTCGGTCACGCCCACGACAGCCTTCGGCATCATCGGGCGGCCGGTGACCGGGCCGGGCAGTCCGCCGCTCTCAATCACATCGGGTGGATCCTCGCCCAACTCGGCGACCACCCCCAGGCTCTCGCGCACTGCCGCCAGGCCCTCGCGCTCGCCCAGGAGACCGCGGATCTCAACGGCCAGGCGCATATCCAGGACAGCCTCGGCTACATCCATCACCGTCTCGGACAGCACCCGGAGGCCGTCGACCGCTACCGGCGGGCCCTCGACCTGTTCCAGCGGACCGGCGACCGCCACGGTGAGGCCGCCGGGCTCGTCTGTCTCGGCGACGTCCACCACGTCACCGCCCACACCCACGCCGCGACCGGCGCCTGGACCCAGGCCCTGGCGGTCGTCACCGATCTCGGTCTCCCGGACACGGATCCCCTGCGCATCGGCCTCCTGGAACGTCTCGGTCCCGCTTCCGCGCCCGCCGCCGCGTCCTCGTCGTGGATCGGCCGGGGCCCGACACCGCCGGCACCGGGCAGCAGAAGCGGGCCGAGTCCGGAGAGCCGTACTCCGGTCCGCTGACCGGGAAAGGCGAACGCCTCCCGCCACGCGGGCAAGTGCCGCCGTTCGATCACGGAGCCGGGCGGGCGGGGCGTACAGCGGTCCGGCGGCGACGCCCCGACGACTCGCTGCCTGTGACGGCGTGGTCCGGGCCGCGGCGCCACCGATCTCGCCGCCCGGCGTCGCCGTCGTGGCCGCGCGGCACAGGGCCTCCCGGCACTCGGGTCGCGGTGCGAGTCCGAGCCGGCGGGAGACCCTGTGCGAGCGGGGCCTACAGCGCTCAGTTGATGCGGACGATCTTCCAGAGCTGGTCGTCGACGTTCACGTCGGTCCACTGGACGACCGCCGCGCCGTTACTGGTGGACGACTGGGCGACGCCGGCGTTGAGGCCGCTGTTGACGTTCTTCAGCTCGTAGTATCCGTTGCCCGCGTCGGTGAGGGTCCACTTCTGCGAGTTGGCGGCGGAGGGGGTGTTCTGGACGAGGGCGGCTCCCGCGGTGGTGGAACCGCTGCGGATGTCGAGGTTGAGGTTGCTGTTGGCGTTCCTGATGGTCCAGGCTCCGCCGCCCGCGGACTGGAAGGTGAACAGCTGGCAGAGGCAGGCGGAGTTCTGCCACTGGCCCACGGCCGTACCGGTGGCGGTGGAGCCGTTGGGGATGTCGAGGTATTTGCCGCTGTTCTTGTTGACGAGGATGTACTGCCCCGTGCCCAGCGGCGGCGGTGCGGTCTGCGTCAGATTCCAGCGCTGGCAGGCGCAGCCCGTGTCGCCCCACTGGTCGGCGGTGGCACCGACGGTGGTGGAGGCGTTCGGTATCTCCAGGAACCTGCCGGTGACGCGGTTGGTGAGCGTGTAGCCGCCTGCGGGGTTCGGGGCGACGGCCCATTCATGGTCGAGGGTGCCGTTGTCGTCCCACTGGAGAATCCTGGCGCCGTTGGCGGTGGACTGGTTCTCCACGCCGAGGACCTTGCCACTGGCCACGTTGAAGATCTTGAAGAAGCCGGAGGGCTGCGCCACGAAGCGCCACTGCTGGTCGGTGGCGTTGGTGGTGGTCTGCTGGGTCGCGCCGGTGCCGTTGGCGGTGGTGCCGCCCGCGATGGTCAGCCTGAGATCGCTGTTGGCGTTCGACACCGTGTAGGTGGCGCCGTCCGAGATACCGCCGCCCAGGTCGATGGTGGCGTACGTGACGGGGTTACGGACGTCGCTGCCGCCGCTTCCCCCGCTGAGCACCAGCAGACTGTGGCCGTCGGCCAGGGGCAGCAGGCCGCGGCTGTAGCCGCCGGCGACCGCGGAGTTGATGCGCGTCCAGGTGTCGGCGGCGCCTCCGGCGGTGTTGAGGAACAGGTCGCCGGTGCTGTAGGCGCTGACGACGAGGGTGCCGTTGGGCCCGCCGGTGGGCAGCCAGGTGATGTACGGGGTACTGGTGGGGACCGCGCCGTCCGTCGACCGCAGGGGGATGCCCGTGACGGAGTCGAACGCCTCCGGGTCGGCGGAGATCTTGTAGTAGACGGCGAAGTTGCCCGCGGGCGAGCCGCCGTATTCGTACGTCATGACGTAGTTGCCGTTGGGCAGCCTGGCGACGGTGGGCATGCCCGGGCGCTGGCTGTAGGTGGGCATCGCCACGTCGTCCACGACCGGGCCCCAGTTACGGCCGTCGGTGGAGACCTGGTGCACGACCTTCTGGCCGTGGGCGGGGTCGCGCTGGTCGGAGTAGTAGACGATCAGCTTGCCGTTGGCGTAGAGGAAGAACGGCTCCCACACGGGGGTGTTGCCGTTCGTGTCGTAGGCCGCGCCACCGGTGGCGACGTTGCTGACGAAGGTCCAGGTCTGGCCGCGGTCCAGGCTGGCGTAGACATCGATCTTGATGGCGGATCGGTCGGCGGGGACGGACGCTCCGGCGGCCAGGATGGTGCCTGCCGGGAAGTCACCCATCGCGGCGGGGAGTTCGAACAGCTCGGGCTCCCAGCGCATGCCCCAGCCGTTCTGCGTGTCGGCGACGTCGGAGATCTTCGTCCAGGCGTTGCCGTTGTCGGTGCTGCGATAGATCGGGAAGACCGGTGTGCCGGTGGTGTACTGCTCGAACGTCGACAGAAGCGTGCCGTTGGCCGAGCCGTTGTGCTGCAGACGCAGCTCCCGCGGATAGAACGAGCCGGGCGAAGGAGCGTTCGACGGCGGCGTGTACATCGTCTGCGACGGGCGGGTCAGGGCGTCGGCCCGGCCCGCCGCGGGCAGAAGGAGTGTCGCCACCGCGGCGAGCAGGGCGAGTACGGCCGTCAGGAGGAAGAGGGGACGGGTCTGCGGAGCGACGCCGGGTCTGGCGCCTGTCTGGGCAGGGGACATTGCGGCTCCCGGGGAAAGGGATGAGATGTGTGGTGGGTTTCCGTGCCCGCCGCCCACCGACCGCCGGATCGAGCCGGGCGGAGAACGGTGGAGTCGGCGGACGAGTGACGCCGGCCGGCCCTGACAGCGGCCGGCGTCGTGGTGAGACGGCTCCGGCGAACCTCACTGGACGAGGGTGCTCGGAGACGGAGGTGGTGCTCACGCGTGGGTCCTGTTCCACACGCGGACTGCATGGTGGTTCAGCTGGTGCGGGGCACCGGCTGCCTCCGGTGGGAGGGCGGCGGTGCGGTCGAACCGCGGACGACGAGCTCGACCGGTGGTTCGGTCGCCGCGGGAAGGTCGGTCTCCGGCTCCTCGATGGCGTGCACGAGCAGCCTGATCCCTTCCCGTGCGGCGGCGTCGAAGGGCTGACGGGCCGTGGTGAGCGGAGGGGTGACGTAGGCGAAGACGGGGTTGCCGTCGAAGCCGACCACGCTGATGTCCTCCGGTACCCGGCGGCCCGCCTCGCGCAGGGCGTGGATCAGGCCGATGGCCATCTCGTCGCCCGCCACGAAGACAGCGGTCACGGACGGGTCCTCGGCCAGTTCACGGCCCGCGGCGTGACCGGATTCGGGTGACCAGTCGCCGTCGAACACGGGAGGTTCCGGCGCGCCCCGTGCCGTCAGCGCCGCACGCCAGCCGTCGGCACGGTCCTTCGAGGCGTACCAGCGTCGCGGGCCCGCGAGATGGTGCACGGTCGTGTGCCCCAGATCCAGCAGGTGATCGGTGGCCGCCCGCGCCAGTTCGAAGGCGCCCACACCCACGCTCAGGGTCCGAGCCGAGGTGAAGGCCGGCGGCGCGCCCAGGAAGAGGACCGGTACGTCGATCCTGACGGAGACCTCTCCCTCCACGATGGGCTCGGAGACGACGATGCCGTCAACTCCCTGTTCCAGGAGCGACAGCACCGCGCCGGCGATGCCGTCGGGGTCACCGTCCGCCGTGTTCACCACCCGCAGCGCGTAACCGGCGTCCCGAACGGCCTTCTCGACACCCACGAGGAGCATGGCCGTTCCGTACCCGGCTGTTCCGAGGGCCACGACACCGATGGAACGGCTCCGGCCGGAGGCGAGCGCTCTGGCCGCGTGGTTCAGCCGGTACCCGAGCTGCTCGGCCGCCTCCAGGACACGTCGGCGGATCTCGTCGGAGACGTACGGCTCGTTGTTGAGGACCCGCGACACCGACTTGCGTGAAACGCCGGCCACCCGGGCCACGTCCGCGCTGCGCGGCGCTGCGGAACCCGCGTTCCGCCCCACCACTCGTGTCATGAGAACTCCCGATGGCTGTGAGTATCGAACCAGGTCAACCGTATGACCGCGCGATCACTGACCGCGCGGTCATGTCTACGCAGCCATAGACCCTCCGTCAAGAGTGCGCGGGGGATTTCCTGCCTCGAAGGACCGAATCGACACCCTGCGAACGATCCGACGGACGACTTCCCCGCAGAGCCTTGACAGCGAACCCTCGGAAAGTTCACTCTCCACCGCGTCAGCCGATCGAATCTGTCCGATCGCGTTTGTTTCTGGTCGCATGTCGCCGTCGTCCGGGAGCCGCACGGCACGACGTCCTGACGACGGGATCACGGCGCGGCCAACTGTGTACCGGCCCCAGGGCCTCTTGGGTTCCGTCCAAGCGTCATCGATCTTTGTCCATGGACGGGTCCGCCGCCGGGGGTGAGAGTGGGGCCATGCGACAGATGCCGAGTGGACTGATCGCGCTGGCCCTGGGCGGTTTCGGGATCGGGCTGACCGAGTTCCTGATCGCCGGGCTGCTGCCGCAGGTGGCGTCGAGTTTCGACGTGTCGGAGGCTGTCGCCGGCCGGCTGATCTCCGGGTACGCGCTGAGCGTCGCGGTCGGTGCGATCGCGCTGACCGCCGCCACGGCACGGCTGCCCCGCAAGCAGGTGCTGGTCGGCCTTGTGGTGTTGTTCGTCATCGGCAATCTGCTCTCCGCGGTGGCGCCCACGTACGAGGTGATGATGTTGGGCCGGATCGTCGCCGCGTTGTGCCACGGTTCGTTCTTCGGTATCGGCTCGCTGGTCGCGCGCGGTCTGGTCGCGCCGGAGAGGAAGTCCCGGGCGGTGGCGGTCATGTTCGCCGGGCTGACGGTGGCGAACGTGCTGGGTGTGCCGTTCGGCGCACTCGTCGGGGAACGCTGGGGCTGGCGGGCGGCCTTCTGGGCGGTCACCGCGATCGGCCTGCTCGCGCTGGCGGGCATCGTCGCCCTCGTGCCCGGCTCGGCCGGAGGGCCCCTGACGTCGGAGGTGACGGGCCGCCCGGAGCGGCTGCCGCCCACCGGTCCGCGGGCCCAGTTCCGTGCGTTCCGCTCCTGGCAGGTCTGGCTCACGCTGACGGCCACCGCGCTCGGCTACGGCGGCATGTTCGGCGCGTTCAGCTACATCGCCTACACGTTCACCGAGGTCGGCGGCTTCTCGTCGTCGGACGTCGCCTGGCTGCTGATGGTGTACGGCGTCGGCCTGGTCGTCGGGAACCTGGTGGGCGGCCGGGCCGCCGACCTGGACCGGGACCGTACGCTGGTCCTTTCCCTGCTCGGACTCGGCGTCACCCTCGCCCCGTTCGGTCTGCTGGCCACCAGCGCCGCCGCGTCGGTGGTCCTGGTGTTCCTGATGGGAGTGACCGGGTTCGCCAGTGTGCCCGGCATGATCACTCGCGTCACCGACCACGCCCAGGGAGCGGCGCTGGCCGCCGGCGCCAACGTGTCCGCGTCCAATGTCGGCAACGCTCTCGGCGCCTGGCTCGGCGGCCTGGCCATCACCGCGGGCCTCGGCTACACGGCGCCGCTGTACGTGGGCGCCGGCCTCGTCCTGATCGCCGTCGCCGTCATGGCCGTAGCAGCGCGCCGAGCCGGGTCACCCGCGCGGGAACTGGAGCACCACAGGTGAGGGACGGCGGCCGGGTGCGGGTGTTCCGCGGCAACTGCCGCTCAGCGTACGGTTTTCGGCAGCGAGGGCTCGGGGATCCGGTCGGCGACCTCGGTGGCCGTGTCGCCGTTGTGGTGTTTCGCCTGCTGGATCTGCTCGTAGACGTGGGCGCGCAGTTCGGCGAAGCGCGGGCTGGAGCGGGTGTGCAACTGGTCGCGTTCGTCGGGGAGATCGATGGTGACGTCCTCCCGCACCACGGTCGGTGACGCGGACAGGATGACGGTGCGCTGGCCGAGGTAGACGGCTTCGTCGATGTCGTGGGTGACGAACAGGACGGTGACACCGAGTTCCCGCCACAAGTGCCGGATGAGGTCCTCCAGTTCGGCACGGGTCTGGGCGTCGACGGCCGCGAAGGGTTCGTCCATGAGCAGGACCTTCGGTTCGAAGGCGACGGCCCGGGCGATGGCCACGCGCTGCTGCATGCCGCCCGAAAGCTGCCAGGGGTAGGCCTGGTGGGCGTCGGCCAGACCGACCACCTCCAGTGCGTGGTCCACCAGTTCCCGCGTCCGCGCCTTGCCGAGCTTCTTGCGGCGCAGGGGCAGGGCGACGTTGTCGCGGACGTTCATCCAGGCGAACAGCGAGCGGCCGTACTCCTGGAAGACGACCGCCATTCCGGGCGGGGGCCCGACGACCGGGCGTCCGTCCAGGAGTACTTCGCCGTCTGTGGGGTCGAGCAGTCCCGCCATGCACTTCAGCAGTGTGGTCTTGCCGCACCCCGAGGGGCCGACCAGGCAGACGAGTTCACCGGCATCGATGTGGAACGTCAGATCGCGCACGGCTTCGACGTTGCGGTTCCGTCCGGTGTAGATCTTCCGCAGGTGGCGTACGTCGAGCATCGACGGCTCCGTTTCAGGGGTTGCGCCGGGCGCGGCGCAGGCCGTGGTACCAGGCCAGGACCCGGTTCTCGGCGATCCGGAAGAGCAGGGACAGCAGGAAGCCGAGGATGCCGAGCAGCAGGACGCCGCTCCACATCTCAGGGATGGCGAACGAGCGTTGGAACTGCACGATCGTGAAGCCGAGGCCATTGCTGGCGGCGAACATCTCGCTGATGACCATGAGGATGATCCCGATCGACAGCGCCTGGCGCATGCCCGTCACGATCTGCGGGCTCGCCGCACGGAGCACCAGGTGCCGCAGACGGGCGGCACCGGTGATGCCGTAGGACCGGCAGGTGTCGCTGAGCACCTCGTCCACGGCGCGGACGCCTTCGACGGTGTTGAGCAGGATCGGCCACACACAGCCGCTGACGATGACGATCACCTTCATGGTGTCGCCGATACCCGCGAACAGCATGATCACCGGCACGAGTACGGGTGGTGGGATGGCCCGGAAGAGTTCGAGGACCGGTTCCAGGACGTCCCGTACGGCTCGTCGCAGACCGACCAGGAGGCCGAGTCCCACTCCGGCCGCCACGGCGATGAGGTAGCCGGCGGTGAGGCGCAGAAGACTCGGGACGACGTCGGACAGCAGCCGCTCTCCCGTCCAGACCTTCCCGAAGGCATCGAGGATGCTGGACAGCGGCGGCACGTAGAAGTCGGTGCTGTCGGCGGTGGCGTACCACCACACGGCGAAGAGGACGGCGGGCAGGCCCAGCAGAAGCAGGGCGCGCCGCAGGACGGTGAGGACGGTCATCCGGCCACCTCCGTGCGTACGGACTGGTGCCAGTGCAGCGCCCGTCGCTCGACCGCTCGCGCCACCAGGTTGACGGCGACGCCGAGCAGGCCCGTGACCAGGACCAGGGCGTAGACCTGCGGCACGGCGCCGGACGACTGCGCGACGGCGATCTCGCGGCCGAGCCCTGGTGCGCCGATGACCAGTTCGGCGGTGACGGCGAGGATGAGCGCCACGGTGGCGGCCAGCCGTACGCCTGTCATCACGTACGGCAGGGCGGTGGGCCACATGACGTGGCGCAGCCGTCCCCAGGTGCCGAGCCGATAGCTGCGGGCGGTGTCGTCGGCGACCGGGTCGACGTCCTGGATGCCTGCCAGTACCTGGACGATCACCTGCCAGAAGGCGGCGTACACGACGAGCAGCAGCTCGGACCTGAGGTCGGCGCCGTAGAGCAGGACGGCGACGGGGATGAGGGCGACGGAGGGGATCGGGCGCAGGAACTCGATGGTGGAGGCGGTGACCGCACGCAGGGCGGGCACGGAGCCGATGACGAGTCCGGCCGCCACGCCCGCCACGACGGAGATGGCCAGGCCCAGGCCCCAGCCGGTGAGGGTGTCGCCGAGCGCGGTCCAGAACGCCTGTTCGGCGAGCAGTGCCCACAGGGCGCGGACGGTCACCGACGCCGGTGGCAGGTAGTCGGCGGACACCAGGCCGGTGTGCGGCAGGACCTCGATCACCGCGACGAGCCCGGCGATTCCGGCGAGTCCGCGCAGCGGGGCGACGGCCCGCTGCGGGAGCCGCCGGGCGGAGGTTTCGGCAGGGCCCGACGCATCGACGGCGGCGGCGACGCGGGTCACGAGAACAGGGCGTTCAGGTCGGGCTTCTTGCCGTCGAAGAGCCCGTCCTGCTCGCCGAGGGAGGCCAGCTTCTCCAACGACGCCAGGTTGACCTCGGTCGGCCAGTCGGGCAGCGTGACCTTGTTCAGGACGTCGCCGCTGAGCTTGGTGTAAGTGGTGAGGATCTGGCGTGCCTCGTCCGGGTGGTCGGAGGCGTACTGAAGGGATTCGCTCATGGCGGCGACGAACTTCCTGACCAGATCCGGCTTCTGTTTCACGACCTGGGTGGAGGTGAAGTAGGTCGCCACGGTGAGCTTCGGGTCCGTCTCGGCGAACGGCGAGGCCACCACGCGGGCGCCCTGCGCCTTGGCGATCGTCATCGCGGGATCGCCCATCCAGGCGGCGTCCACGCGCCCGCCGTCCAGCGCGGCCGGCATCTGATCGAACGGCATTTCGACGAACTTGACCTTCGACGGGTCGCCGCCGGCCAGCCGGACCGACTCACGCACCGTGGTGGATCCGATGTTCTGCAGGGTGTTGACGGCGACCGTCCGCCCGGCGAGGTCCTTGGCCGACTTGATCGAGCTGTCCTTCTTGACGGCCACACCGGTGACATCCGCCCCGACCTTGCCGTTGGAGGCCGCGCCGTTGACCACGGACTTGATCGGTACGCCCTTGACCTGGGCGATCATCAGTGACGTGGTGTTGCTGAACCCGAACTGGAACTGGTCGCTCACCACACCCGGGATGATCGCCGCGCCGCCCTGGGCGGGCACCATCTCCAGTTCGATGCCCCTGCTGCTGAAGAACCCCTTCTTCTGCCCCAGGTAGAGCGGGGCGACATCGATGATGGGGATGATGCCGACCTTGACCTTCGTGGTCCTGGAGCCGTCCGAGGACGACGAACCACTGCCTGCCGGGTCCGACGACCCGCATCCGGCCGCGCCGACGACCGTGATCACTACTGCCGCAAGCCCGAGAACACGCCTCTGCATGGGCCTCTCCTGACGGAATCAACGGTGAACGGGGAGGGGACCGCCCCGAAGTGACAGACGGAGTCGCGCGGACCTGCGACCCAAATGTTGTGCACTTTCTTGACGGCCGCAATGTACACACCTATGTTCGCGCTGTCAGTACTCAGGACAAGAGAGGCCCCGACGACTTCGATGAGCGCGGCTCCGCCAACAAGGCTCAGCCAAAAGGGAGTTCTGTCTGTGCAGCCCCGCATGACGATCCGCGGCCCCGTCGGCCCGACATCCACGTGACCCCGTCCGCGCCCCCTGACGCCGGGGATCCGCCGGGCGGCCGTACCCTTTCCGACGTGCACGACGAGATCACCCAGGCCGCCGAGGAAACCTCCGCCGGACCGCAGCCGCGCCCCCAGTCGCTCATGTTCACCCTGTTCGGCAGCTACGTTCTGGAGGAGGGGCTCGGACACGTCTACTCGGGCAGCATCATCGACGTCCTCGCCCGCGCCGGAGTCGGGGAGCACGCGGTCAGGTCCACCCTCACCCGCATGGTCAACCGGGGTCTGCTGCAGCGTCAGCGCCACGGGCGCAGGATGTACTTCGGCCTGACCGAGCAGACCGCCGAGATCCTCATGGACGGCAAACAGCGCCTCTGGCAGACCGACGCCGTCAACGAGGACTGGGACGGCACCTGGACACTGCTCGGCTTCTCACTCCCCGAATCCTGGCAGCGCCAGCGGCACGATCTGCGCTCCCGGCTCACCTGGTCGGGTTTCGGTGCCCTGTACAGCGGGCTGTGGATCGCGCCCGGTGACATCGACGCCTCCGCGCTCGTCTCCGAACTGGGCCTGGCCGCCCACGTCAAGATCTTCCACGCCAGGGCCGACGACGCCACCGACATCGGTCTGATGATCCGTGACACCTGGGACCTGGCCGGCGTGGGTGCCCGGTACGCCGAGTTCGAGCAGCGCTGGTCCGGCTGGCCCGGCACCGGCGCCGACGATCCGCTCGGTGTCCGGCTGCGCGTGATCAGCGAATGGCTGGACACCATCCGCACGGACCCGAGGCTGCCCGCCGGCCATCTGCCTCCCGAATGGCCGGCCCGCTCGGCCCAGGAGACCTTCCACCGCATCGCGCGACAGACGGAGGCCCCCGCCCGCCGGATGGCCGGCGAACTCCTGGAGACCACACCGGTACAGGTGCCCTGAGCGCCGACCCCGCCCAAAGATCACGTGTCGGCAAAATCTCCCCATCACCGCACGTATGAGGCAATGCTGATCCATTCGCTCGGAATCGAGATCAGGGAGTCACCAAGTGCCCATAAGACAGGTCAAGTTGGCGACACTCCTCTGCGCAGCGGTGCTGGTGACCGGATGCGGGGGCGGCGGCGGTGACGACGGTTCCGACGCGAAGGCCTCACCGTCGGGAACCTCCTCGGGATCCCCGTCCGTCCCGGCGTCCGGGTCCCCGTCCGCCTCGGCGTCCGCGCAGGAGCCGGAGGCTGCCGCCGACCCGCTCGACGCGGCCGAGCTGAAGTCCGCGGCACTGTCCGGGACCGAGGTGGACGGCTTCCAGATCACCGACTTCCCCGCCAAGCCCGCCGGCGGCGGCACCGCCCGTCCAGCGGTCTGCCAGCCGCTGGAGAACATGCGCACCGCGTCCCCCAAGCCTGCCCCGAAGCAGTTCCTCGGCCTCCTCGCCTACGCCACATCGGGCTCGTCGGCCGGCTCCGCCACCACCATCGGCCTGATGGCCTACGACCAGCCGGATGCCGAAGGCATCCTCGACGGCCTGCGCACCGCCCTGAAGGACTGCACCGCCTACGAGGGCGGCGTACCCGCCCGGACCACCGTCAAGCCGGCTGCCGCACCCGACGCGGGCGACGACGCCGTCGCCTTCGAGCTGCAGACCCGGGGCGACTCCTCGGACGCCTTCGTGGTCGTCCGCAGCGGCGCCACAGTCGTCATGTTCTACGCGGTGAGCGGCACCGGTTCGCCCGCCGAGGTACCGGCCGAACTGGTCTCCGCCCAACTCGGGAAGCTGAAGCGGGCCTGACGTTCGGCCCGACCGCGGTCATGTCTGCCGCAGCGGCTCGTACACGTCCGCGCCGAGGCCGAACGTCCAGGCCACGCCCTCGCGGGCCGTGCGGGTCGTCGGCGGCACCCGCAGCCAGTAGGTACGGCTCGTACCGTCGGGCTCGGGTGTGGAGTTGACGACCTCGACCATCACCACGTCCTCGTCGCCGGCGAGGACGACCCGCCACAGCACCCCGGTCTCGTCACGGTGGACGGGCTTCGCGCCGGACTCGTCCAGGTACCGGTCATAGCCGTAGAACTCCAGCATCACGCGCCGGAGTTCGGCGTTCTCCTCGGCACGGATCCGCGCCGGGGTGAGCGCGGTCAGCTCGTCCAGGAAGTCCCGCGGCACCGGCATGCCACGCCAGGCGTACAGCTCGAACCCGTCCGAGTAGCCGAGGGCCGGACCGTCGCCGCTGTCCAGGCGGCCCGCCTCGTCGCGGTGCAGGGTCAGGGGGCGTTCGCTGACGATCGCCGTCTTCTCGTAGGGCCACCACCAGCCGGCTTCACGCGCCACGGCGGCCAGGCCCGCCAGGGGGCTGTCGACACCCGACTCGAACGCGCACAGCCAGGCCGCGTCGTGCTGTCCCAGCGCGGCGTCCAGGAGCAGCAGACGGACCTGCGCCTCCTGCCGTCGGTCGGCGGCCAGTTCCTCGACGATTCCCGCCCGTACCCGGTCGACCAGCATGCGGGTCGAGTCCCACAGGCCCGCTCCGGTGGCCCGCCAGTGCCCGCTCCACCGCTCCGGGCCCAACTCCGCGTGCAGCCGCTCCCGTTCTGCCGCCCAGGGCGCGCCCAGCACGGCGTCGCGGACCCCGGCACCGAGGGGCCCCAGCGCCGAACCGTCCGGCCGGGCGCCCGTCATGAGCATCCGCACCGCCTCGCGGGGCGAGCGCGTCCACAGGATGCGATCCGGCTCCGCCAGTCCCGCACGCCGGTACGCGAGCCGGACACCCCTTTCGGCCGCCGCCCGGTCCCCCGGTCCCGTCGCCGCTGCCGCGGTCCGCCAACTGCCCTGATCCGTCAACGCCGTTCCTCTCCAAGTACCGTGCCGGGCCGCATCCCCGTGCCGCCCGGTCCTACGCTTCGCCCGTGTGCCTCGGTGTGTCAGTCGGCGACGACGCGCACCGAACCCGGGATGTACTCCCGCTGCCGGATCACCCGGTACCAGCCCTTCGGCAGGGAGATCGCCGCGTGCTCCTCGTGCACGACACGCGCGCCCTCGGGTACGTGCAGCAGCATCGGCCCGAACACGCCGGCCTCGCGGATCAGCCGCCCCGGACCGGCCACCGCATGGGCGTGGCCGGTGACCTCACCGAGGGCCAGGACGAGTCTGCCCCGGCCGTCACGCGGTTCGGACGCCGCGTCGAGCGCGTACTCCGGCACCGCGTCCTCGGCCAACGACACGATCAGTACGTCTCCTTGCCGGTACATGGATCTCCCTCCCGATGCGGCACCCCGTGTGCCATGGGAACGACCGTAGGGGCGACCACTGACATTGATCCTCGTAAGCGGGTTCCGGTGGTCGGGGCTGCCTCGGTGGGCCCCCCTGTTCGCGGCGTTGTCAGTGGGGCTTGGTAGAACTCCTCTACCCGGACGCGATCGGCGCGCGCCGGGCGTGGGACCACGACCGCCGATCCACCGGCCTCCGGATCAGGGAGCACGCACGCATGACAGTCGGTAACCACCTCGGGGAATTCCACGGCCTGTCGGCCTTCACCTTTCCCGAAGCCGGTGACACTTCGGCGGACATGTCCGCTCTTCCGTCGCCCGAGTCCGTCGCCTGGCGCATCTCCGCCGACTCCTACGACGCCAAGGAGCAGTGGGAGGAGGCCTTCGCCCGCTTCCTGGAGGCCGTCGACACCCGGCGGGTGCGGGCGCTGATCGTCGGTGCGTGGAGCGACATGTACGACAGCGGCCCCGACGAGGTGATCGGGGCGCTGGTGGCGGCCCGCGACCGACTGCCCGCCCTGCGCGGTCTGTTCCTGGCCGATGTCCTGTCGGAGGAATGCGAGATCTCCTGGATCACCCAGGGCGATGTCACTCCCCTGCTGGAGGCCTTTCCCGACCTGGAGGAGTTCGGAGTCCGCGGCGGAAACCAGCTGTCCTTCCCCGCCGTCCGGCACGAGCGGCTACGCACACTGACCGTCGAGACCGGCGGCCTGCCCGTCGAGGTGGTGCGCGGCATCGCCGGCAGCGATCTGCCCGCCCTCGTCGAACTCGACCTGTGGCTGGGCACGTCCGAGTACGGGGGCGATGCCGACGTGACGGACCTGGAGCCCTTCCTGGCCGGCACCAGGCTGCCCGGCCTCAGGCGGCTCGCCCTGCGCAACAGCGAGATCCAGGACGCCGTCTGTTCGGCGCTCGCGTCCGCGCCGGTGGTGGCTCGTCTGGAGGTTCTCGACGTCTCGATGGGCGTGCTGACCGACGAGGGTGCGACCGCGCTGCTGAGCGGTCAGCCGCTGACCCATCTGAAGAAGCTCGACCTGCACCACAACTACCTCAGTGAGGCGCTGCGTACACGGCTGCTC
The DNA here is from genome assembly GCF_033795085.1 of Streptomyces sp. AK08-02. NCBI lineage: Bacteria > Bacillati > Actinomycetota > Actinomycetes > Kitasatosporales > Streptomycetaceae > Streptomyces > Streptomyces sp. AK08-02. The sequence continues at coordinate 294,473 of NZ_JARAZV010000009.1, forward strand.
CAGACACTGGAGCCCGCCGGTGTGGAGGTCGACGCCGATCCCGGCGACGCCGAGTCCGACGAGGAGGACGACGGCACAGTGTGGCGTTTCGTCTCGGTGGGCGAGTAACACGGAGGCGTCCGGACGCAGCAGAGCACGGCAGGCGGACAGGGGGAGGGTGAGCGGCATGCGGTACACGGAGGCGGGGAGCGTCTCACCGAGGTGGGCGGTGGTCGCCAACGGGGACAACCGCCGGGTGAGCCTGTTCGGCGCGGCCGCCCGGGCCGCCGGTCACGGCACGCCTCGCGTGGTCGAGTGGCGGGACGTCCTGCGCGAAGGGGGACACGACTTCGCCGCCGACGAGTTCGTCCGCCTCGACTCCCCCGGGGAGAGCGCCGAGGTGGACGTGTTGTTGCGCGATGTGGACGATCCGACGCGGGTGGAGGGGTCCGCGCGCTGGTACGGACGGTTCCTGCGGGGTGTGGCCTCGTTGCGCGGCGGGCGGCGGCTCGACGACCCGGTGGATCTGGCCGTGATGTTCGACAAGCGGCTGTGTCACGACCGGCTCGTCCGGGCGGGCGTGCCGGTACCGCCCTCCCCCACCTCCGGGGGCGTGGCGCCGGTGCGGGACTGGGCGGACGTACGCGCCCGGATGGCGGAGGCGGGCCTGCGGCGGGTGTTCGTCAAGCTCGCGCACGGCTCCTCCGCCTCCGGCGTCCTGGCGATCGAGACGACCGCGTCGGGCCGCATCCGCGCGACCACGTCCGTGGAGCGCACCGGGGAGGGCCGGCTGCACAACTCCCTGCGGGTGCGCCGCTACACCGAGGAGGGGGAGATCGCCGCGATCGTCGACACGCTCGCCCCCGACGGGCTGCACATCGAGCGATGGCTGCCGAAGGCGTCGCTCGGCGGCCGGTCGGCGGATCTGCGCATCGTGGTCGTGGGCGGCCGGGCCACCCACGTCGTGGTCCGCACCAGCCGTTCTCCGCTGACCAATCTGCATCTCGGCGGGGCGCGCGGCGACCTGGCCGCCGTACGGGCGCTCGCCGGTGACCGCTGGGCGACCGCCCTCGAAACGAGTGAGCGGGCCGCGGCCTGCTTCCCCGGCACCCTGTGCGTCGGTGTCGATCTGCTGCCGGCCGTCGGCTGGCGCCGCTTCGCCGTCGGAGAGGTCAACGCGTTCGGTGATCTGCTCCCCCGCCTCACCGGCCTCCCCGGCAGTGGGGCCGAGGGCCTGGACACGTACGCCGCACAGGTCGCCGCGGCAACGTCGTTCGCCCCCGGCCACTTCCCACAGACACCAGGGCCAGGGCCGGCGACACCACCGGCATCACCCGTTCCACGCGTTCCACCGCACGAGCTTTCGAGGACCGCCCATGCCACCGTCTGAGCCCCTTCCCGCCCCGGCCGCCGGGCCGGACATGAACGATGTGGTGGGCCGTGACGACCTGTTGCTGCTCACCCTGGACACCCTCCGCCACGACGTGGCCGTAGAACTCGCCGCCGCCGGACGGCTGCCCAACCTCACCGCCCATCTGCCGGACGGCACCTGGGAGAAGCGGCACGCGCCCGGGAGTTTCACCTACGCCTCCCACCAGGCGATGTTCGCGGGCTTCCTGCCCACACCGGCGGCGCCGGGGCCGCATCCCCGGCTGTTCGCGGCCCGGTTCGCGGGCAGCGAGACGACAGCGGACGGCACGTACGTCTTCGACACCCCCGACCTCGTGTCCGGCCTGGCCTCGCACGGCTACCGAACGGTGTGCATCGGCGGCGTCGGCTTCTTCAACAAGCAGGGTGCCCTGGGCGACGTACTGCCCGGGTTCTTCCAGGAGAGCCACTGGGAGCCGGAGTTCTCCGTGGCCTCCCCGACCTCCTTCGAGGCACAGGTGGCACGCGCCGAGAAGACGGTGTCCGAACTGCCGCCCGAGCAGCGGCTGTTCCTCTTCCTGAACGTCTCCGCGCTGCACCAGCCGAACTGGTTCCACCTGCCCGGCGCGACCCGGGAGGCGGGTGACAGCAGGCTCACCCACGCCGCCGCGCTGGAGTACGTCGACCGTCATGTCGGGCGGCTGTTCACGGCGATGAGTTCGCGTCGCCGCTGCTTCGCCATCGTCTGCTCCGACCATGGCACCGCCTACGGGGACGACGGTCACACCGGTCACCGCCTCGGCCATGAATCCGTGTGGACCGTGCCCTACGGCCACTTCTTCCTGGAGCCGTCCGTATGAGCCCCACCGCCACCTCGACGGACACCTCCGACTCGGACAGCGTCGGCCAACCGCCGCGGCCGTACCAGAGCTATACGTACGCGTACCCGCACAAGACCGCCTACCGGCCGCTCACCCCCGGGCCCCGGCTCGCGGACCTGTGGGCCGGGGAGTCCCGCGAGTCGCTGTCGCTGTACCTGCACATACCGTTCTGCGAGGTCCGCTGCGGCTTCTGCAACCTGTTCACCCGGATCGGGGCGCCGGACGGTCTGACGGGCCGCTATCTGGACGCCGTGCGCCGCCAGGCCGTCGCGGTCCGCGAGGCCCTGGGTGACGCGCGGCCCCCGCGGTTCGTCAACGCCGCGTTCGGCGGCGGCACTCCGACCTTCCTGGAGGCAGCGGAGCTGGAGCGGCTGTGCGACATCGCCGAGCAGGAGATGGGAGTGGATCTGCGGGCGGTCCCCCTGTCCGTGGAGGCGTCACCGTCCACGGCCACCGCCGACCGGCTGGCCGTGCTCGCCGAGCGGGGCGCCACCCGTCTCAGCCTCGGCGTGCAGAGCTTCGTCGAGGAGGAGGCGCGGGCCGCCGTACGCCCGCAGCACCGGTCCAATGTCGAGGCAGCCCTGGCCCGCATCCGCGAAGCCGCCGTGCCCGTCCTGAACATCGACCTGATCTACGGCATCGACGGGCAGACGGCGGCCAGTTGGCGCTACTCCCTCGACGCGGCTCTCGCCTGGCACCCGGAGGAGATCTACCTCTATCCCCTCTACATCCGTCCGCTGACCGGCCTCGGCCGCCACAGCGACCGAGGGGTGGCCGACCGGAATTGGGACGAGCAGCGTCTGCGCCGCTACCGGGAGGGCCGTGACCATCTTCTCTCCCGCGGCTACGAGCAGGTGTCCATGCGGATGTTCCGGCGCTCGGACGCGCCGCCCCAGGGTCCGGACGACTACGCGTGCCAGACCGACGGCATGATCGGTCTGGGCTGCGGTGCCCGCTCGTACACCTCCCGGCTGCACTACTCCTTCGACTACGCGGTCTCGATGCGGGAGATACGCGGCATCGTCGACGACTACACCGCCACCGAGGACTTCTCCCGCGCGCTCCACGGCAGACGGGTCGACGAGGACGAGGCACGGCGCCGGCACCTGCTGCAGTCCCTCCTCCAGGCCGAGGGCATGCCCCTCGCCGACTACCGGCTCCGGTTCGGCTCCCGGGCATACGACGACTTTCCCGCCGAGCTGGACACCCTCGCCGCGCGCGGCTGGCTCGACGACGGCGGGAGCGCCGGTGACGGGACGGAGAGGCTGCGGCTGTCCGCCGAGGGGCTGGCCCACTCGGACGCCATCGGCCCGGAGTTCTTCTCACCGGACGTGCGCGACGCCATGGCCGCCTACGAGACGAAGTGAGAGGCACGCGGTGGATCTGACGCTGCTGTACCGCGGGCCGCTCGCCTCCTGCGACTACGACTGCCCGTACTGCCCGTTCGCGAAGCGCCGCGACAGCACCGCGCAACTGCGCGCCGACCGTGCGGCACTGGAGCGCTTCACCGCGTGGGCGTGCGAGCAGCGGGAGGACGAGCTGTCGGTGCTCTTCACCCCGTGGGGCGAGGGGCTGGTCCGTTCCTGGTATCGGCGTGCCCTGGTCGAGCTCTCCCACCAGCCGCACATACGCCGGGTCGCCATCCAGACCAATCTGAGCTGCCGCACCGACTGGCTCGCGGACGCGGACAGCGACACCGTAGCCCTGTGGTGCACCTACCACCCCGGGCAGACGCCCTACGAACGGTTCCTGGCCAGGACGTACGAGCTGACGGCGCTCGGGATCCGCTTCAGCGTCGGCATCGTCGGCGTACCGGACCACCTGGAGCACGCGCGGCGGCTTCGCGCGGAACTCCCGGAACAGGTCTATCTGTGGGTGAACGCGGCCGACGGGCACACCTACACCGACGAACAGGCCGGTGAGTGGACCGCGTTGGACCCGCTCTTCCCGTTCAGCCGCCATCCGCACCGCTCGGCGGGCCTGCCGTGCCGCACCGGGGAGTCGGTGCTCTCCGTGGACGGTGAGGGCGCCGTGCGCCGCTGCCACTTCGTCCGCGCGGAACTCGGGAATCTGTACGACGGCTCCTACCGTGACGCGCTGCGCCCACGGGTCTGCCCCTCGGGGGTGTGCGACTGCCACATCGGATACGTGCACCTGGAGACACTGCCGTTGTACGACGTGTTCGCGGGCGGCGTCCTGGAACGGGTCCCGAGGGCGCTGCCCGACCGGCCACTCCTGCGGCTGGTCCCGGTCGAACGAACTGGCGTCGACGCGGCTGCCGTGACAGGGTCGCATCGATCGTGAACGTGTGAACGTGCAGTTGGTGAGAGGAAGTTCGTGGACACGCAGACCTGGGACGCCCTGGCCGCATCGATGAGGAACGCGTACATCGCGGGCCCGGGCGAAGGGGAGCTGCCCCGCCCGGTCATCATGCCGCTGGTCCGCGGTGAACTGGTCGGCCTGATCTGGCTGCGTCCCGTCGAGACCGGCAAGGACGCGCTCACCGGCATCGCCCAGCTGTCGAACATCGCGGCGGCGGCCGGCGCCGACGAGGTCGTCCTCGCCTGGGAGACCCAGGACGTCGCCGCCACCTGCGAGCTGCCGGTCACCGGCCCGTCGCCGTGCCTGAACCTGGTGCACGCCACGAAGGACGGCCACACCCTGCACCGGTTCCCCTACGCCGAGCAGGCCCCCACCGACTCCCCGGCGGGCCCTGCCACGGCCGCCCCGCAGTGGCTCCCCGTACCCGAGCCGCTGCCGGGCGGCGAGCTGATCCCCCCGGTCCGGGCCGCGGTCGACTACTCCTTCATCCCGCTCGACATCGACCACCCCTCGCCCTTCGGGGTGACCGTCGTCCTGATGGAGGAGGACGGCTACAGCGTGCGTCTGACCGAGTCGTTCGCCCTCTGACGACCGGTCAGCGGCCCTTGCGGACTCGGGCGGCCGCTCGGGCCTCCGCCGCCTTGCGGGCCTCGGCTGCTTTGCGGGACTCCTTGGCCGGGCGTCCCGGGCGGGTGCCGATACCGCGGAACGGAGCGTTACCGGTGTTCGTCCTCGTCTCGGTCGGCGGGCGCTTCGCGCCGGTGATGGCGGTCAGCTTCTCCTCGCCGGAGCGCACCTGTGCGACCGTCGGGCGAATCCCGGCGTCCGTCATCATCCGATTGACGTCGCGCCGCTGGTTGGGAGTGACCAGGGTGACCACCTTCCCGGACTCCCCCGCACGCGCCGTACGCCCCCCACGGTGCAGATAGTCCTTGGCGTCGGCCGGCGGGTCGACGTTGACGACGAGATCGAGGGCCTCGATGTGAATGCCCCGTGCGGCGACGTTGGTGGCCACCAGCACGGTGATCGCACCGTCCTTGAACTGACCGAGGGTGTGCGTGCGCTGCGGCTGCGACTTACCGCTGTGCAGGGCTCCGGCCCGTACCCCACTGGCCCGCAGATGACGGGTGAACTGGTCCACACCGGTCTTGGTGTCCAGGAACATCAGCACCCGGCCGTCGCGCGCGGCGATCTCGGTCGCGGTCGCGTACTTGTCGGCGGCGTGGATGTTCAGGACGTGGTGTTCCATCGTGGCGACCGAGCTCGCCAGCCGGTCGACCGTGGCGAGCACCGGGTCGTGGAGGTGGTCGCGTACGAGCTGGTCGACGTTGCGGTCGAGCGTGGCCGAGAACAGCAGCCGCTGTCCGTCGGCGGGGAGCTGGTCCATGAGGTCCGAGACCTGGGGCAGGAACCCCAGGTCGCACATCTGGTCCGCCTCGTCCAGCACCGTGATCCGCACGTGGTTCAGGACGCAGTCCCGGCGCGACACCAGGTCCGTCAGCCGCCCGGGGGTCGCGATGACCACCTCGGCGCCGGCCCGCAGCTCGGCCTGCTGCCGGTTGATCGACAGACCGCCGACCACCGTCGCCAGTCGTACGTTCAGTGTCCGCGCGTACGGGGCCAGCGCGTCGCCCACCTGCTGCGCGAGTTCCCGGGTCGGCACCAGCACCAGTGCGAGCGGGCGCTTGGCCTCCGCGCGGCGACCCGCCGTCCGGACGAGCAGCGCGAGCCCGAAGGCGAGCGTCTTGCCGGAGCCGGTCCGCGCTCGGCCGAGGACGTCACGGCCGGCCAGTGCGTTCGGAAGGGTCGCCGCCTGGATCGGGAAGGGCTCCGTCACCCCGAGGCCCGCCATCGTCTCCGTGAGCTCCGGCGGCAGCCCGAGCGCGTCGAAGGACACGGCCGGCGGCAGGCCCGGGGACACCGTCCGCGGGGTGGTGAGCTCACCCTGCGGCGCGTTGTGAGCCGACGGTTTGGCGTTCATGAGGAGCCTTCCTGGTCTGACGCCCGCAACGCGCCGGGGCCCGTACCCCATGGGCACGGGCCCCGGCGGTGTCGAAGCGTGACCCCATTTTATCAGCGGTGGCATCGTGATTCAGTTGTGCGGGTGCTGAATGCGTTCGCATTCCCCTGTTGGACCTCTGGGCCTCGGCGAGCAAGGGTGGTGGGGCACATCCTTACGTCGCTACACCCGGAAGAGGTCACGAGCAATGCAGACTCGACGCATCGGTGACGTGGAGGTCAGCGCGATCGGTCTGGGCGGTATGCCCATGTCGATCGAGGGACGGCCGGACGAGGCCCGTTCGCTCGCCACCATCCATGCCGCGCTCGACACGGGCGTGACCCTGATCGACACGGCGGACGCCTACCACCTGCGCGCCGACGATGTGGGGCACAACGAGACCCTCATCGCCAAGGCGCTCGCCTCCCACGAGCGCGGTCCGGACGTCCTGGTCGCCACCAAGGGCGGACATCTGCGTCCCGGTGACGGCAGCTGGACCCTGGACGGCTCCCCCGCACACATCAGGGAGGCGTGCGAGGCCTCGCTGCGCCGCCTGGGCGTGGAGGCCATCGGGCTGTACCAGTTCCACCGCCCCGACCCGAAGGTCCCGTACGAGGAGTCGGTCGGCGCGGTCCGGGATCTACTGGACGAGGGCAAGATCCGTATGGCCGGAATCTCCAACGCCGACCCGGATCAGATCCGGCAGGCCAACGAGATCCTCGGCGGACGTCTCGTCGCCGTGCAGAACCAGTTCTCCCCGGCATTCCGTTCCAGCGAGCCGGAACTGCGGCTGTGCGACGAGCTGGGCATCGCGTTCCTGCCCTGGAGTCCGCTCGGCGGTATCTCCCGGGCCGGCGACCTCGGTTCGGCGTACGCCCCCTTCGCCAGGATCGCCGCGGCCCACGGCGTCAGTCCGCAGCGTGTGTGTCTGGCCTGGATGCTCGCCAAGTCACCGGTGGTCGTGCCGATCCCCGGCGCCAGCCGTCCGGAGACGATCCGTGACTCCGCCGCCGCTCCTCGACTGACGCTCTCCGCCGAGGAGTCGGCGGAGCTGGACGCCGTCTGAGCCGCTGGGCGCCGGGCCCGCCCGGACCCGGCGCCCTTCTCTCTTCGTTTGTCGCGGACGGACAACTCGACGCGGTTTGACGCGAGTTTGAACCTCCCGACGCGTGTTCATGGTCAACAACGACCTAGAGTCTCCCCCTGGCCTCCGTGTGAGCGCCTCGTACTCGGTGCACCGCGACATGGGGGGATCGACGTGAGACGTCGATGGGTGAAGGTTCTGCTGATCACGGTCGTTGTGCTCGCCGCACTGTTCACAGCGGCCGACCGCACAGCCGTGCACTACGCCGACAAGGAGATCACACAGCTCGCCAAGGAGAAGTACGGCTACGCCAACACCACCGACGGCCACATGGACGTGTCGATCGAGGGCTTTCCCTTCCTGACCCAGGCCGCCGCCCAGAGCTTCGACCATGTGACGCTGACCGCCGAGCGGTTTCTGATCGACACCACGAACAACGCCCAGGGTGGCTATCTCAACGTCGACCGTCTCCACCTGGACCTACGGGGTGTGACGGTGAACTCGCTGACCGCTCGCAGCGCCGAGGTGAACACCGCCACCGGTACCCTGACCCTCTCGTACAAGGAACTGTCCGGGGTGTTGACCCGACTCGCGGGCAAGGGCGCCCCGTTGCAGGTGTCACGGGCGCCCGGATCCAACGGCCAGGCGGCACGCGTCAAGGTCTCGGGCACGGTGGGCGGGACGTCGTCGAACAGCACGGGAACACTCCTGGCGCAGGGCACGGAACTCTCCATGACGGTCCCTGGAGTCGAGAGGGCCGGCCTCTCCTGGCGGGTGGACCTCCCGTACGGCGTCGGTTTCGAGGCGGCACGTGCGACGGCGGACGGTGTCGAGATCAGCCTCGTCGGTCACCAGGTGCTGCTCGGCTCGTCGCGCTTCGACGGCTGAGGTGCCGGCCCCGGATGCGGACCGGGTCGCGCGGCTCCCGTACCGCACGCTCCCGCATTCGGGGCCCTAAGGGAGCAGGCCCGCCCGGCGGGCCGCGGTGACGGCTTCGAGACGGGTGCTGGTGCCGAGCTTGCGCATCACCGAGCGGAGATAGCCCTTGACGGTCTCCAGGCCGATGTCGAGTCGGTCGGAGATGTCCAGGTTGGTGCAGCCCCCGGCGACCGCGGCCAGGACGTCCAGTTCACGCGGCGAGAGACTCGCCGCCGGTCCGGGGAAGGTCCGCTCCGCGCAGCAGCCCGACTCCAGCAGGGAACACACCTCGTGGAAGCGTTCCTTGAGGTGGCCCTCACCGATCGTCTCCGTCAGGTCCAGCAACTCCGTGTGGACCGCGTGCACCTGCTCCAGGGCCGCCGCGTCATGGGACGAGGGAGTGCTCGGCACGCCCCGCGCCTCGGAGAGGAGCCGCTGCGCGTGCTCGTGGGACGCGAGGAACTGCTCCAGGTCGCGAGCCGCCGCCGTCACCGCCGTCAGTACGCGGTCACTCAGCCGTACCGCGTCCCGTGACCCCGCGAAGAGTGCGGCTCGTACCGTCGTACCCACGATCACGGGCGCCGCCACCATCGCCCGTACCTCCTCCGCGATGAAGCAGTCGTACTCGTGACTGATCTGCTGCGCCGCCCGGTAGTCGGTCACCGCTGCGAGCCGACGTGTCGTCAGCACCTTGCCCATCAGTCCCACGCCCGCGGTCACGGCGAACCCTCGACGTCCCTGCGCCTTCGCCCCGCTGGTCTCACCGATCCGCAGCAGCTGCGGGCCGTCGACCCAGGCCACACCCGCGACGGCCATACCGCTTTCCCTGCGCAGCGCCAGCACCGCGGCACGGGCGGCGGCGGCCTCCGCACTGTCCTCCGCCGGCAACACGAGGGGGTCGACTCCTTGTCCGAGCACAGCGTCAACGATTCCGTCGGGACGGCGGTTCCCTGCCTCTCCTGGTGCGCGGAGGGGGTCGCTCCGCTGCCGCCAGGAGAACAGTTCTGCAACTGTTCTGCGGCGTCAAGTCCCCTGCGGGAAGAGGTAGTTGACTGTTTCTCAGCTTCGCCAGGAGTGGCGCACCCGCCCTCGGGATCCAGTACGGTGCGGAGGACTTTCGGCGACCCCTCATCCGGGGGTAGCTGTGCGGCCCGATTTGACTCAATCTTGGTGCCAGTAGAAAGCCGCTTCCCGGTCCGGAGAACGGGATGTACAACCGTATGACCCGTCGCCCGGGCCGCGCGCACCACCCCAGCGCGAGGCCCGCCGAGCCCGAGGTCGTCGTGTGCACCCTTCGGCTCCGAGCCCCGCACCACCAGAGAGGAACCCCTCCCCCATGGATTTCTCCCGCTTTCCGCTTCTTGCCGTCCACGAAGAAAGCGCTGTCGTCGACCCGCGCCACGCGCCGGTCCGTGCCGCCGGCCTCCACGGGTCCGGGATGCCTCCGCCCGCGCTCTGGCGGACCTTCGCCGGCTGACCCGGCGCCACGGACACGGGGCCCGACATCCGTCTGGCGGTACATGTGACACACACCGATCCGAGCAACTCCCCCGAACCGAAAACCGATTGCCAGGACGTACGGGACCGGCTGGAACCGCGCCGGCTCGTCCAGACCAACGCGGCCGCCCTGGACCGGCGCAACCCAAAGGCGTTCGCCTCGCTGTTCGGCGACGACGGCGAGCTGATCCTGGATTCCCCGGACGACGACAGCGCCGACGACAGCGCCACGGGAGAGACCGGCTGTCTCGCGCACGAGACGTACGCCGACGGCGACGCCGGAACGCGCGTACGCGCCATCCGCTGTCGCGACTCCTACCGGCGTACGACAAGAACCTGGCGCTTCATCCGCCGGGAACCGACCGCGGACCGGACCGAGGACCGCGTCCTCACAGCACCCACCGGCCACTGACCCCGGCCGCTCCCGCCCCCAAGGGAAACGCACCACCGGAGCACTCGTGCTCCCGCGCAGACCGAGGAAACAAATGACAGCGAAATCACCCCCCGTCTCGGACGACGACCGCCAACTCAAGCGTGCCATCGACGAGTTACGCCACACCACCGACGTGGATCTCACCTTCGGCGGCGTCGTCACCAGAGGCCGGCACGCGCAGCTCACCGAGTTCGCCGGCAACTCGACCAGAGCCCTCATGGGGCTGACTCTCGGGTTCGGTATGGGGCTCGGCGGCAAGGCGGTGGCTCTGCACCGCCCCATCGCGGTCAACGACTACGCGAACTCCAAGCGGATCAGCCATCACTACGACCTCATGGTCGCCGCAGAGGGCATCCAGGCCGTCGTGGCGGCCCCCGTGGTGGTGAACCGCACGGTCAGGGCGGTGATGTACGGCGCGGTCCGCCAGTCCGTCGGACTGGGCGACCGGACGGTCGACGCCGTCATGGACACCGCCCGCGCCCTGGAACAGAACCTGGCGGTGCGCGACGAGGTGGTACGGCGCCTGGGCCTTCTCGACGAGCCCGTGGCGGTCGGCGAGCGCCCGCCCGAGCCGGCATCCCGTCGCTGGGAGGCGATTCGCGAGGCATACGCCGAGCTTCGGGTGCTCGCCCAGCACGTCACGGACACCGACCTGCGCGAGCGGGTCGCCGCGTTGAGCGACAGACTGGCCGATGCCGGGGCACCCGCCTCCCGGCGTCCGTCCGGCCCGGCCCTCTCGGCACGAGAACTCGACGTCCTGTCGTGCGTCGCACTGGGGCGGACCAATACCGACGTGGCGGATGAACTCGGGCTTCGGGCCGAGACGGTGAAAAGCTATCTGCGCAGCGCCATGCGCAGACTGGGCTGCCATTCACGGCTGGAGGCGGTCATGACCGCCCGCCAACTGGGCCTGCTGCCCTGAGAGTGGAAAAGGCCACCCCGAAATGTCAGAGAACCGAGAAATCAGAGAGATCCGGGAAATCTGAGAGTTGAGGGGCCGGAACAGGAAGTCGCAAACACCTGCGGGTGGTCCGGCGCATTCTGGGAACAGTACGCGCCGGGCCTCGGTTGTTCCGCGAGGGGATACGGTTCAAGAAGCGAGTGCTTCTTTGCGGAGCCGTTCGAGGACGGCCAGCCGGTCCTCCTGCTCGATCAGCGCGGTGGTGGAGCGGTCGGGATAGCAGCGCATGAACATGTTCGTGAAGTGCGTGCCGTAGTGGATGAACTCGTCCGCCTCGGGCGCGTCCAGAGGGCGGGCCACGGCCTGGAAGGACGGCTCGTGGAAGTACGCCATCGTAAAGCGCTCACGGTCGGCGAGGCGCACCTTGTGCGGGGTGGAGAGGAGGGTTCCGCCGGTGATGAACTGCATGATGTCGCCGGGGAAGACGGTGAAGACCGAGGGCGTCGGGGCCACGAAGGTCCAGGGCTCCTCGTTCTCGTAGCGCCCGGCCATGGACTCGTCGGGCAGCCAGTTGCGTCCCCGGGACTCGCCGGGGACGGGCGGGCGGATGTAGAGGCCGCCGACCTCGTCCTGGGCGGCGATGACGAGCAGACCGTAGTCGGTGTGGGAGCCGATTCCGCGCTCGGAGGTGGCGTCCGCCGGCGGGAAGCGCAGCACCCTCATGTGGTGCCAGCCGTCCTCGGTGAGCCGTGTGAAGTGCTCCATGTCGTCCAGGCCGAGGCCCAGTGCGGTCAGTTGGAGCAGTCGGTGGCCGATGTCTCCGACGACGTCCATGTAGTCCTTCATGGCGGCGGCGTACTGGTCGGACGGCCAGGGGGCGGGACCGTGACACGGCCACCTGTCGAGGACGCGGGGGTCGTCGGCGGGGATGTCGGGACAGACGGTGAAGATCTCCGAGCCGTCCTTCTCGCCGGCCGTCTCCTCCTCGCCGGATGCGACATAGCCGCTGTAGGTGAGGTCGGAAACGTACTGGGCCTTCTCCTTGAGCGGCCGGCCGACAAAGGCCCTGGATGCGTCGAGGGCCCGTCCGGTGGCAGCATCCTGTTCGGGAGTGGCCTGGATCTGGAAGATACCGTCGACCTGCCAGGCGGCGATGAGTGCCCGACCGAGTTCTCGGTCGGCTTCACCGCCTTCGACGGTCGAAGGGAGTGGGAAGGTCTGCAGTTCGGTCATGTCCCCACCATGAACCGGACGCAAGCGATCCACTACCCCCTACTGAGGGGGCCGGGCCGATAAAAGACGTACCGGCAACACACGTACCGACAAAGGGACTTACGAATGATTGTCTTCGGCACCAAGGGATATCTGTACCAGCTCGCGATACTCACACTGGTGTGCGGCCAGTGTGGAAATCCCTCGGCGCACGCGCTGCGGAAGCGCGTCACCAAGTTCACCCTGTTCTTTGTGCCCCTTTTTCCTTTCTCGACCAAGTACCTGACGCAGTGCACCTTCTGCGGTGCGGAGCACAAGGTGACCAAGGAACAGGCGGAGCAGATGCTGGGCGTCGGCGGCGGCGCCGGTGACCGGACGAACACGCCGCCGACGCAGCAGCAGACCTATCGCCCCTGACCCCAGGCGCCCGCGGTCGTCATCGTGTCGCGTGCCTGATGCGGCGAAGCAGCAGGAAGCCGGAGATCAGGAGAAGCGCCCCGATTCCGGCCGGCCACAGCTGGGTTCCCGTGTCGGCGAGATCGCCGGTGACGGCCTGCGGTTCGGGCCGCGCGGCGGAGGCGTCACCGTCGCCCTCGCCCGCGGTCGCCGCGCCGCCTGTGTCGCCGCCGGCGTTGGTGTCCCGCGTCGGGGACGCGGCCGTCTCGGCCCGCTGGGTGGCCGGCGGTGACGTGTATACCCTCGGCTCCGCCTCGACGGGCTCCTTCGAGGAAGTGGCGCTCGCCGGGTCCGGGGTCCGTGTGCTCGGGGACGGCGAGAGCGAGGGCTCGGGCGTCTCGTCCTCGCTCGGGGTCACCGTGGGGTCGGCGGTCGGCTCGTCGGTGCCTCCGGACGGGGGGGCGGGAGTCGCGGTCGGCGTCGGGGTGTTCTCCGGGTCCTCACCGTTCGAGGAGCCGGCGCCGCACTGCCGTCCGGAGTTGATGCAGTCGACCATGTCACGCATCAGGTTCTCGTCGAACACGTTGATGAAGTCACCGTGGTCCGTGACCGGCTTGTGCAGCTGCTCGGGGAACGAGTCGACCGCGAACAGGGGCGTCGTACGGCCGCCGTCCTGAAGGCTCGGTGCGTCGACGTCGTAGACGATGCGCTGCACCAGCTGCGGAATCGCCTGGAAGCCCTCTCCGCAGTTGCCGTCGGCGTCGGCGAACGCCACGTGGGTGCGGTGGTTGGCGCTGTCGATGTTCCGGCCGTCCCAGCAGCTCTGGAACCTGAACGTGCGCACCACGTCACTGCCCTGGGGGCACAGCGGGTACTTGTCCTTGAGCTGCCGGTCCTCGAACCCGGTGCAGCTCCAGGAGGCGTTGGCGTTGGCGGTGCCGTTGACGAACGCCTTGGCATCGCCGGTGATGATGCGCAGCAGCTTGGGCATGGCCACGACCCGGCCGCGCGGGTTGCCCACGAACGTCATCGTGACCTGCTCGGCCGTGACGATCTCGCCGGCGTTGCCTTCGATGCCGCCGCCGGGAGAGGCGGCGTCCTGTTCCCGCGTGCCGTTCTGCAGGCGCAGCACGGGCCAGAAGTAGGAGGACCTGTCGCCCTGGTCCACGCAGCTCGTCTGCGCCGCGGCCAGGTCGTCGTTGCTCGCGAACGCGTTGTTGGACTGGTTGCCGACGTAGTCGTGGAAGTGGTGTGCGCCGTTGGACACGCCCGGGGCCACGATGACGTTGTCCGAGTTGAACAGACCGTTCGCGTTCACACCACAGCTCGTGGCGAAGGTGCCGAGGGAGGCGTTGTCCTGCGGGGAGGGGTTCTGCGCGGTGGGCTGGACGGTGGTGATGTCCGCGTAGTCGTCGGCGACCGGGCCGTTTCCGGCCTGGCCGCCGTTGCCGTTCTGCTGGTCACCCTGGTCCTGGCCGTCACCCTGACCATCGCCCTGCTCCTGGCCGTTCTGACCGTCCTGGCCGCCGTCGTTCTGGTCGCCGTTCTGGTCCTGCCCCTCCTCGGACTGGTCGTCGGAGGCGCGGAAGGTGCAGGCGGCCAGGTTCTCGAGTCCCTGTGGGCGGTCTCCCACCCGGTCGATGGCGATCGCGATCCGCTCGATGGTCGCGGACCGCTTCTCCTTCAGTGGGTTCATGATCGCGGAGTCGGCGAAGCCGCCGTCCTCGCGTATCGCCTGCGCCGAGTTCTGCAGCCGCTGGTAGGCCTCGGCGATCTGCTGGTCCAGGGCGGCGAGTTCCTGGTCGACCTCCGACCGCGCCTCGTCCGGTACGGCCGCCAACTGGCCGCCGACATCGGGGCAGTCGATCGTCGCGGCCCCGGAGGAAAGAGTCCGGTCGGCCCAACTCTGTTGAGAGGAGTCGCCACTCGGGCCGTTCTCGGTGGCCGAGGCGTAGACGTTCGCGACGACCAGTCCACCTCCGCCCAGCATCAGGGCGACCGCCGCGAAGGTGGCACGGCGTGGACCTGTCGGGCGTCTGCGCTTGTTACGTCCCACGGAAGTCTCCTGCGCTGCATGGCCGGTTCGGCATATGAATGCCCCCAGCGTCATACGCGGGCGGACGCCCGGGTGTTCAAGCGCCACTCGGATTCATAGGAAGCTCTCAGAGAACAAGGTCATCGGGAGTGGCATCCAGACTCATAAGTCCACTTTATGAGCCCATAACCCCGACCCCCGTACCAGCTTAGGCTTGCCTTAGTTTAGGCTTCCTTCGAAGATCTCTTGTCATCGCTCGAAGGGAACCTGATCATGCCTCGCCCACTGCGGGTGGCCATTGTCGGAGCCGGCCCGGCCGGGATCTACGCCGCCGACGCGTTGCTCAAGTCCGCAGTGGCCGCGGAGCCCGGCGTGTCCATCGACCTCTTCGAGCGGATGCCGGCCCCGTTCGGCCTGATCCGGTACGGCGTCGCCCCCGACCACCCGCGCATCAAGGGCATCATCACGGCCCTGCACCAGGTGCTCGACAAGCCGCAGATCCGCCTCTTCGGAAACGTCGACTACCCGGGCGACATCAACCTGGACGACCTGCGCGCCTTCTACGACGCGGTGATCTTCTCCACGGGGGCCACGGCCGACCGGGCCCTCGACATACCCGGCATCGAACTGGACGGCTCGTACGGCGCCGCGGACTTCGTCTCCTGGTACGACGGACACCCGGACGTGCCGCGCACATGGCCCCTCGACGCGGAGAAGGTCGCGGTCCTCGGGGTCGGCAACGTCGCACTCGACGTGGCGCGCATCCTGGCCAAGACGGCGGACGAACTGCTGCCGACGGAGATCCCGCCGAACGTCCACGAGGGACTCAAGGCCAACAAGGCGATCGAGGTGCACGTCTTCGGCCGGCGCGGCCCGGCGCAGGCCAAGTTCAGCCCGATGGAACTGCGCGAGCTGGACCACTCCCCCAACATCGAGGTCATCGTCGACCCCGAGGACATCGACTACGACGACGGCTCGATCGCGACCCGGCGCGGCAACAAGCAGGCCGACATGGTCGCCAAGACGCTGGAGAACTGGGCCATCCGCGACATCGGCGACCGACCGCACAAGCTGTTCCTGCATTTCTTCGAGTCACCCACCGAGATCCTCGGCGAGGACGGCAGGGTCGTCGGCCTGCGGACGGAACGGACCGCTCTCGACGGCACCGGCAATGTCAAGGGCACCGGCGAGTTCAAGGACTGGGACCTCGGGGCGGTCTACCGCGCGGTGGGCTACCTCTCCGACAAGCTGCCCAAGCTGCCCTGGGACGTCGAGTCGGGCACCGTTCCCGACGAGGGCGGCCGAGTGCTCCAGGAGACCGGCGAGCACCTCCCGTCGATGTACGTCACCGGGTGGATCCGACGCGGCCCCGTGGGGCTGATCGGGCACACGAAGGGCGACGCCAACGAGACCGTCGCCAACCTCCTGGACGACTACACCAACGGCCGCCTTCCCGAGCCGGCTTCGCCCGCCCCCGAGGCGGTGGACGCGTTCCTCGGTGAGCGGGCCGTCCGGTTCACCACCTGGGAGGGCTGGTACCGGCTGGACGCTGCGGAGAAGGCCCTGGGCGAGCCCCAGGGCCGCGAGCGGGTGAAGCTCGTCGAGCGCGAGGACATGCTCCGGGCCAGCGAGGCGTAAGCAGGACCAGCAGGACCAGAGAGACGACGGCGGGGCTCGGCTCGCGGCATTCCGCGAGCCGAGCCCCGCCGTCGTCTCTCACCAGTTCTTGTCGGGGCGGACGGTCGGCGCGGAGTCGAGATCCTGCCCGTCGCCCAGTTCCCGCGCCTGTGAGCGCAGGCTGCGCAGGGCCAGCAGGAGTACGCCGATGTCGTCCAGGTAGACGGGGTCGGGCACGAGGTCGGTCGGCAGCACCAGATAGGCGACCGCGCCCCAGAAGACCCAGCGCGAACCCGTCGGCAGCCCCGCGCGGCGCAGGTCCCGCCGGGTGCGGACCAGCCGTACCAACAGGGTGCCCGCCACGGCCAGCGCGGCCACCGCCAGGACCGCGACGATCAGGATCAGTGTCGTGGTGGAATCCATCACCCCTCCGCCGTTCAAGGCCGTTCAAGATCGGCCTTCGCCGCGACCTTCCTCCCCATCGCTTTCCCCTCCACGATGTCTCCACACCGCACACCCGCACCTCTCCTTACAGCACGTCAGTACGGCAGATTTGAGCCAGTGCTCGCCTTCCTCGCCTTCGCCATCGCCGCGTCCGCTCTGCTCCCGGCGGGCTTCCTCCTCGGCCGGGTCAGCGGCGTGGCGGCGGGCGTCCGCGCGCCCAGCCCAGCAGGACCAGGGAGCAGAGCGCGGCGAGAGCGCACCAGGTCGACACGAACTCCAGCCGCCACAGCGCCCAACAGACCAGCGCGCCCGTCCCGACCAGCAGCCCGAACACCACCAGCCGGTGGTCGCCGGAGAGCAGGAGAGCGCCGACCGTGGCGATCAGATAGCCCGCGAGGAGTGGTCCGGAGTGGGACAGGCGGATGCCGTAGCCGATCGTATGGCCACGGATGTCCGCCGTCCCCCGGTGGTTCGAGAGGTTGTACGCGAGTGCCGCGCTGGTCACGACGCCCGCCGCCAGCGGCAGCAGAAGGCGGTGCCGCGCCCTTCCGGGTGCGGCACACAGAACGGCCGCCGGCACCCACAGGGCGAGCAACGGAAGGGCGATGACCGTCCACGCCACGGTCGCCGGGCCGGTTCCGCCGTCCGCCCGCCAGACCAGGGACTCCACGATCTGGTGGGCCCCCAGAAGCAGGGGCAGCGCGGCCAGCGGCAGATCACGGACCCGGCCTGCCCGGGCCACCGCTGTCACGCATGCCACACCCACGGCGGCGATGCCCACGCCGGCCGCCAGGTCAGCCGTCGCACTCCAGCACATCACACCGCCACGGGGTCCGTCGTCGCCTGCCTCGGCTTCACAGCGGACCACGGCCGGGCTCGGGCCGCACGCCGAGCGTCGACGACACCCGGCGAACGCCCGGGAACGCCCGGCGGCACCCTGGGCGGGTCAGGCCGGCCGGTGGGCCACCACGGCGAACATCGTCACCGACATGTGCAGCGCGCCACGCTCCGCGGCCTCGGTCAGCTCCGCGTACAGGCGGTCGCGCTGTTCCTCGGTCATGAGTCCACGCCGTACGGTCGACTCGCCCATCATCCGGACCAGGGGCCAGGGCACCGTCGTGTTGTCCTGGAGCAGTGCCTGCGAGCCCCGGTCGTCGACGACCAGCCCCGCCGCGGACAACTGGTCCGCGAGTCGACGTCCGGAGTACGGGTTGGCCGCCGCGGCCACGGTTCCCGCCATCAACGCCGCCACCACGTCCGGGTCACCGGGGTGCAGAAGGGCGGTGGCCCAGTCCGAGTCGATGAGCGCCACGCGCCCCCCGGGACGCAGGACCCGCGCGATCTCACCGACGGCCTTGTCCGGTTCGGACAGATGCTGCAGTACACGTTCGCACCAGACCATGTCCACCGTGGCGTCGGGCAGCGGAAGGGCGAGCGCGTCGCCGTCCACGAAGCGGGCCGTGCTGCCGGCCGCCGCCGCCCGCTGCTCGGCGACCTCCCGCAGAGCCGGGTTCGCCTCGATGCCCATGGCGTCGCCGGACGGGGCTACAGCCGCCGCCAGTGCCAGGGTGTGCGAGCCTGCGCCACTGCCCACGTCGATCACGTGTTCGCCGGGGCCCGGGTTCAGCGCGCTCTGTGTCCAGGCGCGCAGCCGTCGTACGCCGTCGGACCTGTCCTGGGCGTCGAGGGCCGCCACGAGCCGTCCGACGTCCGCCGTGGAGAAGTTGCGGGCGTGGAACTCCGAGCTGGGCCGCGTGTCAGGTGATTCCCCCATGCGGCCCACTCTATGGGCCGGGCCACGCGCCGACGATCGGAAACGTCACTTCCTACCGGAGCCGCCGCTGCCGAAGGAGCCGCTGTTGCCGGGCGACCAGCGCGGGCGGGTCTGGTCCTCGCCGCGCTTCGTGCCGGCGGAGTGGAGGTTGTGCGGATTGAGCCGCTCGCTCTCCTCCACGGTGTGCGGGACCTCGTCGGCCTCACGCATCTCGCGCTCCTCGTGCACCGGCCCGGACTCCGGCAGCCTGGGCTGCTCGTCCGGCCTGGGCGGGGGCGACTCGGCCTCCTTGGCCTTCACCCCCAGCCGGACGGCCCAGATCAGCAGGGCCACCACGATCAGGCCACCGGCGAAGGCGGCGATCACATTGAGTACGTTGCTCGATGCGGCGAGTACCTGTCCCGCGTCTGCTGCTTCTGCCAGTTTCATGGCCCCCGAGTGCCCCGGAACCCGTGGGCTATTCGCACCGCTCACGCTGCCGCCGATGAAGGTGTCCGGGTGTTCGCCGACGACCGAGCGCGGTTCCGGACCCGCCAGGTCCTCCTCGACGGCTTCCCCCGGTCGATCAGCTACTCAGGGCATCACCGGCCGGGACCTACCCCACCGAGGGCATAGGCTCGACGGATGGCAAGGTACTTCGACGTCCATCCCGACAACCCGCAGCCCCGCACGATCAGTCAGGTCGCGGACAGCATCCGCTCCGGCGCGCTGATCGCGTATCCGACGGACTCCTGCTTCGCGCTGGGGTGCCAGCTCGGCAGTCGTGACGGCATCGACCGCATCCGGTCGATCCGGCAGCTCGACGACCGTCACCACTTCACTCTCGTGTGCCAGAACTTCGCGCAGCTCGGCCAGTTCGTGCAGGTCGACAACGATGTGTTCCGGGCCGTGAAGGCATCCACTCCGGGCAGTTACACGTTCATCCTCCCGGCGACCCGCGAGGTGCCGCGCAAACTGCTGCACCCGAAGAAGAAGACCGTGGGTGTGCGCATCCCCGATCACACGGTCGTGCAGGCGCTGCTGGCCGAGCTGGGCGAGCCGCTGCTGTCCAGCACGTTGCTGCTGCCCGACGAGAAGGAGCCGCTGACGCAGGGCTGGGAGATCAAGGAGCGGCTCGACCATGTCGTGGACGCCGTCGTCGACTCCGGGGACTGCGGTACGGAGCCGACGACGGTCATCGACTTCTCCAGCGGGGAGGCCGAGATCGTGCGGCGGGGCGCGGGAGACACATCACGGTTCGAGTGACCCGGCTCTCCGTTCGGCCTGGGGAACGGTGGCGGTCGCCGGTGCGGGGTGCGCTCGGGGCGCGGGCTGTGCATGGTGGTAGGAGGTCCGGTCGAGCAAGGAGACGTCATGCCGATCCAGCACTCCGATTCCGATTCGCCCTCTCTGTCGGACGACACCACGACCCCCGACGCGCTGCTGCACACCGGTGCGGAGCACGGCGCTTCGGCCGAGGATCTGGTGCTCGCCACTGGCCGTGACCTCACTCCGCGCAGCCTTGCCTGGGCGGAGCGGAAGCTGGCGGAGGAGGGGATCTCGGCGTTGGACAAGTTGTTGCCGTGATCGTTGGTTGACCGGGTGTCCGGGTGTCCGGGGTGCGGGGCTCTTCGGCCGCGGGCCCGGTGGGGGCTGGTCGCGCAGTTCCCCGCGCCCCTATGGGGCGCGCCTCAGCCGTGCTGCACGGCCACCGGCTCGAAGGTGATCCGTGTTCGGGTGCCGTCTTCGGTCCAGTGAATCGCGACCGCCGTGTCTGTCACCTCCACGTCGGACACGACCCGGTCGGGGACGAACGGCTGTGGGTCCGCCGTGAGGGTTGCCAGGGCGACGTGGAGTGAGGTGCCGGCGGTCTCGGCGGTCAGACGTGGGACCACGGCCCAGCGGGTGTAGGCGGTGCCCTGCGGGGCGCGTGTCTCCTCGGGGTCCGGGTTCCAGCCGTACAGGCCGTGCAGGGTGGACGTCACCTCCTCCTCGGGGCCCGTCGCCCAGCCCGTGTGGGTCACCCGTGCCCCGGCGGGGGCGCCGGTCACGCGGTGGACGCGCACCTCGTGGCGGCCCCGTACCACCGTGACGCTCTCCACCCGCAGGCCCGGCAGCATGGGCGGCCCGGCGGTGAAGACGGGTCGGTGCCAGGACGCGGCCCAGCCCCAGCCGTCCCCGTGGCCCGCGCCCAGCGGGTGGACACGGCGCCGGACGCTGCCCCGGCCGCCGATCTCCACGGAGAGGTGGTTGTCGGCGATGTTGGCGAGGGCTGTCGGGCCGGAGTGCGTCGAGTAGGCCTGGCGGCCGTAGTGCGGATCGTCCTCGGCCGCCGTCTCGCCCTCGTGCGGGCGGACGTGGTCGCTGCCGTGGTTGTGCAGCCGTACGATCCCGTCCGCGCTGGTCGACTGCACCAGCAGCCCCGGTGCGGGCAGCGCGAGCACCCGGTCGCGCTCCTCGACGGGCGCCGGCTCCTCGCGGGACGTCCAGAGCGGTGCGTCGGCGGGGGCGAGGAGGGACACGAAGGCCTTCGAGGCCCAGTACGGGGATGCCGGGCCCGAGTACGTCTGCAGGGTGGCCTGGTGCGGGCCGTGCCAGCCGAGGGTGAGCAGGCCGTCCTCGGTCAGCGCGCCGCGCTCCAGGAAGTGGCGGAGGCTGCCGCTGATCAGTCGGCGGCTCGTGCCCGGGGTGAGCGGGGTGTGGCCGGTGAGGGCGCCGAGGCCGACGGCGGCGGAGGCGGCGAAGCGGTACGAGAGGGAGCGGCCGAAGTGGATCGGGGCGCCGTCCCCGCCGAACATCAGCCCGAAGCCGTCGAGGTGTTCGCGCAGGCGGGGGCCGTAACGGGCGGACAGCTCCCGGTCGTCGCCGAGGTGGGCGTCGAGGACCGGGTACAGGTGCAGGGCCCAGCCGTTGTAGTGGTCGAAGGCCCGGCCGTCCCCGTCCGCGTACCAGCCGTCGCCCCGGTACCAGGTCTCCATCAGCTCCAGGGCCCGCTGACGTGCCCGGGCCGTCTCGGCGTCGCCGCGTCCGACGGACTCCAGGAAGCCGGCGACCGTGTAGGGGAAGAGGTACCAGTTGTTCGGCGCCGGCGAGTGCCGCAGCGAGCCGCGCAGCCATTCCTCCGCCCGGTCCTGTACGGCGGGGTCGAGCCGTTTCCACAGCCAGGGCGCCGTCAGTCTGAGGCCCAGGGCCACGGACGCCGACTCGACCATCGGCTGGCCCTGCACGTCGTGGTCGAGGATGAGCGGCCAGGACTCGGTGTCGTCGCGGCCGGGGGTGAGGGTGCCCGCCGCGAGGCCCTCCGCGTACCGGTCGAGCCAGCCGTGCGGGTCGTCCCCGTTCGCGCCCGCGACACGGAAGGCGGCGGCGAGGAAGGTGCGCGCGTAGCCTTCGAGCCCGTCGGAGCGCACACCCGACCGTGACGGGACGCCGGGCAGGTCGAGCAGGGCGCCGCCTGGGGTGCTCCAGCGCCACGCGGCGGCCAGCAGCCCGTCCGCCACGGCCTCCCAGTGGGCCCGTGTGTATCCGGTGTACGGGCTCGACGCGCGATCCTCGGGCGGGAACTCGAAGGGGATGCCCCTGCTGCTGATACGGGTTGTGCTGCTCATGCGAGGAAGGCCAGCCTTTCGCGTCGTACGGGATGGCGGAAACCCGCGCCGGATGCCCAGTGTTCCGTCTCGGCGACGGCGACATCGGCCAGCCGGCGCCACTCGTTGCCCTGGGATCCGGCGAGGTGGGGGGTGAGAAGCGCGTCGGGGCAGTCCCACAACGGGTGTTCGGGCGGCAGGACTTCGGGATCGGTGACGTCGAGGACCGCACGGACGCGGCGCTCCCGGACCGCGTCCGTGAGCGCGTCCTGGTCGACGACGCCTCCCCGGGCGGTGTTGATGAACACGGCGCCGGGACGCATGGCGTCAAGCAGCGCGCGGCTCACCAGGCCCCGGGTGGTGGGCAGCAGCGGAGTGTGCAGGCTGACCGTGTCGGAACGGGCGAACAGGGTGTCCAACTCGACGCGCTCCACGCCGAGTTCGGCCGCGTCGGCATCAGTGACGTAGGGGTCGTACAGCAGGATGTCGAAGTCGTGGGGGCGCAGCAGCTCGATGACGCGGCGGCCGATCAGGGAGGCGGAGACGATACCGACGGTCCGGCGGTGGTTGCCGATCTCGTGGGAGGTGCGCAGCCAGTTGTCGCGGTTGCGGGTGGCGGCGTAGGCGCGGGCCCGTTCCAGGACCTGCTTTCCCGTCAGCAGGATCATGGCGAGGGTGTACTCGGCGACCGGCAGGGCGTTCGCGGCGGCGGCGGACGACACCTCGATGCCGCGCTCCCAGCAGGCGTCGGTGACATGCGGCCGGACGCTGCCCGCGGTGTGCACGACCGCTCGCAGCCGGGGCGCCGCCGCGAGGGCGTCGGCGTCCAGTACGGGGCAGCCCCAGCCGGTGACGAGAAGGTCGACGTCGGCGAGGATCTCGCGTGCGCGCCCGGTGCCGAAGTCGTCGAGGACCGGCAGCGGGGCGAGGTCGCAGACAGCGGCGAGGGCGGCCAGCGAGTCGGGGTCGAGGACGGCCGCCGCGGCGTCCGGGGACATGGCGAGGGCTGCACGGGGGCGGAAGCCGGGGCCCGGCGAGGACACGGTCATTCGGGGTCGGTTGCTCCTTGCTGGTCGGTAACTCAGGTGGCGCGAGCGTTACTTGACTGTGCGTCCGATCGACTACTTGACGGAACCCGCGGTCAGACCGCTGCGCCAGAAGCGTTGCAGCAGAGCGAAGGCGAGGACGAGGGGAAGGACGGCGAGCAGCGATCCCATGATCACCACGGGGTAGTACTCGGGCGACACGGAGGCCGAGCTGTTCCACTGGTACAGGCCGAGGCTGACCGGATAGAGGTCCTGGTCGGAGAGCATCACCATGGGCAGGAAGAAGTTGTTCCAGATGGCGGTGAGCTGGAACAGGAAGACGGTGATCAGACCGGGTCCGAGCATCCGCAGCGCCACCCGTACGTACGTGGTGAGTTCGCCCGCGCCGTCCACCCGCGCGGCTTCCAGGACCTCGTCGGGGACATAGCCCTGGCTGAAGACACGGCCGAGATAGACGCCGAACGGATTGAACAGGACGGGTATGAAGACGGCCCAGAAGGTGTTGACGAGGCCGGCCTTCGAGGCCATCAGATACAGCGGCAGCGCGAGTACCGTCTGCGGCACCATGACGGCGGCCAGGACCAGGCCGAACAGTTTCTCCTTGTGCTGGAAGCGGTACTTGTCGAAGGCGTAGCCGCAGGCCACGCTCACCAGGGCGCCGATGCCGGCGCCGAGGACGGCGTACAGCAGGCTGTTGCCGTACCAGCGGCTGTACAGGCCGTCGTCCATCGCGAACAGGTCGCGCAGGTTCTGGACGAACGAGAAGTCGCTCAGCGACAGGATGTTGCTGCTGAACAGCGCGTCCCGGTTCTTGCCGGCGGCGAGGACCAGCCACAGGACGGGCAGCAGGGTGTAGAGGACGGAGAGCGCGACCACCACGTTGACCGTGGCCCGGCCGAGCAGACGCGGGCGCATGAGGGTGCTGTCGCCGGTGCTCATCGGGCCGTCTCCTCAGGGGTGTTGGCGCGGCTGGTCCAGCGGGTGACGCCGTAGGACAGGGCGATCGTGCACAGGAGCAGGACGACCGAGGCGGCTGCCGCGAGGCTGTAGTTGTTGCGGGTGAACGCCGCGTCGTAGATGTACATGCTCGGCGAGAAACGGGAGTTGATCATCGGGGAGGACTGGCTGAGCAGGACGGGCTCGGTGAACAGCTGCAGCGCCCAGATGAGGGTGAAGATGGCGACCATCACGATCGACGTGCGCACGAGGGGCGTCTTGACCTGGAGCGCCGTGCGGACGGGGCCGGCGCCGTCGACGACCGACGCCTCGACGACCTCGCGGGGTACTGCCTGGAGCGCGGCGTAGAAGACGACCATGTTGTAGCCGAGGTTGCTCCACAGGGCGATGTTCACGATCGACGGGAGGACGGTGTGGATGCCGAGGAAGTCGATGGTGATGTCGGCCCTGGCGAACAGGTCGATGACGGGGCTGATGCCGGGTGTGTAGAGGTACAGCCAGATGAGGGCGGCGATGATGCCGGGCACGGCGTGGGGCAGGAACAGGCCGAGCTGGGCCCAGGCGCGCAGTCGTACGACGCCTGAGTCGAGGAGCAGGGCCAGGGCGAGGGCGCCGATCACCATCAGGGGGATGTAGATCAGGCAGTACAGGGCAACTGTGGCGAGCCCGGACAGGAACGTCGGGTCGGTGAGGACCGCCGCGTAGCCGCGCAGGCCGACGAAGACGGTGCGTTCGGGGCCGAAGCCGAGGCCGGGCTGGTCGTCGCTGAAGAAGCTGAGGTAGACGGCCGTGCCGACGGGGATCAGGAAGACGGTGACGAGGAGGGCGAAGAACGGTGCCATCAGGACGGCGCACGCGGCGAGTCGACGTCGGCGGGCCGTCTTGCGGGCGCGGTGCGCCGAGGCCGTGGTGGCGGTGCGGGAAGCGGCGGCGGGCGCGGTGCGGTGGGCCTGCGTGGTCGCGGTCATGGGGTGTCACCTGCCTTTGCCTTTCGGGCGGCTCGGGCCGCTCGGGTGCCGTGCGGGAAGGGGAGCGGAATGAGGCGCGAGCTCATGTGGTGTGCTCGGTGGTCGACAGGCCGAGGGCCCTCAGGTCGGGCATGGTGCCGTCCTGCGCCGCGCGTACGGAGTCGATGAGGGAGCCCTGACCGCCGCCGACGCGCGCGAAGTTGTCCTGCATCACCCGCTGGGTGGCGGTGAAGCGGGGGCCCCAGACCCAGCCGTCTCGGATTCTGTGGGCCTCCTCCTCGAAGAGGGAGTAGATGTCCTGGCCGCCGTAGTAGGTGCGGTCGAACGCCTCGCGGCCCACGGCGACCAGTGCGGACGCGGCCGGGTACTGGCTGCTGGTCCCGCTGGAGAGGCGGGCGCGCAGCGAGTCGGGGTGGGAGACCTGCCAGGCGATGAACTCCAGGGCGGCTTCCGGGTGTCGGCTGTCCTTGGTGACCGCGAAGGTCGAACCGCCGTGGGTCCCGACGGCCGGGTGGCCGGTGTCCCACCGGGGCAGCGGGGCGATCCGCCACTGTCCCGCCTGTGCGGGCCGCGCCTTCATCTGGGCGCCGGCGTCCCAGGCTCCGCTGAGCCGGGTGAGGACGAGTCCGTTCGCGATCTGCGCGTCGGACTGTCTGCTCTCGATGGCGTTCACGAAGACGAGGTCCTCGTCGATGAGCCGCTGCCAGTAGGCGGCGACCCGTCGGGTGGGGGCGTCGGCGAGGGAGACGTTCCAGGCGCCGCCCGCTGTGTCGAACCACTGGGCGCCGGCCTGCCAGGCGTAGGCGGCGAACTGGGTGCCGCCGTCCGTGGGGAAGAGAACCAGCCGTCGGCCGGGCAGCTTGCGGCGGACGGCCCGGGCCAGGTCCTCGAACTCCTCCCAGGTGCGCGGGACTTCGAAGCCGTGCCGGGCGAAGAGGTCGGCGCGGTAGTGCATCACCATCGGCTCGACGTCCAACGGCACGCTGAACACGCGCTGTTCGAAGGTGGTGAGACCCAGCGCCTGGGGCAGCAACCGGGCGCGCAGTTCGTCACTGATCATCGAGGTGAGGTCGCGGGCCACGCCGTCGATGGCGAAGCCGGGCACCTGCGGGTACTCGATGGTGGCCACGTCGGGGGCGTTGCCGGCGCGGGCCGCGTTGCTCAGTTTCGCGTAGCCGCCCTGGCCGCCGGACGGGATCTGCTGGAAGTCGACCTGGATGCTGTCGTGGGTGCTGTTGAAGGCGTCCACCACCTCCTGGCTGCCGCGCAGCGCGGACCAGAAGGTGATGCGGGTGACTTTTCCGCCGGCACCGCTCGACGCCGAGTCCGCTCCCCCACTGCAGGCGCTCACGGCGCCGGTCAGTGGCAGTGCGGCCATCGCGGCGAGCACGGACCGGCGGCTTCGTCGACGGTGGTTCTGTCGACCAGGCATGGGTGCCTCCCGCGGCTCCGGTGTGACCTCTCGGGTCACGTCCTGTTCGAGATACGGGAATCCTGATCGACCCAACAGAAACGGTCAATAGAACGATCAGAAGAAAACCAAACGGTCAAACGCTCATTTCATGTCGGGCACCGCCGCCCGGGAGGTCAGCGCCCGCGTCGACCCGCGCACCTTCAGCTCCGGCAGCAGCTCGATGCGCCGCGCCGGCCCCGCCCCGCCGCCGCGCGGGTCCCTCAGCCGCTGCAGCAGCAGTTCGGCGGCGGCCCGGCCGACCTCGCCCTTGGGTGGGGACACGGCGGTGAGGGGGGTGCCGCCGAGGGCGGCCACGACATCGTCGTACGCGACGACCGAGCAGTCCTGAGGCACCCGGACGCCGTGCGCTGCCAGGTCCTGGACCAGCATCAGCGCGTCCACGTCGCCGTGCAGCACACACGCCGTGGCGGCGAGTTCGCGCAGGACACCGGGCAGGTCGACGGCCGGACGTTCCGCGCCGGCCGCGCGGTCGGGGCCCGCGTCGCGCGAACTGAGGGTGAGGGTCCAGGCGTCGAGTTCCGGATGGGCTGCGCCGATCCCGGTGAGAGCGGTGCGCAGGGCGCGCGCGGTGGGGCTGTCGTCGCGCGTGGCGAAGACGATCCTGCGGTGACCGAGCGCGACCAGGTGCTCGACGGCGAGATGGGCGCCGTACCAGTGGTCGGTGCAGACCGAGTCCAGGGCGTGCAGCGCGCTGCCGGGGCGTGGTCGGCGCTCCATCAGGACGGTCGGTACGCCGAGCCCGCACAGCCACTCCGCGTCGGCCTCCTCGGCAGCGAGGGTGCGCCAGCGGGGGGCGATCAGCACGCCCCGGGCGCCGTCAGCCAACGCCCGCTCCACCAGGGGCCGTTCGGCGCCGGCGACCTGCGGGGCGATATGCAGCGCGATACGCACGCCGGCCTCCTCCAGGACGGGGCGGGCGCCGTGCAGGGTCTCGTAGAGGTAGGAGTGGCGGGCGGGGACGACCAGGACGACGGTGTCGCCGTCCCCGGACGCGGCAACGGGCTCCGGCGGGGCGTCGGGCACCGGGAGCGTCGAGCGGGCGACGCCGTGGCCGCGCCGGAGTCTGCCCTCGCGGGCGAGTTCCTCCACGTCCCGGCGGACGGTGACCACCGAGACCTCCAGCTCGGCGGCGAGGTCGGTCACCCGGGCCGCGCCGCGCGCCTGCACGGCGGCCAGGATCCGCTGCCGCCTCAGTTCGACCGGCTCGCGCATACCGTTCGCCCCCTTGCTTCGTGCACCGGCACACCCGCCACCGGAATGTTCGTTTGAACGCTTTTCCGCGCAGCATAGCGATCGACAGGCCGAACGGCAGCATCACTGGCGGAGCGACAGATTCCGGTCGCATCGCACCCCTTATGGACCGATCTCGTCCAACGCTCAACTAAAATTCACCGAGTACTCGCGGTAACCGCTTGATTTCTGCGCACCCGAGGCGAGAATTTCATCTCTCAACATATTGCGCCTCGGGGGGACTTGGCATATGCAAGGGACAATTGACGGATTCAGTTACGGGTTCGTCACTCCTGTGGCCGCCTACATCATGGCCTGCCTGGGAAGCGCGCTGGGGTTGCGCTGCGTGGTCAGAACTCTGCTCAACCAGGACTCCGCGAAGGCGGGCTGGCTGGCGCTGGGGGCGGCGGCCATCGGGTGCGGAATCTGGACCATGCACTTCATCGCGATGATCGGGTTCCAGGTCGAGGAGACCGCGGTCCGCTACGACACCGGCCTGACGGTCTTCAGCCTGGCCGTCGCGATCGTCGTCGTCGGTGTCGGCGTGTTCGTCGTCGGGTATCGGGGCGCCACACCCGCGGCGCTCTCCATCGCGGGCGTCGTGACCGGCCTCGGTGTCGCCGCGATGCACTACCTCGGCATGGCGGCGCTCCATCTGAACGGCTCGATCCACTACGACCCGACGACCGTGGCACTCTCCGTACTGATCGCCATAGGCGCCGCCACCGCCGCCCTGTGGGCGGTCGTCTCCATCCGGGGGTTCCTGACCAGCCTCGGGGCCAGCCTGGTGATGGGTGTGGCCGTCACCGGTATGCACTACACGGGGATGGCGGCGGTCAGCGTGCACGTGCACGACCCGGGCAACACCACCTGGTCCGGTGACTCACCGACCTCACTGCTGCTGCCGATGCTGATCGGGCCCGTCCTCTTCCTGCTGCTCGCCTCGGTCGTGGTGATGTTCGACCCGCTGCTCGTGCTGGGCGACGGAGAGTGGGGCGGCAAGAGCTCCCGGCAGCAGCCCGTGCGGCAACCGCCGCAGATCCCGCAGCAGTCGGGCTCGCAGGACACCGGACGGACCTCCCCCCGGTGGCAGCGGACCCCGGCCCCGACCCGGACGGATCTTCGACTGTAGGACATTGCTACGGTGCCCCGATGGCCGACTCCGCACCTGCCCACTCCTCCCGCGACACCGCCGAGGGCGCGGGATGGGGCGGCGAGGACCCGGGAACCTACCGGGAGTTGATGCCCCGTCGGGTCGAGAAGCTCTCGTGGGTCAACCCCCGGACACTGTGGCCCGCCCGCAACGGCGTGCTGGCCTCCTGGTTCGGGGATCCCACGGGCCGTACCCGAAGCCGCTGGGCCGACCAACGGACCGCCGCGGGCGTGCCCGCCGACAAAGTGGTCCGGCGTGGCGACCCGGACCGCTTCTCCTTCATGGTCATCGGCGACACGGGCGAGGGCGACGCACCCCAGTACGCTGTGGTCCCGGGCTTCCTGAGGGTCGGTCAGGACACGGCGTTCACCGTGCTCGCCAGTGACGTGATCTACCCCGTCGGAGCCACCGACGACTACGGCACCAAGTTCTTCCGCCCCTACCAGGACTACCCCGCACCCATCTACGCGATCCCCGGCAACCACGACTGGTACGAGGATCTGAACGGGTTCATGCGCGTGTTCTGCGACGCCCCGCCCCTCCCGGCGGAGCCCGCGCCCCGCGCACTCACACCCGCCCGGCTGCGCTCACTCCTGTGGCACAGGCCGAGCGCCGTCGACGAGCAACGCCTCGCCGAGGCGGCCAAGTTGCGCTCGAACCCCGCCCAACAGGCAGTCCAGCCCGGCCCGTACTGGGCGATCGACGCCGGCCCCATACGCGTCATAGGCATCGACACCGGGCTGCTGGGCACCCTCGACGCCGAACAGGGCCGCTGGCTGAGGGAGGTGTCCGCCGGGCCGGTCCCGAAGATCCTCATCACCGGCTCGCCCCTGTACGTGGACGGCGAGCACCACCCCTGTCCCATCGACGGCGGCGGCACGGTCGACGACCTCGTCCGCGATCCGGAGCGGAACTTCGTGGCCGCGATAGGCGGCGACATCCACAACTACCAGCGCTACCCGGTGAGCGTGCCCGGTCCCACCGGCCGGACCATTCAGTACCTGGTCTCGGGCGGCGGTGGCGCGTTCATGCACGCCACCCACACCATCAAGCGCGTGTCGGTCGCCGATGTCACCGAGGACGACTTCCGCTGCTACCCGTTGCGCGGCGACTCGCTGGCCTTCTACAGCAGGCTCTACGGCCGACGGCTGCGCCTGCGCCGCTTCTTCACCCTCACCGAGGCCGAGGCGACGGCCGTGATCGCCGAGCGCCTGGGCATCCGTCCGACGCGCGACCCGGGCGAGTCCGTCCGCCTCACCCGGCGCATCCGGCTGGTCGCCGCTCTGCTGGGAACGGCCAGTCGTCCCGACCGCGCCCGACGTCTGCGGCTCCCGGTCCGTAAGGCGTACACGCAACTGTTCTCGCCCGGCTCGGCGACATACAGCCCGCCGTTCTTCAAGAGCTTCCTGCGTCTCGACGTCTCCCCGGAGGCGATCCGGCTGCGCTGCTTCTCCGCGACCGGCAAGCTCAGGCAGGAGATGGATCCCCCGGTCGAGGACGAGGTCGTCATCCCGCTGATCCGGCCGGCTGGCACAATCGACGAAGCGTGAACATCCGTACGACGATCGTTGGAGGAGCTCGTGCCGTCCCCCTCACAGCCGCTGCGCAAACTGGGCTTTCTCACCATCGGACTGTTCGACGGGGACGATCCGCGCGCTGGGCACGAGTCGACGCTGGAGATCATCGAGCTGGGTGAGCGGCTGGGCTTCGACAGCGCGTGGCTGCGTCACCGTCATCTCCAGTACGGGATCTCCTCCCCCGTGGCCGTCCTCGCGGCGGCCTCGCAGCGCACCAGCCGTATCGAACTGGGCACCGCGGTCACCCCGCTAGGCTGGGAGAACCCGCTGCGCCTGGCCGAGGACTGGGCGACCGTCGACATCCTCTCCGGAGGCCGGCTCAACCCGGGTCTGAGCGTCGG
This sequence comes from Streptomyces sp. AK08-02, assembly GCF_033795085.1. Classification (NCBI taxonomy): domain Bacteria; kingdom Bacillati; phylum Actinomycetota; class Actinomycetes; order Kitasatosporales; family Streptomycetaceae; genus Streptomyces; species Streptomyces sp. AK08-02. Next base: position 325,645 of record NZ_JARAZV010000009.1, read on the forward strand.
CCCGCCGATGAACTACGACCACGTCAAGGGGGCCCTGTATCCCGACACGGCGGACACCGAGGACTTCAGCTATCAGCGCGTCGAGCGGCTGCTGGACCACGTACGCGGGAAGGCGGCCAGCGACTTCAGCGGGGTACAGGGGTTCGAGGTGTTCTCGGACCGGGTGCAGCCCCATTCCCCGGGACTCGGAAGCCGGCTGTGGTACGGCGGTGGGAGTGTGCGGTCGGCCCGGTGGGCCGGGGAGCACGGTATGAACTTCCTGACCAGCAGCGTCGTCAAGGCCGAGGATGGCGAGGAGTCGCCGGACTTCGCCGAGGTCCAGCTCGCGGGCGTCCGTGCCTTCCGCGCCGCGCACCCGGACGGCGAGCGGGCCCGGGTCTCCCAGGGTCTCGTCGTCATCCCCACCGACAGCGCCTCGCCCGAGCAGCGCGCGAAGTACGAGGAGTACGCGGCGAAGCGGCTGCCGCGCACCGCGACTCCGCAGGGTCCGGCGCGGCTGATGTTCGCGCCGGACCTCGTCGGCACCTCGGCCGAGATCGCCGAACGCCTGTACGCGCACGTCGCGTTCCAGGAGATCGACGAGGTGGCCTTCGCGCTGCCGTTCACCTTCGACCACGAGGACTACGTCCAGATCCTCAACGACATCGCGACCCGCCTCGGACCCGCCCTGGGCTGGCAGCCGGCCACCGGCTGAAGCGCGCGGGTCCCTCACCACCGCCCGGGTTCGGTTCCGATGACCGCCTCCGACGGCCTGCCGTCCACACCCACCGGTATGTCGCCGGTCAGCATCACTCGGTGCATGACCCGGGGGTGGCCGAGATGGGCGTTGTCGCTGGGGGCGAGGTGGATGGTGGCCCGGTTGTCCCAGAAGGCGACACTGCCGGGCTCCCAGCGGAAACGGACCGTGTACTCGGGCCTGGTCGCCTGTTCGAGAAGCATCTCCAGGAGCAGCCGGCTCTCCGCGCGCGAGACGTCCACGATCTGCTCCAGGTAGTAGCCGTTGACGAACAGCACCCGCTCCCCCGTCTCCGGGTGGACCCGTACCAGCGGATGCACCGAGGCGGTCTGGTGGTCGAGGAGATGCCGGAGGTACGCGTCGTCGCCGGGCCGTGCCTGGTAGCCGACGCCCAGCCGGTGCTCGGCCCGGAGACCGTCCACGAACTCCCGTACGGGCGCGGAGAGTCCGGCGTACGCGGCTGCCAGGTTGGACCAGATGGTGTCGCCGCCGTACGGCGGGACGGTCTCGGCGCGCAGGATCGTCGCGGCGGGTGGGTCGATCCGGGCGCCGTGGTCACAGTGCCAGCCGCGCAGCAACGAGTGGCGGCGCCGCTCCAACCACTCGGCGTGCTCCATGCCGTAGCGTCCGCCCAGCTCCAGCCGGTCGGCGGTCGTCTCGATCTCGGGGAAGCCGGATGGCGAGGCGCCACCGCGCCGCCCGAGGACGACCGGCTCACCGAACCGGCGCGCGAAGGCGATGTGCCCGGCGTGGTCCAGCCGCTGACCGCGGAAGAACACCACCTTCCAGCGCAGGACGGCGGCCCTGATCCCGGCGACCACGGTGTCGTCGAGGGGCTCGGTCAGATCGACTCCCGAGATCTCGGCGCCGATGTGCCCGGCGACGGGCGCCACCTCCACTCCGGCGGTGTTCGTCTCCGCCGGCTCCTGTGCGGTCGGCGGTACTTCGCCGTTCGTGGCCCGGTCCGTCCGCATGCACGCTCCGATCGTGGGTCCGTCGTGTCGGTCTCGCAGGTGAGCGTGCCAGTATTCGGCGGGCGTGGCGACCGCGCGTCGTGCTCCGCCGGACACCCGACACGTCAACCCACAGGCCCGGCAGCACCGGCCGCGGAACTTCCCACAGGACTTCGGCACGACAGGCGGACGTCACCCTTCGCCGCACACCCGACACATCCACCCACAGGCCCGGCACCACTGCCGCAGGACTTCCCACGGCGCTTCGGCGTGGCTGGCAGACTGCGACGATGACCGATGGCGTGTCCGATGCCCCCGAGCCCAGTGCCTTCGTCCGGCGGCTGCCTGCCGGTGAACGGCTGCCGATGCCCGCGGCCCCGGTCACCGCGTGGGAGACCTTCCCCTTCGAGCCGTTCGAAGGGGAGTTGCGGATCAAGCCGTTGCTGCCTCCGGTGCTGCCCGAGCCGGATCGCGACGGCGAGGCCGGGCCGGAGGACTGCACTGTCTGCCGCAAGCCCGTGACGGACGCGCTCTGGGCGGACGACCACTGGCGGTTGGACGCGGTCGGCGAGGTGCGGCTGCCGGCCGTCGTGCTGCTGCAGCCACGCGGCCACTACGACCTGGGTGACCTGCCCGCCGCCCGGTCTGCCGAGTTGGGCCCGTTGCTGCAGCGCGCCGAGCGGGCCGTCCTGGCCGTGGACGGCGTCGCACGGGTGCACGTCAACCGGTGGGGCGACGGCGGCGCCCACCTCCACTTCTGGCTGCTGGCCCGCCCGGCGGGCCTGACCCAGTTGCGCGGTATGTTCCTCGCCCTGTGGGAGGAACTCCTGCCCCCGGTACCGGAGTCGGAACGACTGCGGGCCCATCGGCTGATCGCGCGGACGTTGGCGGCCGGAGGCGGGACGGCGTACGTGGGGTAGGGCGGGCTAAGCACCCACCCCCGCCAGCCGCCACCCTTCCGTCCGGTCCTGCTGGGAGACCGCCTCGGCCGTGGCCACGACGAGCGGCGCCAGCCGGGACGGCTGGAGCATGTTCAGCGGGCCCACGAAACCCACCGACGCCACCACCGTGCCGCGCGCGTCGCGCACCGGGGCCGCGATCCCTCCCCGGCCCTCGAACAGGGTGCCGCAGGCCAGCGCGTAACCCTCGCGTCTTATCTTGGCCAGATGATTCCGCAGGGCGGCGCCGCCGGTGGGCGTGGCGCCGGTGTAGGCGCGAAGGGGGCCGGCGCAGATCTCGTCCTGCTCCACGACGCCCGCGTTCGCCAATAGCACCAGACCCGCCGCGGTGGCGTGCAGAGGGAGCCGCCAGCCGAGGTCGCCCCCATGCGCCCTGAGGACGGGGTCGTGGGAGACGAAGGACAGGCAGACACTCTCCGTCCCGTCGCGAAGCGCGAGGACCGCCGCGCCGCCGCACTGACCGTGGAGCTCCACGAGATGGGACTGCGCCGCCTCGGCCAGGCCTGCGTACCGGGGCGCCAGCGTGGCCGTCTCCCACAGTCTCAGCCCGATGCTGTAGCCGCCCGCCTCTCCTCGTTCCAGTGCGCCCCAGCCATGGAGCTTGTTGACGATGCGATGGACCGTGGCGACCGGAAGACCGGAGCGTCGGCTGATGTCGCTCAGCGTCAGGGTGCGGTTGTCACGGTCGAAGACGCCGAGAATGCTGAGCGTGCGGTCGACAACCGAGCGCTCGGGGGCGCCGGGGTGGGTGGTCATCCCGTTTACTTCCCTTCACCCGCACATCATGTGGGGACGTTTACTCGTGCATGCGCCAGGAGTGATCTGGCTACGGGCGCCACGCCTATCATTGATTTTTAAAGAAGCTTCAGAAAGGTCGATTCCGGAACGCTCATGGTCGATTTCGCTTCGTTACCGATCCCGTTGGTCCCCTACACGCCCACGTGCAGACCCGGGGTCGGCCTGGCCATGGCCCCGCTCAGTGAGGTGCGCAAGAAGCTCCGCACGACCTTCACCAGCGCTCCGCACCGGCTCGCCTACCACCAGCTCGTGCTCGTCGAAGCGGGGGCCGGAGACTTCACCATCGACTCCACGCGGTACGCGTGCCGCACCGGCTCCCTGCTGTGGATCCGGCCGAACCAGGTGATCCACTTCGCGTCGCCGGTACAGATGGAAGCTCAGCTCGTCATGTTCACGGAGACGTTTCCCCTGCGGCTGCGCCCCCAGACGGGGATGATCGACGACGTCCTGCGTCCCAGCCACTTGCAGCTCAGCGACGACGAACTGGCCTGCTTCGGACGGGTGCTGGCCTTGATGCGGGAGGAGTTCGAGCGACCCGACCAGGGACTCGGCGAGGACATCCTCAAGCATCTGCTGGCGGTCGCCCTGATGCGTATCGCCCAGATGTGCCGCAGCGAGCGCAAGGATCCGCAGCACGCCGACAGCCCAGCCGGCGAGAACAGCGAACTCTTCCTGCGTTTCCGGCGCGAGCTGGAGGCCTCCTACCGCACGACCCGGCTGGTCGAGGACTACGCCGCCGCGCTCAACTGCACGCCCCGCACCCTGTCCCGGGCCTGCCGCATCGTCGCCGGCACCTCCACCAAGGACCTGATCGACGCCCGCGTCGCTCTGGAAGCGAAACGTCTGCTGGTTCACACGGATCTGCCCGTCGGAACCATCGCCCGCCAACTCGGGTTCACCGAAGTCACGAACTTCGGCAAGTTCTTCGCACGCCGGGTGAATATGACCCCCGGCGCATTCCGGCGCACCGACGATTCCCGGAATTAGCGTCGGCACCGCGGCCCGTCGGCCAGTACTTCACTCGGCAGTAACATTCAGCCGCGCGTTCTACGCCCGTAAACAGCGACTTCTTTCCACTCCCCGGAAGAGTGGTTGTCCAGGATTCAGCGAGCGGACAAGACTGTCGCCCGCACGCTTCGGGTGCCGGGCTCGAGCGTGATCCCGTTCTCCGCCGGGCCGGGTCAGTTGTCCGTCGCGTCCTCGTGCCGACGGGCCGACTCGTTCTCCTGGGCCATACGCCGCAGAGCCAGCAGCGCGGGCTCAAGGAGCACGGTGAGCAGCAGCGCGCGTTCGACGACCTCCAACGGGTCCTCGATACCATCCAGTTGGTCGAGGTCGAGGACCGCGGTCTGCTCGGCCAGCCGGGCGTACGGCAGGAGCTCCCGCGCATCGAGCGGTGAGCCGAGGGTGCGCAGAGAGGCGAGGGTTTCGGCCAGCGTGCCGCGAGCGGGCGCGGCCTGGTGCACGTTCCAGCCCAACTCCTCGATCAGCGCGTCGACTTCGGCCGGTTCCGGAGAGTCCGCCTCAGTCTCGCAGGCGAGCCGGATCGCCCCGAGCCCGAGCCCCAGCAGGCGGTGCGTGTCGGCGGAGTGCTCGTCGAGCGCGCCCAGCACTTCCCGGGTGGTGCTGACGGACAGCCCCCGCACGCCGATCAGCGCGCGGATCAGCCGGAGCCTGCGGAGGTGGCTCTCGTCGTACTCGGCCTGCGTGGCCGACAGTTGGCGGCCGGCCTGGAGGAGCCCTTCACGAAGGTAGTACTTGATCGTCGTGACAGAGACACCACTGTGGCGGCTCAGCTCGGACATGCGCATCGGTCGGGCTCCGCTCTGGTCATTGGATACCTTCACTGTCTAACATGGATAGTAGAGGTATCCAATTGAGCCTCTGCTCCGCCTGCCTCTCGGAAGAAGGACGCAGCCATGCCCACCCTGCCCTGGACCACCGTCAACCAGCCCGCTCCGGACGCGACGGCGTTCGTCATGGCGTCCCGTCTGGAAGTCCGCTCCCTGAAGGACGTTCCCCGCTTCTTCCTGCGGTCGCTCGCCGCCTGGAAGCAGGTCAGGAACGCGCCCGGCGCATACGGCGCCTCACTGATCGCCGAGCCGCTCAAGCGCACCTTCTGGACCCTGTCGGCCTGGGAGGACCGGCAGGCCCTCTACACCTACGCACGGACCGAGCCCCACAAGTCGGCCATGACCGGTCTGCGCTCCACGACGAGCCGCTCGGTCTTCACCTTCTGGGAGACACCGGCTGCGGGCCTGCCCGTCGACTGGTCGGACGCGCGCGACCGGCTGGCCGCCCAGGAGCGCGCGGACGCGGACAGCGCCCCGCCGACGGACTGAACCCCGTCCGCAACCTTCGGCCGAACACCGAACACCACCGGATCACAGGACCACCAGATCACCAGACCACCAGACCACCAGACAACTCGAACGCCGGATCAGCCGCTCCCCCGGAGACTCCCCGCCATGACACCCCGCCATGACATTGGCGCTGCGTTCACAGGCGTCTCGCGGACAATCACGTCCTCGCAGGGCCACACTGAGGTGTCATGGCGTGATCACACTCGCACCCTCAGGGGATCCAGCATGCGCAACCTGCTTCGCACCGCCACGGCCGGTGCCGTCACACTCACCGCGGTCCTCGTCTGCGGCACGGCCCACGCCACTCCGCCCGGGCCGGGAGTGTCGGGCCGAATACTCGTCCAGACCACCATCGGCGACACCGACTACACCCTGCGGGAGATCACCATCCCCGCAGGCCAGGCCACCGGATGGCACTACCACGACGGCCCCCTCCGCGGCTTCGTCAAGGAGGGCACCCTCAGCCACTTCGACTCCACCTGCGAGTCCGACGGCGTGTACCCGCAGGGCAGCGCCATCAGCGAGCCGGCGGGGCCCGGGAACATCCACATAGGCCGGAATCTCGGCAGTACGCCCGTCGTACTCGACGTCCTGTACGTCCTGCCGCACGGCTCGCCCTTCTCGGAGGACGCGCCGAACCCCGGGTGCGACTTCGAGTGACCGGTCAGTGAACCGGAGTCGACCGGTCACTGTCCGGACCGGTCGTCCGGATCACTCTGCCGGCAGCGGCTGCTCCGCCCAGATCGTCTTGCCGGTGCCCGTCTGCCGGCTGCCCCAGCGCTGGGTGAGCTGGGCGACGAGCAGCAGACCTCGGCCGCCCTCGTCGTAGGCGTGCGCCCGGCGCAGGTGCGGTGAGGTGGAGCTGCCGTCGGAGACCTCGACGATGAGGGCGCGGTCGCGGATCAGCCTCAGCTGGATGGGCGGCTCGCCGTACCGGATGGCGTTGGTGACCAGTTCACTGACGACCAGCTCGGTGACGAAGGCCTCCTCCTCCAGCCCCCAGCCGGCCAGTCGCTCCATGGCCGCCTGACGGGCGACGGACACATGCGCGGGGTCCGGCGGCACGTCCCAGACGGCCACCCGATCGGCGCCCAGCGCGTGCGTACGGGCGAGCAGGAGCGCCACGTCGTCGCCCGGCTGCTCGGGCAGCACGGCCTTGAGCACCGCGTCGCACACGGCGTCGAGCGAGGCCCCGGGCAGGTTCAGGGCACGGCACAGCTCCGCCGTCGCGTGGTCGACGTCCCGATCACGGTCCTCGATCAGCCCGTCGGTGTAGAGGGCCAGGAGCGAGCCCTCGGGCAGTTTCAGTTCGGTCGCCTCGAAGGGCAGGCCGCCGACACCGAGCGGCGGCCCCGCCGTCACCTCGATCAGCTCGGCGACGCCGCCGGGCGGCACCACGGCAGGAGGCGGGTGTCCGGCGGAGGCGAGGCTCAGTCGGCGCGAGACCGGGTCGTACACGGCGTAGAGGCAGGTGGCGCCCAGTTCGGCGACGTCGGCACCGTCCTCCTCGTCGGCCAGATGGGTGACCAGGTCGTCGAGGTGGGTGAGAAGCTCGTCCGGCGGCAGATCGACGTCCGCGAGGGTCCGTACGGCCGTACGGAGCCGTCCCATGGTCGCGGAGGACTGGATGCCGTGGCCGACGACGTCGCCGACGCAGAGGGCGACCCGGCTGCCGGACAGCGGGATGACGTCGAACCAGTCGCCGCCGATGCCGGCCACCGAACCGCAGGGCAGATAGCGGTGGGCGACCTCGACTGCCGCCTGGCCCGGCAGTCCCCGGGGCAGCAGGCTGTGCTGGAGAGCCAGCGCCGTCGTGCGCTCACGCTCGAAGCGGCGGGCGTTGTCGACGCAGACGGCCGCACGGCTGGCCAGTTCCTCGGCGAGAACGACGTCGTCCTCTGTGTAGGGGTCGGGGCGGCCGATGCGCAGGAAGACAGCGACGCCCAGGGTGGTGCCTCGGGCCCGCAGCGGCACGGTGACCATGGAATGGACGCCCTTGCGGTAGGGGCGGCCGACAGGCTCGCGGGCGTTGCGCTCCGCCACCCACTCGTCGAACGCCCGTTCGCCGACCCGCCCGAGTACCGCCCGGCCCTCCGCCATCGCCCGTACCGGCGGGGTGAACGGCGGGTAGACGTCCTTCGCGCCCAACGGAATGACCGCCTCGGGCGTGCCCTCGGTGACAGAACCGTGGGCGACCCGGTGCAGGACGACCTCGTCGGCCTGCGCCACGGCGGGTTCGTCGGCGCCGAGCACCCAGTCGAGCAGATCGACGCTGACGAAGTCGGCGAACCGGGGCACGACCAGTTCGACGAGTTCCTCGGCGGTACGGACGACGTCGAGGGTGGTGCCGATGGCGGCGGCCGCCTCGTTGAGCAGGGCGAGCCGCCGTCGGGCCCAGTGCTGGTCGCTGCTGTCGAACGCGGCGATGCCCACCGAGGTGACGGCGCCCAGCTCGTCGCGCACCGGCCACATCTCGATGCTCCACGCGTGTTCCAGGCCGCTGTCCGCGTCCTTGCCGAAGGACTCGTAGCGCACGGGGACGCCGGTACGGGCGACCTCGCGCAGGTTGAGCAGGAAGCCCTGGCTGGTCCGGTCGTCGGGCACGATCTCACCGTAGAGCCGTCCGACGAGTGCCTGTTCCGCTACACCCATCAGGTCGCAGGCGGAGTCGTTGAGCCAGGTGTAGCGCTGGTCGGTGTCGAAGGCGGACATCGACACGGAGGCCTGCCGGATGGCCCGCTCCAACGGGGCGGGCTCCCGCTCGACGCCCGGGGGAACGGGCGTCACCGGTTCGGGGACGGCGGTGACGACATGTCCGCGCGGGTCGCCGTTCTCGTCCTGCACGGGGCACGCACTGACGCAGAGTGCGACCCGGTGACCGTCCCGGTGGCGGAGTGTGAGCACGCCCGCCAGTTCGGTCATCGCAGTCGGCGCTGGGTCCTCCGCGAGGAGTACGGCGGCCGGACGTCCGACGACGGCCTCAGCCGTGTACCCCGTCAACCGCCGGGCGCCCTCGCTCCATCCCGTCACCATGCCTCGGGCATCGATGATCACCGCGGCGGCGACTTGTTTCATACGCCCCAGGATGGTCCCTGGGCCCCGGGGCATCAACCCCGACGGCCCACCTGGGCACGACGATCCCGCCGAGCCGCCCGTGCGTGGGGCGGCCGGTCGTGGGTGCGGCGGTCGTCAGCCCTGGTGGGCGCGGAGCGCGGCGAGGGCACGGTCCGCGTGGGTGTTCATCCGCAGCTCGCTCGACACGACCTCCAGGACGGTCCGGTCCTCGGCTATGACGAAGGTGATCCGCTTGGTGGGCATCATGGAGAAGCCGCGCTTCACCCCGAACAGCTCGCGGACCGTCCCGTCGGCGTCCGACAGCAGCGGCATGCCGAGCGTGTGGCTCTGCGCGAACTCCTGCTGACGGTCGACGGAGTCCCCGCTGATCCCGACCGGCCGTGCGCCGACAGCAGCGAACTCGGCGGCCAGGTCCCGGAAGTGACAGGCCTCGGCCGTGCAGCCGGGTGTCAGGGCCGCGGGATAGAAGAAGAGGACGATCGGCCCCTCGGCGAGCAGTTCGGACAGCCGACGCGGCGCTCCGCTCTCGTCCGGCAGCTCGAAGTCCTCGATCTTGTCTCCGACGTTCACCTTGGTCATGACCGGCCTTCTCCGTTCTTCGCGACATTGCGTGCCCACAGGACGAGCGGCACCTGGAGCGGCAGCCGCCCCAGGGCACCGGCCCGCAGGGCGGCGGGCTTGCCACGCCAGTCGAGGGCCATCTTGACGTTGGCCGGGAACACCCCGACGAAGAAGCCCGCCGTGGCCAGGGCGGCGACCCGCCGGGTACGCGGCAGCGCGACCCCGGCCGCGAGCGCGAGTTCGGCGGCGCCACTGGCGTACGTCCAGGTCCTGGGCGTACCCGGCAGCGCTCGCGGCACGATCGCGTCGAACGTGCGGGGCGCGACGAAGTGTGTGACGCCGGCGGCGGCCAACAGACCGGCGAGCAGCAGGGGCGAGCGTTGGGACCGGGGCACGCTTCCTCCTCGGATGGTGTGCCGGGCGATCCTACTGGACGGTAAATCCGGTTCGAGAGGCAGGTGTTCGACCGGCGCCGATGATCCGCCACGGGCCCGTCACAGTCGGCGAGCTTTCCGGACACCGCCGTACGAGGGCCGCGTCGGCAGCGAGGAGACCTCCGCCTCGGTATCGCGTCGCCCGGCACGGGAACCCGAGCCCGCTCCCGCACGGTGGACAGCCGGCCGGGCGCCCCGGTACCCCCACGGTCCGAAGCGGCTGACACACGGTCGCCGCGGTGCGGACGGGGAGCGGCCGATCGCACCGCGGGCGCGGTGCGACACGGCACGAGGTACTGCGTCAGGCGTCGGGGAGGGGCTCGACGAGACCCACCACACCGTCGTCATCGAGGGAGTAGGCCAGGAAATCGTCGACCATCCGGTGGAACAGGCCGGCGAGCTGCTGAAGCTCCTCGGCGGACCAGTCTCCGAGGGCCAACTGCATACCCCGGCGGCTCGCCTCCCGGACACGCTCGACGGCCGCCTCGCCCGTCGCGGTCAGCTCGATGCGCTGGGCGCGGCGGTCGTCCGGGTCGGGTACGCGGGTGACGTAGCCAGACTTCTGGAGCTGCTGCACCTGGCGGGTGACGTGGGAGGCCTCCACCGCGAGCCGGTTGGCGAGTTCGCCGGGGCGCATCGGTTCGGAGTCGGCGATCTGCCGAAGAAGCGCGGTGGCGGCCCGGTCCAGCGGGACACCGGCGACCGCCATCAGACGTTCGTGTTGCCGGGCGCGGCTGAGCAGATAGGAGATGCGGGTGAGAGCGCGCTCGATCTCAGCCACGTCCTTCGGAGCGGGGGCGGTCTTGGGTGGCGGTGTGGACATACTCTCCAGTTTACCATCTCGTTGCGTAACTCAAGTAAATTCCGCCGCCCGTACACCGCCGGTCCCCGCAGGGGAACCGTCGCACACGCAGGACACGAAAAGGCCGACCCAGGACAGGTCCCGCTCACGGAGCGGTGCCGCCGAGCCAGTAGCCGAACCCCCGGCGGGTGTGGATCAGTACCGGTGTCTCCTGGTTCACCTTGCGGCGCAGCCGGGAGACGAGCTGCTCGATGGCGTTGCCGCCCCGGTACTCGCCCCAGACATGCCGGGCGATCTGCTCCTTCGACAGCACCTTCCCGGAGTTGACCAGCAGGTGGCGCAGCAGCCGGTACTCCGCCGGAGTCAGATCGAGCGAACGCCGCCCCCGGCGCGCCTCGCAGAGGGCGTCGTCCAGGGCCAGATCGCCGTACGACAGTGCCGTCGGCCGCTGAGCGGGGCGCCGACCGCGCAGCAGCACCTGGACGCGGACCAGGACTTCGGCGATCCGGAACGGCGTGGTCACGTAGTCCCGCCCGGCCGGCCCCATCGCCGACAGCAACGCGCCCAGGGAGTCGGGGGCGGCCATGAAGAGCACAGCCGGACGCTCGCCGGTGACGCGATGCCGACGCGCCAGCACGTCCAGGTCCGGCAGGGCCAGGTCGAGCACCACCAGGTCGAACCGGAAGCCTCCGAGCCGGGTCAGCGCCTCGGCTCCCGAGCACGCCATGACGACCGGGTAGCCCGCCAACTCCAGTGTCGTCGACAGCAGTTCGGCGATCACTGGATCACCGGCGATGACCAGGATGTGCCGACCGCTGCCGTCGGCCTGCGCCAGTTTCTCGCAACTGCCGACCTGGGAGAGGCCGTTCACATCGGATCCAAGGTGCGGTGTGCCTCGGCGGCCTCACGGCCGTCGTCCGCCTCGATGGCGGCGAGCAGGTCGTCGACCAACCGGTCCACGAAGCCGGTCAGGCGCCGGAGGTCCTGGGACGACCAGCCCGTCAGCGACATCCGCATGGTGCGGCACTTGACCTCACGGATACGGGCGACCGCCTCCGCGCCCTCGACGGTGAGCCGGACGAGCTGTGCGCGCCGGTCGTCGGGATCGGGGACCCGGGTGACATAGCCGGACTTCCGAAGGTGCTGCAGCTGCCGGGTGACGTGGGAGGCCTCCACGGCCAGCAGGTTCGCCAACTCCCCCGGGCGCAGGGGTTCGGAGTCGGCCAACTGCCGCAGGAGCACCACGGCTGCCCGGTCCAGAGGGACACCCGCCAGCTCTCTCAGCCGCCCGTGCTGTCTGGCGTGGTAAGCCAGGTGAGCGATCCGGTTGAGATTCCGGTCGATCTCGGCCACATCCCTCTCCGCCTCGGCCACCTCCCTCTCCGCCGGAGCGGGGGCTTCCGGCGACAGCGGTGCGGGCCTGCCCGCCATGTCCACATCCCGCTCAGGCGACTCGAGCAAAACCACCCACGCCCTTTCCGTGCTCGACCTCGATCCACATTAGCTTGCTTGACTCAAGTAATTCAATGTGCTTGCCTTACTCAAGCAAAACGGAGTTCATCGGCGTCGGCAACACCCCGGCGGCTCATGGACCCCGCTCGACGAACGCAGGAGTTCCCATGACCCGCACCACCTGACCACCCTCCCGGTGACCGACCAGGTCACCGAGCCCGCGCCGCGACAGCCGCGGGCACCCTGACCGGGGCCGCCTTTGAGCGGAGGAGGCCCCGCCGCGCCGAACCCGTGGGGACGGGGACCGGCGCGCTCCCCAGGCTCGGCGCCGGACAACTCCCCCCGTCCGGCGCCGAGTCCGGGGACACATCCACCCCGGTTCGACGGCGGTGCGTCGACACCTACGGGCGTCGGTCGGCCGTGACGCCTGCGCGGCCGGGGACACCCGCTGGATCGAACCCCTGCTGCCGACGGCGGACGCGGCCCCACTTCGCCCCAACGAGCGAGGTGAGCGCGGCATGGCCGACGCCGTGCTGCGCGCCCTGAAGGGCACGGGACGAGCACTCGTGTCTCATGAGGCGGACAAGCCTCCAGCCGCCCGACCGGCACCCCGGGAACCCACCCATCCCGCCGGCAACACCCCTACACAGAAGGCGAGTCACCCATGTCCATCACGATGAGGTCCGTGCACACCGCGAAGGACAAGGTCGAGGTCCTCGATGTCGAACGCCCGGTGCCCGGCCCCAAGGACGCCCTCATGCGCGTCCGCGCCTGCGGCATCTGCGGCACCGACACCTTCTTCCTCCACCTCGGCGGCATTCCCGGCGCCGACGGCACCCGGTCCATCCCCCTGGGCCACGAGCCCGCCGGCGAGATCATCGAACTCGGCGCCGAGGTGAAGGGCCTGAAGGTCGGCGACCGTGTCGTGGTCAACCCCCAGGGTGTGTCCTCGGGCATCATCGGCTGCGGCGGCGCGCACGGCGCCATGAGCCAGTACCTGCTCCTCGACGACTGTGAGGTCGGCAGGACGGTCGCCGTCTTCCCCGACACCGTCCCCTTCGACGTGGCCTCCCTCAACGAACCGATGGCCGTCGCCCGGCACTGCGTCAACCGCTCCGCGGCGAACCCCGACGACACCGTGGTGGTCTTCGGCGCCGGACCCATCGGCCTGGGCGCCACCATCTGGCTCAAACTCCGCGGCGTCAGGCACGTCGTCGTCGCCGACGTCATCCCCGAGCGCCTCGAAACCGCGCTGGCCGTCGGCGCCGACGCCGTCATCGACTCCCGCACCGAGAACGTCACCGAGCGGCTCACCGAACTCCACGGCCAGGCCGCCAACGCCCTCGGGCAGCCCCGCCCCGGCACCGACATCTACATCGACGCCGCCGGCGCACCCGCCGTCTTCAACACCACCGTCGACTCGGCGAAATGGGGCGCCAAGCTCGTCATGGTCGCCGTCCAGAAGAAGTCCGACCAGATCGACCTCGGCGGCATGCTCCGCAGCGAACTCACCCTCATCGCCTCCCAGGGCTACCCGACCGAGATCTTCGAGGTCACTCCCGAACTCGTCGAGCACCACGAGACCTTCGCCAAGCTCATCAGCCACCGCATCCCCTTCAGTGACGTCGACACCGCCTTCGACCTCGCGCTCACTCCCGGAGCCGCCGAGAAGATCGTCGTCACCTTCGACGAAGAGGACACCGAGTAGGACGAACAGACCGGTCGGTCCGGCGGGCGGGAGCCGGGAAGTCGAGCAGGCGTCCCTACCTGCGGTGAGCGTCGACGGCGGGGCTCCTGGGGCCTGCGTGCGGGGTGCGCACCGCCTGGGCGAAGCAACCGGTTCGGAGAAGGAGGGGGGTCGCGAGGGTCTATCGTGTCGGCATGTCCGTCCCTGAACTGATTCGTATCGTCTCCCGCGACTCGCCCATGGCACTGGCCCAGGTGGAGCGGGTACGCGCCGAGCTCGCCGTCGCCCACCCGCACGTCCGCACCGAGGTCGTCCCCGTGAAGACGACCGGCGACAAGTGGATGGGCGATCTGTCCCTGGTCGAGGGCAAGGGGGCGTTCACCAAGGAGGTCGACGCCGCGCTGCTGGCCGGTGAGGCCGATCTCGCGGTGCACTGCGTGAAGGACGTACCCGCCGACCGGCCGCTCCCGGCCGGCACGATGTTCGCCGCGTTCCTCAGGCGGGACGACATCCGTGACGCCCTGATCCACCCGGGCGGCCGCACCCTCGACGAACTGGCGGACGGTACCCGGATCGGTACGTCCTCGGTGCGCCGGATCGCCCAACTGGCCGCGTCCCACCCGCACCTGGAATGCGTGCCGTTCCGCGGCAACGCCAACCGGCGGTTGGAGAAGCTCGCTGCCGGGGAGGCGGACGCGCTGCTTCTCGCCGTCTCCGGCCTGGAGCGCATCGGCCGGATGGACGTGGTCAGCGAGATTCTCTCCCCGGAGACGATGATGCCGCCGATCGGCGCGGGCATCCTCGCCCTCCAGTGCCGCGAGGGCGACACCGAGCTGATCGACGCCGTCAGCGACCTCGGCGACCCGGACACACATCGGGAGGCGACGGCCGAGCGCATGTTCCTGCATGTTCTCCAGGGGCACTGCAACAGCCCGATCGCCGGGTACGCGAAGGTGGACCGTAACGGTGAACTCTCGCTGCGCGCCTGTGTGTTCACTCCGGACGGCAAGGTCCAGCTCAACGCCCACGAATGGGCGGGCCGCCTCGACCCGGCCACCCTCGGCACGTCTGTGGCGGTGACGCTGCTGCGGCAGGGCGCGCGCGAGCTGATCGACGACATCGCGCACTGAGGCCCCGGGGAACAGGGCAAGGAGATCGGCTACGGAGATCGATTCACGGGAGTGCGGGCCGTCCGGCGGCGGTGAAGGCGGACCGCCGGTTCGGCCACCGGCTCAGGTGGGTTCCGTCTGACCCTTCTGGTCCCGCTGCTCCGTCAGCTCTCGCTGCTCCTTGAGGAAGTCGCTCGCCTGGTGGGCCACCCCGTCGCGGGCCGGGCCGTGGTGCGCGCCGGTGCCGGTGAAGTCCTCGGGCAGCCCGATCCCGCCCGCCCAGAGGTGGCGGGAGGTCCACTCCTCCTCGACCCGCAGCTGGATCTGTACGTCCACCTGCGCCAGCGAGGCTTCCGGACCGGCCGCGTAGAGAACGGCTGTGGCGCGACGCAGCGGATGCACGTCGAAGCCCTCGATGAACTGCGAGTTCCGCCAGTCGATGAAGGCGCCCTCCCCGTCGGGGCCGAGTCGGACGTCGATCTGACCGTCCTCCAGATGGACGCCGAAATGCCGGTCGCCGCGGTTCTCGACCGTCACCCGGAGGCTGAAATAGGTCAGTCCCTCGGCTGCGTCGTCCCGCCCGCGCGGCGGTTCGGCAGCCACCAGACGGTGGACGCGGACACGCAGGCCGGCATGCTCGCCGTACTCGTGCCAGTCCCCGACCACGTTCGGCTCGCGCACAGTCCACCTCTCGACTCGGATGGCTGCTTCCTATCCTTGTGCCCGGCGCACAGTCAAATGAGCAGAATGCGCTGTGGCCAGCGAATTCGCCCCCTTGATCACTGATCAAGCGGTGTGCAGCGGAAATCCGCCGAAGGGCCTTCCCGCACCAGGTGGACGCGTGCCGCACATCACGTTCCGGTGCATGGTGGTGACCGGCGTTCAGCGGACCGGGCGGCGAGGTCGGCCGAGGTCCGAGCGGTAGCAGTCCGCGCAGGGCGTTCATCTGTGCGGCACGTGACATTTCGGAATTTCGTGAATTCACCTCGCGACCAAGCGGAAACAGAGAGTCATATTTTATGCCCATTTGTTTCCATATCACCTGGAGCGGGAATTGGTCACTCAGTGCTTCGGACTGGAGGCACGCCCTGGGAGCCGGTTCGCCGGACTCCGGCCGACCTCCGTCCGGTCCGTGAGCGCACCCTCCCCGGTGTCTGTCCATCCAGCACCAACCGAGGAAGGTGCGCGCGATGCGTATCGCCACCAGAACGAGGCAACATCCGCACGACGACGCCCCCGACACCACCGCCGACTTCGAGCGGCTCGCCCGACTCCCCGAAGGACCGGAACGTCAGACGCTCCGGGACGACCTCGTACGGGCCTGGCTGCCCATGTCGGAACGGATCGCCGTCCGGTTCCGGGGACGCGGTGAGGCCCTGGAGGACCTCTACCAGGTCGCCGCCGTCGGACTCGTCAAGGCGGTCGACCACTACGACCCCGAGCGCGGCGCCGCCTTCGAGGCCTACGCCGTACCGACGGTCACCGGTGAGATCAAACGCCACTTCCGCGACCATCTGTGGGCACTGCACGTGCCGCGCCGGGTCCAGGAACTGCGCAATAGGGTGCGCACCGCCTCCAGGGAGCTCGCCGCCACCGTCCCGGGACGGCCTCCGACCATCGCCGAGATCGCCGCTTACACGCAACTGAGCGAGAGCGAGGTGCGTACCGGCATGGAGGCCCTGGAGTGCTTCTCCGTACTGTCGCTGGAGGCGGAGATGCCGCGGACCGACGGATACGCGCTCACGGACACCATCGGCAGAGCCGACCCCGGCTTCGACCTGATCGTCGACCGAACAGCCGTCGGTCCCTGTCTGCGGGCTCTGCCCGAGCGCGAGCGCACCATCCTCTACCTGCGGTTCTTCGGCGGGATGACACAGAGCCGGATCGCGTCGCAACTCGGCATCTCACAGATGCACGTCTCCCGGCTGCTCAGCACCTGCTGTGCGCGCATCCGCGAGGAGCTCGACGAGGAGTCCGCCGCCGAGCCGTCCGTCGAACACGCCGGGAGGAGCCGGACGCGGCACGGGAGCATGCTCGCCGACGCCTGCTGAAGGCCGGCCGGACCCGCACACACCACAGTCGCCCGGGCGATTGCGTCAACGCCGGGCGACTGGGGGACGGGCTCACTGCCGAACCCTCCCGGGAATGGTTCACCAGCGCACCCACCCCTCCCGGTTGCACCGGAGGGCCGGAGTTGAAACACACTCCCCTCGCGGGACATCGCTCGTCGCCGGTGCCCCCCCAGGTGGCAACAGGCCCGTTCGGGGTACTCGACAGGCACCGGGACGGGGTTCGGTCGGAGACTGGTGTCGGACCGGTGCCCGCCGGTCGACGAAGTCAGGACGCGAGTGCCATGAACCACCCGACACATCCCCGCGGCGCGACGGACGTCGTCTCGACCCATTCCGTGTTCGGCGCCCCCTGCTGGGTGAGTCTGACCAGCCGCGATCTGCGGGCCACCGAGGCGTTCTACAGCGCCGTACTGGGCTGGAGGTGGCGTCCGGCCAGGCTGGGCGACCGCTTCCGGGTCGCCCTGGTGGACGGCACACCGGTCGCGGGGATCGCCGCGGTGGCCTCCGTATGGCAGATGGTGGTCGCCTGGACCCCGTACTTCGCCGTGCCGAGCGCGGACGACGCGGTGGCCCGGGTCCGCGAGCGCGGGGGCACGGCGGCGGTCGGGCCGCTCTCCCTCCCGCCCGGCCGGGCGGCCCTGCTGGCCGACCGCGACGGCGCGATCTTCGGAGTCTGGGAGGGAGAGCTGCTGGCCGGCTGGGAGGCCTGGCGGCGGTCGGCGCCGACGTTCGTACGGCTGCACACCCGTGACGCGTTCGACGCGGCCATCTTCTACGGCGAGATCCTGGAGTGGGCCTCGGACCGGCCCGGTTGCTGCCAGGTCCACTACGAGGGAAACGAGGTCGTGCTGCGCAGCCGGGGCGATGTCGTGGCCCGCATCGTGTCGGGCGCGCTGGAGGCCGCGCCCGACCCCACGATCCGGCCGCACTGGCAGGTCCACTTCGCGGTCGAGGACGTGACGGCCTGCGTCAAGGCCGCGCAGGACAACGGCGGCAGCGTGCTGCGGCACGACTCCGGTTCCGTCCCCTACGAGGCAGTGCTGCGCGATCCGGACGGGGCGCAGTTCACGGTGACCTCACGCATCCCGCGCTGAGCCCGGCGGCTACCGGACCGACGAGTACAGGTGCCGGTCGCCGCCTTTCTGGAGCCGGGTGTGTACCGGGCCGATCCAGAGCAGCAGGCCGTGGCACCGCTCCCAGCGGGCCACCTGCCACCCGCGGGCCAGCCACGCCGCCGCGAAGAGCAGCGGCCAGAGCGCCGGCGTCCGCCCCCACAGCAGTCCGCCGCCCAGCGCGGAGGCCACCATGGCGACGAAGAGATAGACGTTGACGCAGTCGCGGTACTCCTTGCGCGGCGCCGGCAGCACCGCGCCGGTCTCCTCCAGCGCGACCGCGCTGTCGAAGTCCCGCCCTTCCCCGAACCACCTCAGCCGGGAGACAGTGAGTGTCCCGAACCCTGCGGCGCACGCCAGGGCGAGCAGGCCGAGGGCGATCGCCGGGCCCACACCTCGCGGTGTCTCCGGCGCGCCCTCCAGCCCGAACACCACCCCCGCGCTCACCGCTGTCGCGCAGACCGCGAGAATCCCGCACGTCACCTCGTAGTGGACATACCTGACCACGGCGTTCCCCCTGTGCCCCACCCCGCCCCCGTAGCAGAGTGCCAACTTCACTATGCCCAGGGAGAGTCGGCTGTACCGCTGCTACGCGTTCACGAGAACGCCCGGTGCCCGCCGCTCCGCACCGGCGGAGGCCGGTCCGGCTCCCGGTGTCCGCCGTCCCTCCCGCAGGGTCGGCGCGGGCGGGGCCGGGATCAGCGGCACGCCTTCGCAGGAGCGGGCCCGGCGCGAGAACCAGATGACCTTGGCGCCCGTGTCGGTGTCGCAGCAGCCCCAGCCGTCGCTCGCCGCGGCGATCCAGGCCAGGCAGTTGCCGAGTTCCCGGTCGAGCCGCAGGTCACGGTCGTTCTCCGCGATGGCGGTGATGAGGTGCTGGCCGTTCCACCACATCTCGATCACCGCCCGCTTGTCGGTCGCGTGCCCGTCGATGGCGCTCAACAGGGCTTCGATGCCGTCACAGACGGACCCGACCAGGTGTTCCAGTTCCCAGAGCCGGAGGTGGGCGGCCAGGATGCGGCCCACCTGCCCGATCCGTTCCGGACAGACCTCCACGTCGAGGTGGTAGTAGCGGGACTCCGCGGTCTTCATCGTCGTTGGCTCCTCACGGCGGCGGACCCACGTTCCGCACGCTCTACGGGACAGGGCCCGAGCGCGAAGCGTGAGCACTGTTCGCTTCTGAGTCACCTCCCAGAGTGGGAGCGCTGGGCCATTCGTGCAACACGAGCACGACACACAATGGTTGAAGATCCAACAAGACGCTGAGTCGTCGCACGTGCACCATGAGTGAAGGTCTCGCCGTAGAAGCAGTGCGTCACGAGGAAGGGGACCAGCACCATGCTGTTGCCCGCCAAAGCCGAGGTCGCCCGACAGCTGAACAGGTACAGGGAGTGGGAGCGCGTCATGCTCGCGGCCCCGTCCGACCGTTCGGCGCGGGACAGTTTCGAGGACTCGGGTTACACCCTGTGCGTGCTGATGGGGAAACGGTGCGCGCGCGAGGCCGTACACGCCGCCGAGCGCTATCTCCGTACCAGCCTGGTCGCCTACCTCCGGGAGCAGGCCGGACGGGCCCACGCGGACCGCTTCACCGGGCACACCCCACCGGCCGTGCAGCGCTCCACGGCGGGCTGATAGCGCCGCCCCCACGACCTTCACCGACCCCGACCCTGATTCCGAACACGCCAGAGGTGAGACCCATGAGCCCGACCCCGGCCATCGGCCGCATCCCGGTGCGGGATGTGCGCCCGGCCGTCGAAAGCGGCAGACGCCCGGCGAAGGCCGTCGCGGGAGAGACCTTCCAGGTCACCGCGACGGTCTTCCGTGAGGGCCATGACGCGGTCGGCGCGAACGTGGTGCTGTGCGACCCGGAGGGCCGGCCGGGCCCCTGGACGCCGATGCGTGAACTGGCCCCTGGCACCGACCGCTGGGGCGCGGACGTCACCCCGGGCACGGCGGGCCGGTGGACCTACCGGGTCGAGGCGTGGGGCGACCCGGTCAGCACCTGGCGGCACCACGCGGGCATCAAGATCCCGGCCGGGATCGATGTCGGGCTGGTGCTGGAGGAGGGCGCACTGCTGTACGAGCGTGCCGCCGCGGGCGTGCCGGAGCGGGCGGCGCGGGCTGCCGTACTGGCCGCGGCACAGGCTCTGGGCGACGACTCGCTCCCGGTCACGGATCGACTCGCACCGGCGCTGACCTCGGCGGTGGACAAGGTGTTGCGCCGGTATCCGTTGCGTGAGCCGGTCACGTCGAGTGAGCCGTTGGCGCTGGTGGTGGAGCGGGAGCGGGCTCTGTACGGGGCGTGGTACGAGTTCTTCCCGCGGTCGGAGGGCACGCCGGAGCAGCCGCACGGGACGTTCCGGACAGCCGCGCGGCGGTTGCCGGCGATCGCGGCGATGGGCTTCGACGTGCTGTATCTGCCGCCGATCCATCCGATCGGGCACACCTTCCGCAAGGGGCCCAACAACACCCTGTCGGCGTCGGCGGGGGATGTGGGGGTGCCGTGGGCGATCGGTTCCGAGGCGGGCGGCCATGACGCGGTGCACCCGGATCTGGGGACGCTGGAGGACTTCGGCTTCTTCGTCGCGGAGGCCGCCCGGCACGGTCTGGAGGTGGCGCTGGACTTCGCGCTGCAGTGCTCGCCGGACCATCCCTGGGTGCAGAAGTATCCGCAGTGGTTCCATCACCGCCCGGACGGGACGATCGCGTACGCGGAGAACCCGCCGAAGAAGTACCAGGACATCTATCCGATCGCCTTCGACGCCGATCTGCCCGGTCTGGTCGCGGAGACGGTGCGGGTGATGCGGCACTGGATGGATCACGGGGTGCGGATCTTCCGGGTCGACAACCCGCACACCAAACCGGTGGTCTTCTGGGAACAGGTGATCGCGGACATCAACCGCACCGACCCGGACGTGATCTTCCTGGCGGAGGCCTTCACCCGGCCGGCGATGATGCACACCCTGGCCCAGGTCGGTTTCCAGCAGTCGTACACCTACTTCACCTGGCGTACCACCAAACCCGAACTCACCGAGTACCTCACCGAACTGTCCGGTGAGGCAGCCGCGTACATGCGCCCGAATTTCTTCGTCAACACCCCCGACATCCTGCACGAGTACCTTCAGCACGGCGGCCGCCCGGCGTTCGAGGCGCGCGCCGTACTGGCCGCGACGCTCTCCCCGACCTGGGGTGTGTACAGCGGCTACGAACTGTGCGAGAACACCCCGCTGCGCGAAGGCAGCGAAGAATACCTGGACTCCGAGAAATACCAACTCCGCTCCAGGGACTGGGAATCGGCCGAACGCAGCGGGGATTCGATCGCCCCGCTCATCGCCGCCCTCAATCGGATCAGACGCGATCACCCCGCCCTGCGCCGGCTCAGGAACCTGTGCTTCCACCGGACCGACAACGACGCGGTGATCGCGTACAGCAAACACACCGGTGAGGACACGGTTGTGGTGGTCGTGAACCTCGACCCCCACCGCACCCAGGAGGCGACGGTCTCGTTGGACATGCCGCAACTCGGCCTGGACATACGGGAAGACGAGGAATGTTCCCTCGCGGTGCGTGACGAACTGAGCGGTGACACCTACCGCTGGGGCCGCACCAACTACGTACGTCTGGAGCCGGGCAGGACGCCCGCGCACGTGTTCCACCTGCTGCGGTAATCGACTGGAGGCCAGTAACACCGTGACCGTCAACTCCCCTGTTCCGGACACCTTCGAGGACACTCCCGCCAAGGACCGGGACCCCGAGTGGTTCAAACGCGCCGTCTTCTACGAGGTCCTCGTCCGCTCCTTCCAGGACAGCAACGGCGACGGCATCGGCGACCTCAAAGGCCTCACCGCCAAACTCGACTACCTCCAATGGCTCGGCATCGACTGCCTCTGGCTCCCCCCCTTCTTCAAATCCCCCCTCCGCGACGGCGGCTACGACGTCTCCGACTACACCGCCGTCCTCCCCGAATTCGGCGACCTCGCCGACTTCGTCGAATTCGTCGACGCCGCCCACCAACGCGGCATGCGCGTCATCATCGACTTCGTCATGAACCACACCAGCGACCAGCACCCCTGGTTCCAGGAATCCAGAAACGACCCCCAAGGCCCCTACGGCGACTACTACGTCTGGGCCAAGAAAGACGACCAGTACCAGGACGCCCGCATCATCTTCGTCGACACCGAAGCCTCCAACTGGACCTTCGACCCGGTCCGCAAGGAGTACTACTGGCACCGCTTCTTCTCCCACCAACCAGACCTCAACTACGAAAACCCCGCCGTCCAGGAAGAAATCATCTCCGCACTGCGGTTCTGGCTCGACCTCGGCATCGACGGCTTCCGCCTCGACGCCGTCCCCTACCTCTACCAGGCCGAGGGCACCAACTGCGAAAACCTCCCCGCCACCCACGAATTCCTCAAACACGTACGCAAAGAGATCGACGCCCACTACCCCGACACGGTACTGCTGGCAGAAGCCAACCAGTGGCCCGAAGACGTCGTCGACTACTTCGGCGACTTC
Source organism: Streptomyces sp. AK08-02 (assembly GCF_033795085.1). Lineage (NCBI taxonomy): Bacteria > Bacillati > Actinomycetota > Actinomycetes > Kitasatosporales > Streptomycetaceae > Streptomyces > Streptomyces sp. AK08-02. Next base: position 348,273 of record NZ_JARAZV010000009.1, read on the forward strand.
CGCAGCGGCGGCGACGAATGCCACATGGCATTCCACTTCCCCGTCATGCCCCGCATCTTCATGGCCGTCCGCCGCGAATCCCGCTATCCAGTCTCGGAGATCCTCGCCAAAACCCCCGCCATCCCCAACAACTGCCAGTGGGGCATCTTCCTGCGCAACCACGACGAGCTCACCCTCGAAATGGTCACCGACGAGGAACGCGACTACATGTGGGCCGAGTACGCCAAGGACCCGCGTATGCGCGCCAACATCGGCATCAGGCGGCGGCTGGCGCCCCTCCTGGACAACGACCGCAACCAGATCGAGCTGTTCACGGCCCTGCTGCTGTCGCTGCCCGGCAGCCCGATCCTCTACTACGGCGACGAGATCGGCATGGGCGACAACATCTGGCTCGGCGACCGCGACGCCGTCCGCACCCCCATGCAGTGGACCCCCGACCGCAACGCCGGCTTCTCCTCCTGCGACCCCGGCCGCCTCGTCCTGCCCACGATCATGGACCCCGTCTACGGCTACCAGGTCACCAACGTCGAGGCGTCGATGTCCTCCCCGTCCTCGCTCCTGCACTGGACGAGGCGCATGATCGAGATCCGCAAGCAGAACCCCGCCTTCGGCCTCGGCTCGTACACCGAACTCCCCTCCTCCAACCCCGCCGTGATCGCCTTCCTGCGCGAGTACAAGGACGACCTCGTCCTGTGCGTCCACAACTTCTCCCGCTTCGCCCAGCCCACCGAACTGGACCTGCGGGCCTTCAGCGACGCCCACCCGGTCGAGCTGATCGGCGGAGTACGCTTCCCCGCCATCGGCGAGCTCCCCTACCTCCTCACCCTCGCCGGCCACGGCTTCTACTGGTTCCGGCTCACCCGAACCGCCTCCCGCCCTGCCCGACGGCCGTGACCGTGTGCCCCGCGAAAGGAGCGTCACCATGCCGAAGACCGCGTCTCTTCGCCCGAGCCGGACGGCGGCCCTCGCCGAGCCGTTGAGCTCACTCGGTGGTCTGCTCCGTGACTGGCTGCCGCAGCAGCGCTGGTTCGCGGGCAAGGACCGGCCTGTCACGGACCTGGACCTGCTGTCCATGACCGAGCTGTTTCCTGGCTGCCTGCACCTCCTCGTCCGCACCGGCCACACGGCCGTCCCCGTCCCCGGCGGCCCTCCCCCGCCCGGCGACTGCTACCAGCTGCTCCTCCGTGTCCGGGACCGCCCGTCGCCGCACCTCGGCCGGGCTCTCATCGGCCGCGCGCACGAAGGGCCCTTCGCCGGCCTGCTGGTCTACGACGCCCTGCGGGACCCCCGGGCGGCGGCACTGCTGCTGGAGCGTCTCCGGCACCCCGGAACATCCGGCCCCCTGCGCTTCGAGGCCGACCCCGCCGTCAGCGTGCCCGCCGGACTCGCCCCGCGTCTCCTCGACGTGGAACAGTCCAACTCCTCGCTCGTGTACGGCGAATCCTTCATCCTGAAGGTGCTCAGACGCGTCCAGCCCGGTGTCCACCCCGATCTGGAGGTGCCCGCCGCCCTCGCCCGGCTGGGGTGCGCCCGGGTACCCGCACCGGCCGCCTGGTTCAGGACCGATCTGCCTCAGGACGCGACCCTCGGAGTGCTCCAGCCGTTCCTGCCCGGCGCCGCCGACGGCTGGACCCTCGCCCTGCGCGCGCTCGCCTCGGGGCACGCCTTCACCGACGAGGCCCACGAGTTGGGCCGCGCCACCGCCGATGTCCACCTGGCCCTCGCGACCGCCTTCCCCTGCGACACCCGCGGCGAACGGCACAACAGACGTACGGCGACGGCGATGACCGACCGTCTCGACGCCGCCGTGCACTGCGTACCGGCGTTGCGGCCGTACGCCCAGGGGCTGCGAGCCTCGTTCGGCACCCTGGCCGGGTTCGACGCCGGCCCGGCCCCGCAGCGCGTCCACGGTGATCTGCACCTCGGACAGGTGCTGCGCACGGGCGGCACCGGCGGGGACTGGTACGTGATCGACTTCGAGGGCGAACCGTCCCGCCCGCTCGCGGAACGGCGCAGCGCCCAGTCACCGGTGCGGGACATCGCCGGCATGCTGCGCTCCTTCGACTACGCCGCCCGCACCCGGCTGCCGTGGCACCCCGAGTGGGCCCGGCGCTGCCGGGAGGCCTACTGCGCGGGGTACGCCGCCAGGGCCGGGTGGGACCCGCGCCGCCACCCCGGACTGCTGCGCGCGTACGAGACCGACCGCGCCGTGTACGAGGTCGTCTACGAGGCCAGGCACCGCCCGGACTGGCTCCCCGTCCCCATGGCTGCGATCGAACGACTCGCCGTCCGAGGAGGCTGACCGCTGTGGCCCTGCACGACCCTTCCCTCCCCGACACGCCCTCCCTGGGCAGGCCCGACGCCCTCTGGGATCCCGAGGACAGGCGGCGACTGCTCGCCGGCACCCATCACGACCCGCACTCCGTCCTGGGCGCGCACCCCCTGCCTGTCGGCGGGGTCGTCTTCCGTGCGCTGCGCCCGTGCGCGCGGGGTGTGAGCGTGCTGGTCGACGGGCGGCCGAACAGGCTCGACGACGACGGCGACGGGTTCTTCAGCGCCGTACTCCCCTTCGATCCCTCCTCCACCGCGCTTCCCGCCCACACGCTGCTGGTGTCGTACGAGGACGGTGCCTCGGAGGTCGAGGACCCGTACCGTTTCCTCCCCTCGCTCGGTGAGCGGGATCTGCGTCTCATCCGGGAGGGGCGGCACGAGGAGCTGTGGAAGGCGCTGGGCGCCGAGCCGATGACCCACCAGGGCGTCACCGGCACCCGCTTCACCGTCTGGGCCCCGAATGCTCAAGGGGTCCGGGTCGCCGGGGACTTCACCTGCTGGGACGGCACCGCTCACCCGATGCGTTCTCTCGGTGCCGCCGGGGTGTGGGAGCTGTTCGTGCCCGGTGTGGGTGAGGGCGAGCGGTACAAGTTCGAGGTCGTGGGCCGGGACGGTGGCCGGGTCATGAAGGCGGACCCGATGGCCCGGCGCACCGAGGTGCCGCCCGCGACGGCGTCCGTCGTCACCGCCTCCCACTACGACTGGGGCGACGAGGAGTGGCTCGCGCGCCGCTCCGGCAGTGCCGTGCACGAGGAGCCCTTCTCCGTGTACGAGGTTCATCTCCCGTCCTGGCGACCAGGACTGACGTACCGTCAACTGGCAGATGCACTCCCCGCGTACGTGGCCGACCTGGGCTTCACCCATGTTCAGCTCATGCCGGTCGCCGAGCATCCCTACGGCCCGTCCTGGGGGTATCAGGTCACCTCCTACTACGCGCCGACCGCCCGGCTGGGTTCCCCCGACGACTTCCGGTATCTGGTCGACGCGCTGCACCGGGCCGGTGTGGGCGTCCTGCTGGACTGGGTGCCGGCGCACTTCCCCAAGGACGAGTGGGCGCTGGCCCGGTTCGACGGGGAGCCCCTCTACGAGCCGGGTGACGCGCGGCGTGCCGAGCATCCGGACTGGGGGACGTACGAGTTCGACCTCGGGCGGACCGAGGTGCGCAACTTCCTGGTCGCCAACGCCGTGTACTGGTGCGAGGAGTTCCATCTCGACGGGTTGCGGGTGGACGCGGTCGCCTCGATGCTCTACCTCGACTACTCGCGCGACTCGGGGCAGTGGACGCCGAACGTGCACGGCGGGCGGGAGGACCTCGCCGCGGTCGCCTTTCTCCAGGAGATGAACGCCACCCTGTACCGGAGGGTTCCGGGGGTCATGACGATCGCCGAGGAGTCGACCGCGTGGGACGGGGTCACCCGTCCCACCGACAGTGGCGGGCTCGGCTTCGGGCTGAAGTGGAACATGGGCTGGATGCACGACTCGCTCGGCTACGTCCAGCACGACCCGGTCCACCGCAAGCACCACCACCACGAGATGACGTTCTCCATGGTGTACGCGTACAGCGAGAACTACGTCCTGCCCATCTCCCACGACGAAGTCGTCCACGGCAAGCGGTCGCTGGTGTCGAAGATGCCGGGCGACTGGTGGCAGCAACGGGCGACCGAGCGGGCCTACCTGGCCTTCATGTGGTCCCACCCCGGCAAGCAACTCCTCTTCATGGGCCAGGAGTTCGCCCAGGGTTCCGAGTGGTCCGAGGCCGACGGGCCGGACTGGTGGCTGCTGGACCCGGAGTACGCGGCCGAGCCCGACCACCGGGGTGTCCGTGATCTCGTCCGCGATCTCAACACCGTCTACCGGCGCACCGCCGCGCTCTGGCAGCGTGACACCGACCCCGCCGGTTTCCGGTGGGTGGCCGGGGACGCCGCCGACGACAACGTCTTCGCCTTCCTCCGCCACGACGCGGAGGGAGTGCCCTTGTTGGCCGTCAGCAACTTCTCGCCGGTGGTCCGTCACGAGTACCGTCTCGACGTTCCCGGCCCGGTCACCGCCTGGCAGGAGGTCCTCAACACGGATTCCGCCCGCTACGGAGGCGGCGGCATCCTCAACCCCGGTGTGGTTGTGCCCAGCTCGTCGGGCGTCCGGCTGACCCTGCCACCGCTCGCCACGGTGTGGCTGACGCCGACCCGAATGAGGTGAAGTGTGGTGAGGTGACATGAGGTGCGATCACGGAAGTCCTCTTCCGAAACCTCCGGGGGACAACGACTTCGCAGTTCCCGACAACAAAGCCCGTGACCTGAGCTAGATTCGTTCACCGTCGATAACTCCACTCGTCGGCGCGGTCACAGTCAGTACGATCCAGGAGCAGCGCATGCGCGACTTCGCCCTCGCTCCCCCCACCTCCGCACCGTTGACGGGCGGACTCGCCGACAGCGTCTTCGACACGGCGATCCGTCAGCCCGACATGGTGCAGCTCGCACGTCGCGTCGATTTGACGAAGCAGGTCTGGACCAAGGTGACGGCCGCGGAACTGCGGGACGAGGTCGTCGACCTGGCCAAGGGTTTCATCGCCTCCGGCATCTCACCGGGCCACCGCGTGGCCATCATGGCCCGCACCCGTTACGAGTGGACGGTGCTCTGCTACGCGCTCTGGGCGGTGGGCGCCGAGGTCGTGCCGATCTATCCGACCTCCTCGCGCGACCAGGTCGCCTGGATCCTCGCGGACTCGCAGTGCAGCGCCGTCGTCGTCGAGGACGAACAGGGCCTCATGACCGTCGGCTCCGTGTGCACCTCGCTGCCCCTGCTGCGCAACGTGTGGCAGCTGGACGACGGAGCCCTGGCCCAACTCGTGGAGCTGGGGCGGTCGGTGGCGACGACCACGGTCGACTCGCTGCGCCGGATCGTGCTGCCGGACTCGGCCGCGGTGATCGCCTACACATCGGGCACGACCGGGAATCCGCGCGGCTGCGCCCTGAGTCACCGCAGTCTGGCCAGCCCCTGCGACACCCTCCTCGCGGGCTGGAGGCACACGGCGGCACCGCCCGGCGAACAGCCGACGGTTCTCGCCTTCCTGCCCTTCTCGCACGTCTACGGCCTCATGATCCAGGGCCTGTGTCTGCGCGGCGGCCTCCTGATGGGCCACGAACCCGACCTGAGCGCGGAGGCGCTGTCCTCGGCGATGCTCTCCTTCAGGCCGACATACCTGTACGCGGTGCCTTCGGTGTTCGAGAAGATCTACAAGAACTTCCTGCGTGCCGCCCAGAGATCGGGCCGGGGCAGCCTGTTCGAGCGTGCCGTCGACACCGCCCGGGATTTCGCGACGGCCGTCGAACGGCAGCGACTGGGCACGGGTTCCGGGCCCGGTTTCGACCTGCGGCTCCAACACGCCCTCTACGAGCGGACGGTGTACCGCAAACTCCGTGGCGCGCTGGGCGGACGCGTGTGCGGCGCGGTGTCGGGCGGCTCGCCCCTCAACCGTGAACTCGCCCTGTTCTACTCGGGGATCGGCATCCTCGTCCACGACGGCTACGGCCTCACCGAGACCTGCGGGGGCATCACCGCGCAGCCCGTGGGCCGGGAGAAGTTCGGAACGGTCGGAAAGCCACTGCCCGGCACGGAGATCCGGGTCGCGGAGGACGGCGAGATCCTGGTGTACGGCGCCTCCGTCTTCCAGGGGTACGTGAACGACGAAGCCGGGAACCGGGCAGCACTGCGCGGCGGTTGGCTGGCCACCGGGGACATCGGGCGGCTGGACAAGGAGGGGTATCTGACGATCACCGGGCGCAAGAAGGACATCATCATCACCAGCAGCGGCAAGAGCGTCGCTCCGGCCGCCCTGGAGCACCGGCTGCGCATGCATCCGCTTGTGCACCAGGCGGTGATCGTGGGCGACAACCGGCCGTGCGTGGGGGCTCTGATCACCCTCGACCCGGAGTTCCTGGCCCACTGGCGGGCGTCGCTGGCCCTGCAGGAGGACACGCCGCACCGCCAGGCGCGCGAGGAGAACGCCCTGCGGGAGGAGGTCGCCCGGGCCGTCGCCGCCGCCAACAGCTCGGTGTCGCGGTCCGAGTCGATCCGGGTCTTCCGGGTCCTCGCGGAGCCCTTCGCGCTCAGCAACGGTCTGCTGACCCCCTCGATGAAGCTTCGTCGGGACGCGATCGTGCGGCACTACGCCTTCGAGATCGACGCGATGTACCAGGCCAGGACGCGCTCGCCCCGGGCCGACGCGGCGGCGGACGAACTCGCGCACTGGGACGACTCGGACAACGTGTTCCGCTGATCGTCGGGCGCACGACCTGGGCAGTTCTTGGTTGACGGTACGACGGACGGGCCCGCAGAGTGATCTCCGAATCGGCTCCCGTACGGATTGGACGATCCCCGTGACCAGTACCGCCGCACCGTGGTCGGACGCGCCCGTCAAGGTCGGGCTCGTCGGCGCCGGGCCCTGGGCGCAGTGGGTGTACGCACGCATGCTGGCGGCCGGGCCCGAGACCGAACTCGCCGGCGTCTGGGCGCGCCGCCCGGAGGCGGCCGAGGAGACAGCGGCACCGTACGGCGCCCCGGTCGCCGCCCGGTTCGAGGAACTGCTCGACTCCTGCGAGGCGCTGGCGTTCGCCGTGCCGCCCGCCGTCCAGGCCGAGTTCGCCCTGCGCGCCGCGAAGGCGGGCAAGGCGCTGCTGCTGGAGAAGCCGATCGCCGAGGATCTCGGGGCGGCCCGGCGGCTGGTGGACGCGATCGACGAGGCCGGAGTCGTCTCCCAGGTCACTCTGACGAACCGCTACCACCCGGAGACGCGCCGGTTCCTGGCAGCGGCCGGTGAGGCGGATGTGTTCGGCGCTCGGGCCGCCTTTCTGAGCGGCGCCTTCCTCGGCGGCGCGTTCGCCAGCCCCTGGCGGCTGGAACAGGGCGCGCTGCTCGATCTGGGGCCACACGTCCTCGACCTCCTCGACGCCGCCGTGGGGCCGATCACACGGGTGCGCGGCACCGGGGATCCACGCCGCTGGATCGAACTCACCTGCGAGCACGAGAACGGTGCGGTCAGCCAGGCCTCCCTGTCCGGTTCGGTGAACGTGGCACAGGGCTCCGCCCGGGTCGAACTCTACGGATCCGGCCCGGAGTTGGTGTTCGACTGCGCGGAACTCGACCACGAGGAGACCTGGCCGGTACTGCGCCGCGAGTTCGCGACCGCCGTACGCACCGGTGTCTCCGGTGAGCTCGACGCCCGTCGCGGCCTTCGTCTGCAGACGCTGATGGCCCAGGTGTCCGAGGCCTGACCACCCCCGTAGGCGGACGTGACGTGGATCACGCGCGGCTTCGGAGTCGACACGGAACAACCCGGAGGGGCCGACCGTTCTTGTCTACGTGGCTGCGGAGGGGACAGTGTCCCCGGGCCTCACCTATAGCCCATGGGGAAGATCGTTCGGCTGAAGCCCCATGGAGCCTTTCGCCGCGAGGCGACCGCCCTCCGCGTGCCACCACCTACGGCCCTGGCTGGTCTCCCCCGTCCAGCCAGGGTCTTTTTCTGTCAAAAAGCAGATTCCTGCCCGCCGCCGAGGTGCCCGGCGCGTCCGCAACAGCTCAAATGGGTGTAGGGGAAGCCGCCGAAACCCGGCCGCGCGCTGTCGTGGCGGACGTCTTCCCTCCGGATCGCCGGTGAGGAGCCCTGCTCATGACCAAAGCGACAAAGCTGCTGACCGCCCTTCCCCCGCCACGCCGTGAGCGTCTGCTCGCGCTCGCGACGGAGGTGTCCTTTCCCGAGGACTTCAAGATCTTCGAGGCGGGCGGCACCGCTGACCGCTTCTGGGTCGTCCGCTCCGGCGCGGTCTCCCTGGTCCAGCAGGTGACGCCGGTGCAGCGGGTGACCGTGGCCGGCCTCGGGGCGGGTGATCTGCTCGGTTGGTCCTGGCTCTTCCCGCCCCACCGGTGGGACTTCGGCGCCGAGGCATTCAGTCCCGTACGAGCGTACGAGTTCGATGCCGCGTCGGTGCTCGAACTCTGCGAGGAGGAACCGGCCCTCGGGCTGCAGCTGGTGCGGGTCATCGCCGAGATCCTCGCCCATCGGCTGGAGCTGACCCGGGGCAGACTGATGGAGCAGTTCTCTCCGCACAGCCGTGGCTCCGGGTGACGAGTCCGGCCCGGCGCTCAGACGCGGTAGCGGCGCAGCGCCGGCATCGCGGCCGTCAGGGCCAGGGTGACGGCGACGACCAGGAGTCCGCCGCCGGCGACGGCCGTGCGGGGGCCCAGGGCTGATGCCGTGGTGCCGTGCAGCAGGTCGGCCAGTCGGGGACCGCCCACGACGACCACCGTGAAGACGCCCTGCATCCGGCCGCGCATCTCGTCGGTCGCCGCCGACAGCAGGATCGCCACCCGGAAGACGCTGGAGACCAGGTCGGCGACTCCGGCGACAGCCAGGAACGCCACCGCCATCCACAGGCTGGTGCTCAGTCCGAAGCCGGTGATCGCCAGCCCCCAGGCGACGACCGCGCCGATCACCATCCAGCCGTGCCGGCGCGCCCGCGAGAACGTACCCGAGAACAGTCCGCCCAGCACCGCCCCCACGGGGATCGCCGCGAACAGCAGACCGAGGGCGAGCCCCTCCCCGTACGGGGCGTACGTCTCGGCCGCCAGCTGCGGGAACAGGGCGCGGGGCATGCCGAAGACCATGGCGACGATGTCCGCGAGGAAGGAGAGCAGGAGCACCTTGTGCAGGGCGATGTAGCGGAAGCCGGCCACGATCTCCGTCGCGCCCGCCTTCCGGGAGGCCGCCGGCCCCGGCGGCAGCGCGGGCAGCCGGACGACGGACCACAGGGTGACGCACAGGGCGAGCGCGTCGAGCAGATACAGCTCGGCGAGACCGACGACGGGTATCAGGGCGCCCGCGAGCAGCGGTCCCGCGACCAGGCCGGTCTGCATGACGGTCGTACCGAGGGCGTTGGCCGCGGCGAATTCCTCCTCGGGGACCAGCTGGGCGACGACGGCGCTGCGGGCCGGTGAGTTCAGGCCGAAGAACGCCTGCTGGAGGGCGAGCAGAAGCATCAGGGTCGCCACCGAGTCGAGGCCGACGAGGGCCTGGATCCAGAACAGCAGCGAGGTGACGGCGATACCGGTGTTGGTGATCAGCAGCAGCTTGCGGCGGTCCATGCTGTCGGCGATCGCGCCGCCCCACAGGGCGAACACGACCAACGGCACGAGCCCGGCCAGGCTCGCGTAGCCGACCCAGGCGGAGGAGCCGGTGATGTCGTAGATCTGCTTGGGCACGGCGACCGCGGTGAGCTGGCTGCCGACAGCGGTGACGGCGGTCGAGGACCACAGGCGGCGGTAGGCGGGACGGCGCAGGGGCCGGGTGTCCATGGCCCAACGGCGCCCGGCCGGGCGGGGTTCGTCCGGGGGTGCGGTCGGCTGGGGGTCGGAGTCCTTGCCGGTACTGCTGTCGCTGGGGTCCACAGGTGTCCTGGTTGCTCGCTACATCCAATCGGCTCAGCTTTCAATATCACAACTACTGCCGGGGCCCTCTCCGGCGAGCGTCCGTGCCGCACTGTCCAGCAGCATGTCGAGGGCCGTCGGATAGGCGCTGGCGACCATCCGGGCGGCGAGCAGCGGGGCCGCTTCGGCGATACGGGGGTGGGTGGTGCGGGGCAGACGGGCGTAGGTCGAGCGCCACATGTCCTCGTCGGCGGTGAGGCTGGCGCGCGGCAGAGCCAGGGAGGCGGCGTCCAGGGCGGCGAAGGCCAGCGTCTGGTCGATGAAGGCGTGGTAGATCCGTACCGTCTCCGGCAGCGGGAAACCGGCCGTGCGCAGGACGTCGAGGATGGCCTCGTCGGCGGCCAGCTCGTTGGCGCGGCCCGTGACCCGACTGGCGGTCAGAACGGCGGCCTGCGGATGGGCGACGTACACGGCGTGGACCCGCAGGCCGATGGCGCGCAGGTCCGCCGGCCACTCCCCCGTGGGCCGCCAGCCGTGCAGCGCCTGGCCGATGAGGGCGTCGCCGATGGCGAGGGTCAGGTCGTCCATGCCCCGGAAGTAGCGGTAGAGGGTGCTCGGGTCCGCGTCCAGGGCGAGGCCCAGGCGGCGGGCGGTGAGGCCGGCGCTGCCGTGTTCGCGGAGCATGCGCAGGGCGGTGTCGACGATCAGCCGCTCGGACAGCACGGTGCCGCCCCTGGTGGGGCGACGCCGCCGACGCTTCTCCTCCGGCACGACCTGCTTGGGCACGACCGCTCCCCCTTCCCTCTTGGCCTCTCATTCTTATGCCAACGCCATTGACCTTAGACGACGGCGAAGCGTTGGATCGGGCGGACAACAGCGTCCGAACCTTCGCGAACAAGGAGATTTGCCATGCGTGTGCTGCTCGTGGGAGCCGGCGGTGTGGGGACCGCCATCACTCGGATCGCCGCCCGGCGCTCCTTCTTCGACCGGATGGTCGTGGCCGACTACGACCCGGCGCGGTCCGAGGCCGCGGTCTCGGCGCTCGATGCCGGTGAGCGGTTCGTGGCGGAGCGGGTCGACGCGTCCGACGAGGGTGCGGTGGCGGAGCTGCTGGCCCGGCACGGGTGCGATGTGCTGCTCAACGCGACGGACCCGCGCTTCGTGATGCCGCTGTTCCGCGCGGCCCGTGCCGCCGGAGTGACCTATGTCGACATGGCGATGTCCCTGTCGCGCCCGCACGCCGAGCGGCCCCACGAGGTGTGCGGGGTGAAGCTCGGCGACGAACAGTTCGCGGCGGCGGACGAGTGGGCGAAGGCGGGCGCGCTGGCCCTGGTCGGCATGGGGGTGGAGCCGGGCATGTCCGATGTGTTCGCCCGGTACGCGGCCGACGAACTCTTCGACGAGATCGCGGAGATCGGTATCCGCGACGGAGCCAACCTCACCGTCGACGGCTACGACTTCGCGCCGTCCTTCAGCATCTGGACGACGATCGAGGAGTGCCTCAACCCGCCGGTCGTCTACGAGTCCGGCCGGGGCTGGTTCACCACACCGCCCTTCAGCGAACCGGAGGTGTTCGACTTCCCCGAGGGCATCGGCCCGGTGGAGTGCGTGAACGTCGAGCACGAGGAGGTGCTGCTCGTGCCGCGCTGGATCGACGCACGCCGCGTCACCTTCAAGTACGGCCTGGGCGAGGAGTTCATCCAGACACTCAGGACGCTCCATCTGCTCGGCCTGGACCGCACCGACCCCGTGACCGTCCCGAGCGCCGCCGGACCCGTCTCGGTGTCGCCCCGGGACGTCGTCGCCGCCTGTCTGCCCGACCCGGCGACCCTGGGCGACCGTATGCACGGCAAGACGTGTGCGGGTACCTGGGTCAAGGGGACGAAGGACGGGGCGCCGCGCGAGGTGTACCTGTACCACGTGGTCGACAACCAGTGGTCCATGGCGGAGTACGGCTCCCAGGCGGTGGTGTGGCAGACGGCCGTCAATCCGGTCGTCGCCCTGGAACTCGTCGCCACCGGCGCCTGGTCCGGCTCGGGCGTCCTCGGCCCGGAGGCGTTCCCCGCGCGCCCCTTCCTCGACCTGCTGACGGCGTACGGCTCGCCGTGGGGCATGCGCGAGCAGTGAGGGGGCCTCCCCGGGCCGAAACCCGGGGAGGCGGTCGGTTCCACCAAGCGGTCCTACGGCGCGGAGGGCTTGCCCTTCGTGCCGATCCAGGTCAGGAACAGCTGGTCCAGGTCCTTCCCCGAGACGTGCTCGGCGAGGGTGGTGAACTGGGCGGTCGTGCCGTGCCCGCCCCGGTGCTCGGTGGCCCAGGTGCGCAGGATCTTGAAGAACGCCGGGTCACCGACCGCCTTGCGGAGCTTGTGCAGGGCCATGGCACCGCGGTCGTAGACGGGCCTGCCGAAGATGTTCGCGCCGCTGCCCGGGTCGGCCGGCGCGAACGACCACAGGTCGTCGTCCTTGGCCGTGGCGTACAGGCCGTCGAAGGTCTTCTGGGCGCTCGGGCCGCCGTGCTGTTCCTCGTACAGCCACTCCGTGTACGTCGCGAAGCCCTCGTTGAGCCAGATGTCCTTCCAGGTGGTCAGCGCGACGGAGTCACCGAACCACTGGTGTGCGCTCTCGTGGACGAGGGTGCTCAGGCCGGGCGCCTGGTCGTAGACGGGACGGGTCTGTGTCTCCAGGGCGAAGCCGACCTGCGGGGCCCGGTCGACGATGGCTCCGGCGGCCTTGTACGGGTAGGGGCCGAAGAGTTTCGCCTCCCAGTCCAGTACGGACGGCAGCTTCTTCAGCACGGGCGCGGCGGCGGAGGCCTCGCGCGGGTCGACGGCGTTGTAGACCTTGATGCCGCCGCGCGTGGTGTACTGCTCGACCCTGAACCTCCCGACCGTGGCCGTGGCCAGGTAGGCGGCCATCGGCTCGGTCTGGCGCCAGCGGAAGGTGGACTTGCCGCCCGCTGTCCGCTGGCTCAGCAGGACACCGTTGGCGACCGCGGTGCGTCCCTGGGGGACGGTGATCGTGAAGTCGTAGGACGCCTTGTCCTTGGGGTGGTTGTTGCCGGGGAACCAGCTCATGGAGCCCTGCGGTTCGCCGGCGACGAACACGCCGTCGTCGGTGGCTATCCAGCCGTCCTTCGAGCCGTCCGGGTCGATGACGGCCTTGGGGACACCGGAGTAGGTGACGGCGACCTGGAACGTCTGGTTCTTGTTCAGCGCGTGGCGCGGGCTGACGATCAGTTCCTGCCCTGAGCGCTGGAAACCGGCCTTCACACGGTCGACGGTGAGGGCGGTGACCTTGAGGCCGCTGAGGTCGAGGTTGAAGCGGGTCAGCTTCTGGGTGGCACGGACGGTGAGCACCGCCTTGCCGTCGAGGCGGCGGCTCACGGGGTCGTAGCGGAGGTTCAGGTCGTAGTGGGCGACGTGGTAGCCACCGTTGCCGGACAGCGGGAAGTACGGGTCGCCGACGCCGGAGGTGCCTGTCGTCGCGGCTCCGGCGGGCGCGGCGGCGGCCAGCAGGGCCGCGAGAGCGACGGGCACGGTCGCGACGACGGCGTCACGGCGGAGGACTGCGGTGCGTCTGCCTGCGTACTTCCTGGGGGGTCTCACGCGAGCTCCTACGGTGATGGGTCTGATCATCTTCAGGTCTTTCACCCTAGAGGCGCCACCGCGCGGATTCCTCCTCCTTCTGGTCAAGTTGCGAGTCCCGGAGACCGGCCACATCATTCTTTCGGCCATCCCCCCGCCCACCGGAGGTTCCCCGTGACCGTCCGTGTCCGTAGAGTCCACGAACCCCCCGAGCCGGACGACGGCGTCCGCGTCCTGGTCGACCGGCTGTGGCCGCGCGGACTGTCCAAGGACGCGGCGCGTGTCGACGAATGGCCGAAGGCGCTGACCCCGTCGACCGAACTGCGCCGCTGGTACCACGCCCAGGAGGACGCGGCGGGCACCTACGACGAGTTCCGGCGCCGGTACGAGGCGGAGCTGGCGGCGCCGGAGGCGACGGACGCCCTGGACGCGCTGCGCGCGCTGGCAGACAGGGGACCGGTGACGCTCGTGACCGCCACCAGGTCCCCCGCGCGAAGCCATGCCTCGGTACTGGTCGACCTGCTGACGTCCGGGGGAAGGCGCTGAAGGGGTCTCAGCCTGTCGCCCGGGCCGCCGCCCGTCCCGCCGCGCGGCCCGAGAACAGGCAGCCGCCGAGGAACGTGCCCTCAAGGGCGTTGTAGCCGTGCACGCCGCCGCCGCCGAAGCCGGCGACCTCACCGGCCGCGTACAGCCCCTCGACAGGCTCGCCCGTCGTGCCCAGCGCGCGTGAGTCGAGGTCCGTCTGGATGCCGCCGAGGGTCTTGCGGGTGAGGGTGTGGAGTTTGACGCCGATGAGCGGGCCGGCCTCGGGGTCCAGGATGCGGTGCGGGACGGCGGTGCGGCCGAGCCGGTCGCCGATGTAGCGGCGGGAGTTGCGGATGCCCTGGACCTGGGCGTCCTTGCTGTACGGGTTGGCGATCTGGAGGTCCCGGGCCTCGATCTGCCGGCGTACCCGGTCCACGTCGAGGAGCGGCTTGTCGGTCAGCTCGTTCATCTTGACGACGAGTTGGTCGAGGGAGCCCGCGACCACGAAGTCCGCGCCGTGCTTCACGAAGTCGGCCACCGGGCCGGGGGCGCCCTTGCCGAGGATGCGTTCCTTGAGGAATGCCTTGCGGTTCTTGGCCGTGATGTCGGGGTTCTGCTCGGAGCCCGACAGCGCGAACTCCTTCTCGATGATCCGCTGGGTGAGGATGAACCAGGAGTGGTCGTGCTCGGCGATGTCCTCGGTGGTGCGCAGGTACTTGAGGGTGCCGAGGGTGTCGTACCCGGGCAGGCAGGGGTCGGGGAGGCGGCGGCCGAGCGCGTCGAACCACATGGAGGACGGTCCGGGCAGGATGCGGATGCCGTGGCCGGGCCAGATCGGGTTCCAGTTCTGGATGCCCTCGGTGTAGTGCCACATGCGGTCGCGGTTGACGAGGCGTACTCCGGCCTCGGCGCTGATGTCGAGCATCCGCCCGTCGACGTAGGCGGGCACCCCGGTGACCATGTTGGCCGGCGCGGTGCCGAGCCGCTCGGGCCAGTAGCGGCGCACGATGTCGTGGTTGGCACCGATGCCGCCGGTGGTGACGACCACGGCCTGGGCGGTGAGTTCGAAGTCGCCGATCCGCTCCCGGTTGGAGGCCACTCCGCGCGCGGAGGTGTCCTCGGCGAGGACCGTGCCGCGTACCCCGCGCACGGCGCCCTCCGTGACGACGAGCTCGTCGACCTGGTGACGGTGGTAGAAGGTCAGCAGTCCGGCACGGGACGCCTGCTTGGCGCTGAGGACGAACGGCTCGACGACGCCGGTGCCCGTGCCCCACGACACGTGGAAACGGGGCACGGAGTTGCCGTGCCCGTGGGCGCGCAGGTCACCGCGCTCCGCCCAGCCGACCGTCGGCAGGAACGAGATGCCGTGACCGGCGAGCCAGGACCGCTTCTCCCCGGCCGCGAACTCGACGTAGGCGCGAGCCCATTTCACGGCCCAGGAGTCCTCGTCGTCGACCCGGTCGAACCCGGCGCTGCCCTGCCAGTCACTCCAGGCGAGGTCGAAGGAGTCCTTGATACCGAGGCGCCGCTGCTCCGGGGAGTCGACGAGGAAGAGCCCGCCGAAGGACCAGAAGGCCTGGCCGCCCAGGTTGGCGGCGTTCTCCTGGTCGACGAGTGCGACCCTTCGGCCCTTGCTGGTCAGCTCGTGTGCCGCGACCAGCCCGGCGAGGCCGGCTCCGACGACGATGACGTCCGCATCCATGGCGATTGTTCCCTCTCTCATCCGCCGCTGCGCGCGGTCGGGTTGTCATGGCCGTCGGTGAGCAGTGCGGTGAGCAGCTGCTTGAGCCACGCGCGCGCGTGCTCGACGTCCTTGTCCAGCAGCAGTTGGGTCGTGACCCCGTCGTAGGCGGCGATCACCGCGTGGGCGGCGCCCTCGGCGCTGCCGAGTACGGCGGGCAGTTCGGTGTGTCCGGTGGCCCGGGCGAGCCGGTCCGCGACGGCCCGCCGCAGCCGCTCGCGGTGTTCCAGGAGGGTCTGTGCGACGGCGGGGACCCGGGCCGCGTGGACCAGGAAGTCGGTCTTGACCAACAGCCAGTCCAGGTCGAGCAGGAGTACTTCGGTGACCCGGTCGACGGCCGCGGGCACGTCGAGATCCGGGCCGTCCAGGGCGAGGGCGCCGGCGACCTGGTCGGCGATCAGCCCGGCGCGTTGCCCGTAGAGGGCGAAGAACAGTTCGTCGAGGCTGTCGAAGTTCGAGTAGAAGGCGCCTCTGCTGTAGCCGGCGGCCTCGCAGACCTCCTCGATCGAGACGCGCCCGAACCCCTTCGCGGCGAACACCGCGAAGGCGGCCTCCAGAAGATTGGCCCGCGTCCGCACCCGGCGCTTGGTCACCCGCCCCGTCGTTCCCTCGACCGCCATGTCCGGCCCTCCGTTCGATACGCGAATGTATCCGATGCATCGATGTATCCAAAGGGTTCGGGACAGACGGGATCCCGCCATCCCTCACTCAGCCCTGCCACCCCAACCAATAGGAACGTACATTCGAATAAAGAGGTACGCTGATGTCATGACCGCGCATCTCCAGGGTTCGCTCTTCGACCAGACGGACGAGCTTCGGCTCGACACCCTGGCCGGAATACGCCGCACCCCCCTGGGCCACGGCGCCTGGATCGACGAACTGCCCGGCTGGCTGCACGGAGCCGACGCCCTCTTCGAACAACTGGCGGCCGAGGTCCCCTGGCGGGCCGAGCGCCGGAAGATGTACGACCACGTCGTGGACGTACCGAGGCTGCTGGCCTTCTACGGCGAGGCGGACGCCCTGCCGCACCCGGTGCTGTCCCGCGCGCGGGACGAGCTCGGCGCGTACTACGCCGCCGAGCTCGGGGAGCCGTTCGCCACGGCCGGGCTGTGTCACTACCGGGACGGGCGGGACAGCGTCGCCTGGCACGGGGACCGGACCGGGCGCGGTGCGCGCGAGAACACGATGGTCGCGATTCTCTCCGTGGGCACCCCGCGCGACCTGCTGCTGCGGCCGGTGCGCGGGGGCGACACCGTGCGGCGCGCGCTGGGGCACGGGGACCTGATCGTGATGGGCGGCTCCTGTCAGCGGACCTGGGAGCACGCCGTTCCCAAGAGCACACGGGTCACGGGTCCACGCATCAGCGTCCAGTTCCGGCCGCGCGGGGTGCTGTGAGACCGAGGAGCATGCCCCGTCGTGATCCACTCCGGCGCCGTCTGCTTTGCTGTGCGTCATCCGGCAGCGAACTGCAGAACGGGAAGATCATGCGGGCAGACGTCCAACAAGTCGCCGATGGCATTTACCTCGTACACGGGAGCAACACCAACTGGGTGATCCTCACCGAGGGGGACGCCGCCACCCTGATCGACACCGGCTACCCCGGCGACCGGCAGCTGGTCCTCGACTCGCTGGCGCAGGTGGGCAGTTCACCGGAGGCGGTCGCGGCGGTTCTCGTCACGCACGCCCACAACGACCACATCGGCTCGGCCGAGTACCTGCGCTCCGTGTACGGCACGCCGGTGCTGACGCACGAGGCCGAAGTACCGCACGCACGCCGGGACTTCCTGCACCAGGTGAGCGTCGGCGAGGTGCTGAGGAACGGGTGGCGGCCCGGTGTGCTCCCCTGGGCCGTGCACGCGATCCGCTCCGGCGGCACCGCGCAGGTGCCGGTCGCCGAGCCGCGGCCGTTCCCGGAGGCGCTCGACCTGCCTGGCGGACCCGTCCCCGTGCACACCCCCGGACACACCGACGGGCACTGCGCCTTCCACCTCCCGGACGCCGGGGTCGTGGTCTCCGGTGACGCCCTGGTCAGCGGGCATCCGACCTCGCGGCTCAAGGGCCCACAGCTGCTGCCGGACATGTTCCACCGAGAGCGCGCGCGTGCGCTGGCCTCCCTGGACCTGCTGGCGAAGCTCCCGGGCGACGTCGTACTGCCCGGGCACGGGCCCGTGCACCACGGCAGTGCGCTGGAGGCGGCCGGGCAGGCGCGGGAGCGGGCCCTGTGAGGCGGCGCTCTACAGTGATGTGACGATCACCGGCAAAACGAGAACGGTCGAGCCATGGCATTGCAGATCAGCGCCACCAACCCCGAGCATCCCGCACTCCTGCTCGAACTGCCGTGGGACCTCCCCCTGGAGGAGTGGCCCGACCGCTACCTCGTTCCGCTGCCGCGCGGTATCTCGCGGCACGTCGTGCGCTACGCACGCGCCGGCGACGAGGTGATCGCCGTCAAGGAGCTGGCGGAACGTCCCGCCCTGCGCGAGTACGAACTGCTGCGGGACCTGGACCGGCTCGGCATCCCGGCCGTCGACCCCCTCGCCGTCGTCACAGGGCGGGCCACCGACGAGGGCGGCGCCCTGGAGCCGGTGCTGATCACCCGGCACCTCGGCGGCTCCATGCCGTACCGCTCGATGTTCGAGACGACGATGCGCCCGGCCACCATGCACCGCCTGATGGACGCCCTGGCCGTCCTGCTGGTCCGGCTCCACCTCGCCGGGTTCGCCTGGGGCGACTGCTCCCTGTCCAACACCCTCTTCCGGCGCGACGCGGGCGCCTACGCCGCCTACCTGGTCGACGCCGAGACGGGCGATCTGCACCCGCAGCTCAGCGACGGACAGCGCGAGTACGACCTCGACCTCGCCCGGGTGAACATCAGCGGTGAGCTGCTGGACCTGGAGGCGTCCGGAGCGCTGCACCCCTCCGTGGACCCGATCGAGTTCGGCATGGAGATCTGCGCCCGCTACCAGCGGCTGTGGCAGGAGCTGACCCGCACCTCCGTCTACCCGGCGGGCAAGTACCACTACATCGAGCGCCGGATCCGGCGCCTGAACGAACTCGGCTTCGACGTGGCCGAGATGCAGATCGAGCACTCCTCGAACGGCGACACCGTGACCTTCGTGCCGAAGGTCGTCGACGCCGGCCACCACCAGCGCCAGCTGCTGCGGCTGACCGGGCTCGACACCGAGGAGAACCAGGCGCGGCGGCTCCTGAGCGACCTGGAGAGCTGGATGGCCACCCAGGACGACTACGAGCCGGGCGACCCCCTCGGTGCCAGCCCGGAGGTGCTCGCGCACCGGTGGGTGCGCGAGGTGTTCCGGCCGACCGTCCGGGAGGTGCCGCGCGAGCTGCGGGGGAACGTGGACCCCGCGGAGATCTACCACCAGCTGCTGGAGCACCGCTGGTTCCTCTCCGAGCGGGCGCAGCACGACATCGGCCTGGACACGGCGGTCAAGGACTACATCGTCAACATCCTGCCCAAGGCCCGCCAGGCACTGCCCCTGCCCACGGACGAGGCGGCGCCGTCCGTCTGAGTCACTCGTGCGGGACCACGGCCACCGGGCAGTGCGCGTGGTGCAGTACGCCGTGGGCGACCGAACCGATCCGCGCGCCCACGGCGGAGCGGTGGGCGCGCCGTCCGACGACCAGGAGCTGCGCGCGCGGGGCCGTCGAGAGCAGCACCTCCCCCGCGCTGCCCATCTCCACCTGCTGGGTGACCGGCACCTCGGGGAACCGCTCCCGCCACGGCTCCAGCGCGGCGGCGAGCGCGTTCTTCTCGTACGGTTCCAGCCCCCCGGCCTCGTCGAGGAGCTTCAGCGAGCCGGGGCTGTACGCGAACACCGGCGGCAGGCTCCACGCGCGGACGGCACGGACGGCCGCGCCACGAGCCGCCGCCGCCTCGAACGCGAACCGCAGGGCCGGAGCGCTCTCCTCCGGGTCACCGTGCTGCCCGACGACGACCTCACGCCCGGCGGCCTCGTCGGAGGCCCGGTCCTCGGCGCGGACGAGGACGACGGGCCGTGCGGACTCGGCGATCACGTGCTGCCCGACCGAGCCGAGCAGGAACCCGACGACAGCGCCGTGCCCGCGGGAGCCGAGCACCAGCATCTCGGCCCGCGCGGCGGCCTCGGCGAGCGAGTGCGCCGCGCCGCCCTCGACCACGTCGACGGTCATGTCCAGCCCCGGATGGCGTTCGGCGACGCTCCGCGCGGCCTCGTCCACCCCCTCCCGCACCCACTGGTCGTGGGTCTCCCGGGTCCCGGCCCCGAACGCCTGGTCGGGCACCAGTTGCCAGGCGTGCACGACCCGCAGGGCGAGGTCCCGGCGGACGGCCTCCCGGGCCGCCCAGGCCAGCGCGGCGTGACTTTCGGGCGTTCCGTCCACCCCTGCCGTGATCGGGCGCGTCATACGGTTCCCTCCGTGTCGTGATCATGCTTACCGGGCCCAGTGTTCACCACGCTGTGCCCATGAACCCGCAGTGGGAACAAGCGATCGCGGACGCGGCGGCACCGGAGGGCGACGAGTTCCGCGTGCCCGGCGAGCGGACGAGCCGACCGGAGCGGAGCGCGGCGATCGAACACACGATGGCTGAAGGCGGCTCGGCACCCGGCCGACGCCGCCCGCTGACTCGGACCACTCGGGGTGGGAGACTTATGGCACAGGCTGCGGACACAGCGCGGACCGTCATCATGACCGTGGCTACTTCGCAGGGACATTGACGTCGCTCGTGTAGCTCTCCAGTGGCCGGCCGATGATCCGGGTCATCCAGCACCTCTCGGCTCCCGTCGCGGCGCCTTGTTGTCGTGGACGCACAAGTCTTTCGAAGTGCCGGTGCAGGGCTGGTCGTACCAGCCGAGCCTGCCACAGCAGTTCCTGCGCTGCTCGGGCAATCCCCCGGACGGGATCTGCAGTATCCCGGAAATCGAACCACTCACGGCCCAGGGTTCTTGCAGCAAAGCGCTCGGTCAGACGGTCCCCTGGAGCAGGCGCTCACTCTGCGCCACCGCATCGGCGTTCTGGAACGGCAGCTGAACGGGCAGCAGGTCCGGATACACGCGGGCGAGCGGGCGTTTGTGGCGTCGCTCCTCCATGGCCTGTCACGGGAAGTGCTGCGCCGGATGCGGCTGCTGGTGCGGCCGGAGACGGTACTGGGCCGGCACCGCGACGTCATCGCCCGCCGACACGCTTCCCGGTCCCGGTGTCCGACACCCTGTTCTGGACCGCACTGCTCGACGGCTTCGCCGTCGCCTTCGTGATCACGACCCCGGTCAACAAGTGGATGATCGGCCGGGGCAAGGACCATGCCGTCGTCCACGCCTACCACTGACCTCACACACCGAAGCGCGCCCGGGCACGCCCACAACGGGTGCACCCGAGCGCGTTTGCGCTGCAGTCGTCATCTGGTGATGTCCCGGTGACCAGCCGGCCCGGGCCGCAGGTTCAGCGCGGCAGGAGGTCCTGCTCACGCCGGCGGCGCCCGTAGCGGGCCATGCCACGCGGCTTGAAGACCGACAGGGCGACGCCACCGGCGTTCATCGTGATCTCTTCACAAAGGGTCGTGGAGGTCTCGAAGTCGCGAAGTCGACGACGGTTTGACGTAGGTGCAGATCGCCAGCGGCGAACGCGGGTTGTACGGCGCCGCGTCGACGGGCCAGTCGCCGAAGCGGTCCTCCGGTTCGAGGCCGGCGGCTCGGGCGTATGCGTCCATTTCCTCCGGTGCGGTCAGCCGGGAGACCTCGGTGCCGACGCGGGAGGTGCCGTCGGACTCGTACCAGACGTGGGAGAGGTGCCACAGCGAGCCCTCGGGCAGCAGCAGGGAGTGGCTCTGCAGGCCGGTGCCGGGTTCCGGGTAGGGCGTGAAGTACGTGTCCCGGTCGCGGCCCTCGTGCAGGGCGATGATGGCCGGCTTGTTGTGGGTCTCCATGACGAGTCGGCCGCCGGGGGCGAGCAGGTCGGCGGCGCGTCGCACTGCCTGCTGCTGCTCCTCGGGGGTGAGCAGCATGGACAGGGTGGCGCAGACGCAGTACACGAGCCCCACGGTGTGGTCGGCGGTGTAGGTGCGGATGTCGGCGTGCACAGCCTCGACGGGGGTGTCGTCGGTCAGCTTCCGGCGCAGGACGTCGAGCATCTCGGACGAGGAGTCGATGCCGGTGATCCTGCCGACACGGCGCGACAGCGGGAGCGCGAGGCGCCCGTTGCCGACGCCGAACTCGACGGTGCCCGAGGCCGCGTCGGGGTGGAGTGAGGCCAGTCGGTCGACCTCGGCGGTGACGGACGCGTCGTCGGGGAACAGGCGGTGGTACCAGCCGTCGAACTGACGGCCGTAGCCGATGTCGTCGACGATGCCTTGCGTGGTGGGTTTGGTGAACGTGCTCATGGGTGCTGCCTCCGCTTCTTGGGTGGGGTGGTCCTCGGGTGGCTGTTCCCTCTGACCTGTGAGCAGGCGCCGAACAGGACCACGAGGGCGGTGCCGATGACGGCGGGAATGCTGACGGCCCCGGTGGTGATCAGGAAGCCGACGATGCCGATGGCCACGACGAGCGGGGCCAGCAGGAAGTCGTTCATCAGGTTCTCCTGGCGGGATCTTGGGCGGGATCTTGGGATCAGGGCGCCACGTCGCTGAGTTCCTGGAGCCGGGCGAGCCGGCGGTAGAGGTCGCTGTGCCGGTGGAGTTCGTCGTGGGTGCCGACGGCGTTGACCTGTCCCCGGTCGAGTACGACGATCTGGTGGGCCTCGGTGACGGTGGACAGCCGGTGGGCGATGGCGATGACCGCGCAGAAGCCGGAGATCATCGTGATGCTGTCGCGCAGCGCGTTCTCCGACTCGGTGTCGAGGTTGGCGGTGGCCTCGTCCAGCAGCAGGAACCGGGGCGCCTGCAGCAACGTACGGGCGATGGCGAGGCGTTGTCGCTGACCGCCCGACAGGCCGGCGCCCCGGTCGCCGAGTTCGGTGTCGAGGCCTTGGGGCAGCGCGCCGATCACATCGGTCAGGTTGGCCATGCGCAACGACTCGGCGATGTCCTTGTCGCCGGCGTCCGGCGCGCTGTAGGTGAGGTTGTCGCGGACGGTGCCGCGCAGCAGGGTGTGGTCCTGGTCGACGTACCCGACGATGGACCGGAGTTGGTTCAGGGGTAGGTCGGTGATGTCCGTGCCGTCGATGCGGATCGCCCCCGACACCGGGTCGAAGAGCCGCTCGATGAGCTGGAAGACAGTGGATTTGCCGGCGCCGGACGGGCCGACGACGGCGGTGAGTCCGGTGGCGGGCACGCTGAAGGAGACGCCGTCGAGGACGATCTTGTCGCTGCCGGGGTAGGCGAAGGTCACCGTGTCGAAGGCGAGACCGCTGCCGTATGTGCTTCTGGGGGCACGGGCGCCGCGCTTGCGCCCGGTCGGGGGGTCCGTCGGCCGGTCGCCCTCCACCTCGATCTTGCCGAGCTCCGCCAGGCGGTCGATCGACGCCCGGCCGACCTGGAACTGCGCTATGGATGTGAACAGCGTCAGCAGTGGGGCCACCAGGTAGAAAAGGTAGAGGATGAAGGCCGTCAGGTTGGCGGCGGTCATGTCGCCGGTCGCGGTGCGCGCCGCTCCCAGAGCGATGACGACGGTCAGGGCGAGCTGCGTGCCGATGCTCATGGTGGGGTCGAGGAGCGACGACAGCACCGTCACCTTGATCCCCGACTTGCGGGCCTGTTTCGCGATGTCCGCGATGCCCTCCGCTTCCCGGGTCTCGGCCCGGGACGCCTTCACGGTCGGCATCGCGCCGAGCACCCGCAGCAGCGCGGAGCCGAAGTTGCCGGTGTCGGTCTGGTTGGTGATCGACACCTTCCGCACCCCGCGCGCCAGCCACAGCGAGATGACGCTGGTGACGCCGAGACAGCCCACGGTGGCGAGGAGCAGCACCTCGTCGACCCAGGCCATCAGCGCGAGACCGCCGACGACCAGGAAGCCGTTCTGGATGATGCTGTCGATGGCGTGCGTCATCGTGGTGCGGGCGAGGAGCGTGTCGCTGACCATCCGGGCGAACACGTCTCCCTGCTTCCAGCCGCTGTACGCCCGGAACCGGGAGCGCAGCAGCCGGGAGGCGAGGTTGCTGCGGATGTCGTAGACGATGTTCTCGCCGGCGAGCCCGATCACGTAGGAGTGGAGGGCGCCGAGGACGGCGTCGGCGATGAACAGGACGGCGGCGAACAGGATGGGTTCGGTCACCGGTCGTCGGTCCTCCACGGTGGCGACCAGTGCGCCGATGACCGCGGGCTGGGCCAGGGACGCCGTGGCGCCCAGCAGGCCCAGCAGGATGCCGAGCGCGATCAGTTTGCGGTGCCGGCCGAGCGCCTGCCACGGTTTGGCACCCTTGCCCCACAGGAGATGGAGATGGAGCTGCGGGACCGCCCGGTGCAAGGCCCGCGGCCTGGTCGGGGGCCGCGGGCCGGAGGGGCTCACTCGGAGTCACTCCCGTCCTGCTCGCGCCCGCGCAGGACCTGGACGTACAGGAGGACCGCCCTGACGAGGCCGACCCCGACCAGTGCGAGTCCGCTGAGGAAGAAGGGGTTGTCGAGGGTCATGGTCAGGCCCTCGCTTCTGCCTTGGCGGGGGTGAGTGGTGTGGACCCGGTGAGCGGCGTGCTCGGCGCGTGCGGGTCGAGCGGGACGAACGGGGAGACGAACATCAGCCGGGGGCCCTGGCGCAGGTCGTAGCCGGTGCCGGAGGCCAGGGCGAACTGGAAGCCCCTGACGTCGTCGGCCGGTGTGTCCTCGGCGGCGATACGAGTGCGGACGTGCTCGCTGATCAGGCGGTAGCCGGGGGTGTGGGCGGCGGCTGCGAAGCCCTGTTCGAGGCGCGGCAGGATCTCCTGGCACGCGTCGAAGACGGACTTGTCGGCGCGGCGGGTCGGGAACCAGACCAGGTGCATGGGCTTGCGGTCGACGATGCCGCTGGCGTCGCGCCAGGTGGAGGCCGAGCCGTCGCCGCTCACCGTGCGGTACAGGAAGTGGTAGTCGTGCATGGCCGGGTGCGGTGCGAAGAACCGCCAGTTCGGCAGGAGCGAGAAGTGGTCCCGGGCCCGGACCCGGCTGAAGTCGTGGTGGGGGTGCTGGCCGGCGAAGGTCAGCAGGAGGACCGCGGCTCCGGCGATCCGCCAGGGGGCGCCCTCTCCGGTGAGGGCGTCCTGAAGTCGCGGACGTGGCAGAGTTTTCATCGGGCGGTCTCCTTCCGGCCGACGGGGCGGGCGGAGGATGATGACGGGGCGGCCTGGGTGGTGGGCGAGCGATGGTCGAGGCCGTCGAAGAACGCGATGACGCGGTCCGTGACCTGGTTCGCGTAGCGGCTGGTGATCAGCATGGTCTCGTGGGTGGCGCCCTCGATGACCACGGTCTCGGTGCGCGCGCCGGTATGGGCCTCGGCCAGTTCCCTGTGGAGCAGCAGTTGTTCGGGGTTGCGGTCCACGGTCCGCTGGGCGGAGACCACCAGCGCGGGCACGCCCTCGATCCGGGCGAGCGCGCCGGTGAAGGACTTGAAGTCGGCCCGGATCGCCTTCCATTCGCGGCGCGCGGCCTCCCACATACGGGCGTCCGCGTACTGCGCGAAGACCTTCTTCCGGTAGGCGTACGGCAGTTCGCCGATCCACACCGGGTGGGTGAGGAGGATGCCGGTACCCAGCCGCAGCGCCCGGCTGACGGCCGTGAAGTTGCCGGCCAGGCCCTTCTCGCTCGCGCCCAGTCCGCTGGTGAACTGGCCGGGGTGGGAGGAGTCCAGATAGACGATGCCCTGGAGCCGGTCGCCCAGGTGGCGGGCGGCGCGGCGAGCGAGCTCGCCCCCGATGGAATGGCCGACGAGGATCACCTTGCGGTGCGGGGCGACCGCGCCGTTCACGAGATCGACGAGATCCTGGACGGACTCCGACAGCCGGAAGGCCGTCGTGGCGTGCCGGTGGCTGCCGGCGTATCCCGCGCGGGCGTAGGTGATGACCCCGTACCGGGTCTCGAAGCACAGGCGCTCGGCCATCCACGCATAGTGCTCGCTGGTCGACAGCAGCCCGCTCGCCAGCACGACGACCGGCTGCTCGGGATCGCCCGGCGAGTACTCCTCGTACTGGAGCCGGTTCTTGCTCCGTGCGGTCAGCGTGCGGGAGGTGTGCCAGCCCTCGGTGGTACGCAGGCGCCGCCGCACGGCGGTGGCGGCAGCGGCGAGGGTGCCGCCCGCGAGTGCGGCGGCCGCGGCGGTCAGCGCACGGTCGTCGCGGCCGGCGACGGTGGGGTGGGAACGCGGGGCGGCGGTGTAGGCGACCAGGGGGTGGAACGCGGGGAAGGCGGTCACGAACCTGCTGAGCCCCATGAAGTACCCGTTGGCCACATGGAACGCGGCGGCACTCGTGATCATGGAGCGGGTCAGCTTGCCGCCCCCGGCGTAGACGAGCGGGAAGGAGCACTCCAGTGCCAGCACGCTGTGCGTGAGCACCTTGGCGGTCTTCGGGTGTTCCTGGGTCCACCGGTGCATGCCCTCGTGCCCGTAGGTACGGGTGCGCATCACGCCGCCGAGCGCGGTGGCGTCGCGCCAGGGCTTGCCGAAGAGCTTGACCCAGCCGGAGATCGCGTAGGCCATGTTGGCCTGGAGCGAGGCGTACCAGAGCAGCGCGTCCTTGGCGGCCGGTGACGGCACCAGGCGGGCCGCGCCGGTGGCCAGTTGCACCAGCGTGGCCACCTGGTCGGAGCCGTCGCCGCCGTAGTGGTGGCGCGGGGAGAGCAGGGCGGACGACGTGCCGAGGAAGACGTTGCCGGCGCCCCGCCAGCGGGAGTCGCCGGGCAGCAGCATGCCGAGGGCCACGGCGGTGCGGGCGGCGTGCAGGGCGGTCGTGGTCCGCACCCCGCTGACGCCGTCGACCAGACGGCGCGTCAGGGGGCCGGCCCCGGCCAGGTACTGCCGGGCGACCTCCCAGTCGTTCATGCCGCCCTTCTCGATGTCCTTCCGCTGGGTCAGGTACTCCAGGGAGGACTGCAGGCTGGACACCGCGGCCAGCCGTTCCGACATGCCGATGGCGCGATCCCTGCCGACCGGAGCCGGTCCGAACACCGCAGAGGTGATCCTTCCCGGAATGACGGGAGGAATTTTTCCGCTGAATTTCACGGGCCCCTCTTTCGTGGTAGCCTCTTGTTGCGATCTATTTGCCTCAAGGCACACTGCCGGGCCAGAACACACCTCTGGCCCGGCAGTTTTTTCATGCACTTCGTCGATCAGTTCCCGACAGCCACGGGGAGTGAGGCTGTGCGGAGCGGATCAGACGGCGCCGCCGACAGCCGCGGCCTGGGCGTTCGCGGCGTTCGCGACCGCGTTGTTGGCATCCACCGCGGCGTTGTTGGCCTCCACCGCGCTGGCCGCGCCGACCACCTGTCCGACACCACCGGCGACCTGAGCCAGGTCCCCCAGGGCGGCGAGCGCGTTGAGCGCGTTGGCGCCGTTGACTCGGCCGATGCGCGGGGTACCGAGGGTGGGACGAGCGGACGCGAGGATGACACCCTCCACGGGGAGGTCCATACGGTCCATCGCCTTCGCAATGCTGCTCATTCGCTTTTCCCTTTCGTTCCGAGGGCTTCGGAGAACCTTTTTCCGTGCCCTTCGAGAAAGAACACTACGGGCGCCCGCAGTGCCCCACATCCATAAAATTGACGAATTTCGAAGTGACGGGATTCACAGTGTGCGGGCGGCACGAAAAAAGCCCGGACCATGTGGTCCGGACCTTCTCGGAAAAGGGTTTGCCGCTTATCGGCGAATTCGGCGCAGTGCCGATGCGGCCGCGTTCGCGCCGCACATGCCGTGGGCGCCCGCGCCCGGTGGCGTGGCCGCGGAGCAGATGTACATGCCGGGCACACCGGTGCTGTACGGGTCGAGTGCGACGCGGGGGCGCAGCACGAGCTGGAGGGCGGTGTTCGCCCCGGCCACGACGTCACCGCCGACGTAGTTCGGGTTGTACTCCTCGAAGCCGGCCGGTGAGCGGACGGCCGTGTCCAGGACCCGCTCGCGGAATCCGGGGGCGAAGCGTTCGATCTGCGCGACTACCGCCTCCGTGGCGTCGCCGTTGTAGCCGTGCGGAACATGCGCGTACGTCCAGACGGGGTGGACGTCGCCCTTCGAACGCCGTGGATCGGCGAGGTACTGCTGGCCGACGAGCACGAAGGGACGCTCGGGCATACGCCCCACATGGATCGCCCGCTCGGCGGCGGCGACCTCCTCGTAGTTCCCCCCGAGGTGGACGGTGCCGGCCCGGCGGGCAACCTCGCTGGTCCAGGGCACACCTTCCTGGACGGCGAAGTCGACCTTGAAGGCACCGGGTCCGTGGCGGTACCGGCGGTACGCCCGGGCCACCCGCCCCGGCAGCCGGTCGCCCAGGATGTCGGCGACCGCGCGCGGTGCGAGGTCGAAGAGGACCACGTCGGCCGGAGGCAGGTCGACCTGGGACCGCACCCGGACACCGGTCTCGATACGGCCGCCGAGCTCCGCGATCAGCGCCGCCAGCGCGTCGCTGATCGCCCGGGAACCGCCCGAGGCGACGGGCCAGCCGTACCGGTGACCGGCGGCGATGATCGTCAAACCGACCGCGGCGCTCGCGGGCCGGTCGAACGGACGGAACGCGTGCGCGGCCACCCCCGCGAAGAGCGCGCGGGTGGTCTCCGACCGCCACAGCCGGGCGACGACGGCGGTGGGAAGCAGTGCCTGCGGCCCGAACCTGGCCAGGCGCAGGGGATGGCGGGGCAGGTGGGTGAGCGGCTGCATGAGGTCCTCGGCGAGTGCGTCGTAGCCGTCCGCGAGCGGCCCGAACACCCGCCGCCACCTGCGTCCGTCGACAGCGCCGAGCCCGTGGGCCGTCTCCTCCACCGACCGGTGCAGAACCCCTGCCTCCCCGGAGTCCAGCGGGTGCACACAGTCGACATCCGGCAGGCACCACTTCAGGCCGTGGCGGCCGAGGTCGAGGCCGCGCAGGAACGGGGAGCCGACGGCCATGGGGTGAGTGGCGGAGCAGTGGTCGTGCAGGAGTCCCGGGGTCAGTTCGCTGGTGCGGGTGCCGCCGCCGATGGTGTCGTCGGCTTCGAGGACGGTGACCTCGACACCCTCCCGGGCGAGGTACGCGGCAGCCGCGAGACCGTTCGGGCCGCTGCCCACCACGAGGGCCGTACTCATGGGCCTCCTGCTTTTCTTCGGAGAGGGGCACCGGTCCGCCAGTTCGCGAAGCGGTGAACGGGAAAGGGTGGGCCGGGCCCTCGGCAGGGCCCGGCCCGGGCCGTTTCACCACTCTGCGGAACGTAAGAAGGCCGTCCCGGCACCTTTGGGTCTCCGACACTAGAGGGCGGCCCTGTCGGGCGCATTCGTAGAATTGCCTAACTCACGCGCCGGATCGCCTACACCGCTTCCCAGTTCATCTCCGGCTCGGGCTCCTTGCGGACAGTGCGCTTTGCGTGGCGGCCTGCTTGCGGGCGGGACAACGCAACAGGGGCGGCGGGTGGTTCGGTGCCCTGGAGGGTGGCTTCCGTGAGCAGTGGGAAATGGGCGATGAGCCACCAGCCGCCGTCGTCGGCGGAGCCGGCCGTCAGGGAGCCGCCGACCGCCTCCGCCCGCTCACGCAGACCTATCAGGCCGTAGCCGCCGTCGCCTCCCGTGGGACGGGAACCCCGGCGCTCGGAGCCGGTGTTGTAGACGTCGACCCGGAGCAGGTCGTGTCCGGTGCGGTGGACACGCACGGTTGCCTGGGCTCCCGGCGCGTGCCGCCGTACGTTGGTCAGCGCCTCCTGCACCACGCGATGGACCGCGGAGCCCACCTCGGGCAGCAGACCGCTTCTCCGGGCGGCGCCGGTGATCTCGAGCTGGGCGGTCGATCCGTCACCCTGGCCGCTGAACGCCGAGACCAGCTTGGCGAGTTCGGCGTAGGGCTCCTCCGGACGCTCGACGGTGGTCTGCTCGCCTTCCTCACGCAGTACGCGGATCAGACGGCGCATGGAGTCCATGGTCCGCTGTCCGGCCTCGGCGATATTGCTCAGGATGGGGCCGACCTGATGGGGCGAACTCTCGTGGATCACCCCTGCGGCGTGCGCCTGCGCGATGATGCCCGTCACATGGTGCGCGACGAAGTCATGCAGTTCCCGGGCGAGTTGCACCCGTTCGGCGAGCCGTACGGCGGCGATCGTACGCCTGCGCCGGGCGTCCAGGGTGCGCAGGTAGCAGCCGACCCCGACCGTCCCGCCGACGGCGAACGTCAGCAGGAAGGGATAGGTCAAGGTGATTCCGGTGCCCCCGGTGCGCAGGGGTTCGTCGATGACGCTGGCCCCCATCGCAGCGGCCAGTACGAGTGCGATGCCGGGGCGGTTGACGTCACGGCAGACGCGGGCGAGCAGGACCAGCATGCAGGCTGTCTCCAGCAGCCCCCATTCGGGCATGGCCCACCCCATGAGGCAGGTGCCCAGCGTCACCATCGTCGAGCAGGCCGCGGAGACTCCGGCCCGCAACTCGATGCTCAGGCGCGCTTCCGGCACGAGCAGCAGGCCCAGGGCGAGGGAGCCGGTCACGAGCGGCAACCAGTCGAGGGGGCCGCGCTGCCGTGCCCCGATGATCCCCATGTCGAGCATCCACAGCATGCCCAGGACCGGGTACAGGGTGCGGCGGCTCAGCCACCCCTGCATGGGTAACCGAGGGGTGCCGTGGTGCGGTTGGGTCGCTCGTGCCGAGAGTGCCGCGAGTGACGAAGTTGTCATACAACCGGAGGTTAGGCATCCGGGTGCCTGCCTGACAGCTAGTGGAACGATCTGTGGGCAGGGACACAGATCGAATACAGAAGCGTCGCAGGATCAACATCAACGTCCGGGCCGGACAGTCCCGTTGGCCCAGGCCCAGGCGGCGACCTCCACACGGTTGCGCACACCGAGCTTGTGGTGGATATGGCCCAGATGCGTCTTCACGGTGGACAGGGACAGGCACAGCTCATCGCTGATCTCCTGGTTGGTACGACCCACCGCCACCAGCCGGGCGACCTCCAACTCCCGTGCGCTGAGCGATGATTCGGGCATACCAGTGCCGTTCACCGACGCCGACGCCCGCTCCTCCAACTGCTTCAACAGCCGGAGCGTCACCGCGGGCGAGACCAGCGCGTCACCGCGCGCCGCCGCCCGTACCGCCTCGACCAGCAGCGCGGGCGCGGCGTCCTTCAGCAGGAAGCCGCAAGCTCCGTTGCGCAGCGCCACGTTGAGGTAGTCGTCCTGGTCGAAGCTGGTGACCACCACGACCTGAGTCGGGTGCGTCACCCCGGGGCCGGCCAGCAGCCGGGTCACCTCCAGCCCGTCCAGCTTCGGCATACGGACGTCCACCATGCACACGTCCGGCCGCAACGCGCGCGCCAACTCCACGCACGCGAGCCCGTCGGCGGCTTCTCCGATCACCTCGATGTCTTCCTGGGCGTCGAGGATGAGCCGGAAACCGGCCCGGACCAGATCCTGGTCGTCGGCGATCAATACGCGTGTCGCGGGGCTGCTCACGCGGCCGAGCATGCCACGGATCAGGTGGCGGATCCGGCCGTCCGCGGAAAGCCGACGGACCGAACGGCCGCAAGGACCCGGTGAGTTGACGCCTTCGGACCGTCGATCGGCCGATGCCTACTGCCGGGTATCGGTCCAATGGTCGATGGCCGGCGCCCGGGAGTCACGGAAGAGTCTCAACGCACCGGGCGGACGACGCCGCCGGTCTTGCCCCCCTCCGAACAAGGCAGGCACCATGGCAGTGACAGTCGATAGCTCTGGCCGGCTCAGCACCCGTGAACTGGAGATCCTCCTTCTGGCAGCCCACGGCCTGTCGGACGCGGACATGTCCGACCAGTTGTCGATCTCACCCCGCACGGTGGCTTCCCATATGCGCAGCATCCGGGAAAAGCTGTGCGCGAAGAATCGCACGCATCTCATCGCGATAGCGCTGCGTGCGGGAATCCTCGCGCTGCGCACAGACCGCACAGACCGCACAGGATGGTCGGACGGGCTGGATTGGCTCGACGAAACGTTCCACTTGACGGGGCAAAGCGGGGTTCAGGCCCGGTCCCTCCGCGTTGCGTAGCCAGTGACCGCCGAGACCGATCCCGTCGCCGAGCTGAGCCGTGAGTGACCGGCGGTGCAAGCTCCCGCCACACCAGCGTGTGCTGGTCGCGCTGGGCGTACCTGCGTCGTCATGTCACCCTCGCGCGCATCGCGGCCGGTTTCGGGATATCCGTCGGCATGGCTCATGCCTACGTCGCGGTTGTCGCCGCTGTCGAGGGCGGGCCGACAACACGGATGCACGTGGAACTCGTCCTTTCCGGGGCCGGGCGGCGCGTGGATCCCGCCGGTGTGGACGACGTCGTCGCCCGCCACACGCCGGGGAAGCCCACCCCCTGCAGCACATCGGTAATTCCCTGCGGGGTCAGGCTGTCCGTGTTGGCGGGAAACTCCTCGTGCAGCGCCTCCCTGCGGGCCTCGAACCGGGTATCGATCAGCTCCCGCGTGACGGCGTACCCGCTGTTCGCGAACAGCGGGAACAGCGACCGCAAGAAGGGATGGTTGACGAGGTACTCCTTGGCGAGATCCTGCAGCTTCCAGCGGGAGAAGCGCTCGGTCGCCGCGAGCACGTCCTCCTCCGTGCTGGCGAGCCCGCCCCACTCGTCGGCCATGCTCCGGCAGGCGTTGAGGAACTGGTTCGCGTCCCTCGGTCGCGGCAGGGCGCGCGCGAAGAGGTAATCGGCGGTCGGCTCGCTCTGCACGCTCGGCGCGAACAGTCGCTCCCACAGCTGGTCGGCTGTGAATTCGGCGCCGAGTGAGGCGCGGGCCCCGGCTAGGGACTGTGACCAGGAAGGTTCACCGTGTCGCGCCAGCTGCGTTGGCCGGACCGCCGAGGTACGTGCGGCAGGAGCCGTGGCCCTCCGCCTTGCGATGCACCGCACGGGCCGCCGGCCGGGCGGCCTCCTTACGGTTGGTGGCCTTCGTGCCCCGGTCCGGGCTCACACTCGCCGCCCCGCCCTCTCGGGCGGAAAAGACGGGGCAGGCGTTCAATCGGATGTGCGTGCGGCGCGGGATTGTTAGGTTCGCCGTGTGCCGAAGCTGAATCAGATCATCGCAGTCGAAAGGGGCGTCAAGTCCAAGGCTCTCCAGGAGCTCACCCAGGCTCACCAGGACGTGCAGAAGCCCGCCCTGCTGGCCGGTATCTCCCGGACCTACCAGCCCAAGGACGAGGAGGGCGAGCAGCTGCCGCCCGAGTCGACGCGAGTGCAGATCAAGGCCGAGGACGCTCTGCGGGCGACCGCGGGGACGCTGACGCGGCTCTTCGACGTGACCGCGACGAAGGACTGGGCGAACCGGTCCGCGGCCACCTCCGGCTCTCTGCCCGTGCTTTCCGTGCCGACGGACCCGCCTGTCGACTCATGTCCGCGTATGCCTCGTATGCCTCGTATGCCTCTTCGCGCCTTCGCACCTCTTCTGGGCCTGCCGCACTATGAGTCCCCACGGCTGTGCCGAACCGGGGTCTTGTGATTCAACGGCAGTCGCGGCGGCTTTACTCGGCAGGAGCCATCAGGACCACGCCGGTCAAGGAGCGATTGCGAAAGGTGATCTCGACCGGCGCGCCTTGACCCACGCGGAACTCGGGCGCGTGCAAGGTCGCCGGGATGTACCACGGTGTGGCTCCCCGGGTGCGACAGCCACCGGGACTGGTCTCGAGAGGCTGGAACGACGTTTTGCTGTCTTCGCCCCACAGCGACTGCGCGATACCCGCGAGCGGCCACAGGGGCCCGGTGATCAACTTTTGGCGGCCTTCAGCAACTACCGGATACGCGGTCCTCACCTGAGCACCGGCCGTGACGTGAGCCGTGGCCGACGTTGCGTCCGCAGCACACATGCCCTTGCTGGCGCATGCCGCGGACGGGGAAGCCGGATCCGAAGGCGTTCGAGAATGCCCCCGAGTTGACCGCCGTTTCCATAAGGTCACCGGTGAACCGGGCCGACAGGTACTGGCCGGTGTCGGAGGAACCGCTCCCGGTGCCCGACGAACGCACTGGCTCACTCCGCTCTGGACGAGCAGCCCCCAGCCGTCGGGACCGTTGCCGAACGCCACCGCATTGCCCGTCCCGTCGCCCGAAAACGGCCCCGTGACGATGAACACGGCATCGGACATCCCGGGGAGAACCGCACCCTCGACGCCCACCCCGTGCTCGTCATAACTGGGCGGCCCGTCAGCCGAGTCGGGCGGACAGGTGGACTGGGCCATCTGGTGCCAGCCGCCCGCGCTGTGACGCCAGAGCACCAGGTGCCCGCGTTGGTCGTAACAGGCGGCCTCGAAGGCGATGGACACCGACGTCGACTGCTACCAGCGCGCCGAAGGCCACTACCGGCCTGATGCCGGGCATCCTCGCCGCCCTGCGCGACCACGCGAACCCCTTCTCGATCCTGACGAAGGGCACGCTGATCCTGCGCGACCTCGACCTCCTGGTGCAGGCCTCACAGGTCACCGACGTCGGCATCTCCGTCTCGGTCGGCTTCACCGATCTTGAGCTGTGGCGCACGGTGGAGCCGGGCACGCCCGCCCCCGAGCGTCGCCTGAATGGTTCATGGCCTGGCTGTCGCAGTACCACCCGTATCTGGTGCGCCGCTACGAGCGGCTGTACGTCTCACGGGCTCCCGGTCGCAGATACACCACCAGCGGTGTGACGGAGGCGGCCCCGGGCGGCGATCGCGCGCGCGGTGGCGCGCAACTGGGCCGGGTCGTCGCTGAGGAACGGGATCACCGGGGCCATCAGGACCCCGCAGTCGATGCCGTGCTCGGCGAGGGCGCGTACGAGCTCTGGTGATCGCCTACCCGCGGGTACTCACGTGCTGCCCGGATCCCCGTTGCCGTCGCCGTGGCCCCTCCCCGTCACGTACGGTCGTTCTATGGCACCGGAGAGGTCTACCGTAGGTGTAATCATGACCGTGGACGACGACCCCGGGGTCTCCCGGGCCGTCGCCCGTGACCTTCGGCGGCGCTACGGCGAGTCCTACCGGATCGTGCGCGCGGAGTCCGGCGAGTCCGCGCTGGACGCCCTGCGGGAGCTGAAGCTGCGCGGTGATCTGGTGGCGGTGATCCTGGCCGACTACCGCATGCCCCAGATGAACGGCATCGAGTTCCTCGAACAGGCTCTGGACGTCTATCCGGGTGCGCGCCGGGTGCTGCTCACCGCGTACGCCGACACCAACGCGGCGATCGACGCGATCAACGTCGTCGACCTCGACCACTACCTCCTCAAGCCGTGGGATCCGCCGGAGGAGAAGCTCTACCCGGTGCTCGACGATCTCCTGGCGGCCTGGCGGTGCAGTGACTTCCGCCCCGTGCCGAGCACCAAGGTGGTCGGTCACCGGTGGTCGGCCCGCTCGTCGGACGTACGGGAGTTCCTGGCCCGCAACCAGGTGCCGTACCGCTGGTACTCCACCGAGGAGCCCGAGGGGCAGCGGTTGCTCGCGGCCAGCGGCCACGACGGGCAGCGGCTGCCGGTGGTGATCACGGCGGACGGTACGGCGCTCGTCGAGCCGGAGGTGCCGGAGCTGGCCGCGCGGGTGGGGCTGGCGACGACGCCCACGGCCGACTTCTACGACCTGGTCGTCATCGGCGGCGGTCCGGCCGGACTGGGCGCGGCCGTGTACGGGGCCTCGGAGGGGCTGCGTACGGTGCTGGTGGAGCGGTCGGCCACCGGCGGGCAGGCCGGGCAGAGTTCACGCATCGAGAACTATCTCGGCTTCCCGGACGGCGTGTCCGGCGGCCAGCTCACCGACCGGGCGCGGCGTCAGGCCACCAAGTTCGGTGCCGAGATCCTCTCCGCGCGCGAGGTGACCGGACTGGAGGTGAGCGGCTCGGCTCGGCTCGTGCGGTTCTCGGACGGGTCGGCGATCGCCGCGCACAGTGTGATCCTCGCGACCGGTGTGTCGTACCGGCAGCTGGAGGCGCCGGGCGCCGTCGAGCTGTCGGGCTGCGGGGTGTTCTACGGGTCCGCGCTGACCGAGGCCACCGCCTGCCAGGGCCAGGACATCTATATCGTCGGCGGCGCCAACTCGGCCGGACAGGCGGCGATGTACCTGTCCAGGGGCGCCAAGTCGGTCACGCTGCTGGTGCGCGGAGCGGACCTCACGGCGTCGATGTCGCACTATCTGATCCAGCAGATCGACCGGTCGCCGAACATCTCGGTGCGGGCCACCACGGTCGTCGAGGCCGCGCACGGCGACGGCCACCTGGAGCAGCTGACGTTGCGCGACACGGCGAGCGGGCAGACCGAACTGGTCGACGCGCAGTGGCTGTTCGTGTTCATCGGCGCGGCTCCGCTGACCGACTGGCTGGACGGCACGGTGCTGCGCGACGAGCGCGGGTTCATCCTCGCCGGGCCCGACATGACCGCGGACGGACGGCCACCGGAGGACTGGGAGCTGGACCGGCCGCCGTACCACCTGGAGACCAACATCCCCGGCGTGTTCGTCGCCGGGGACGCTCGCGCGGAGTCCGCCAAGCGGGTCGCGTCCGCCGTCGGAGAGGGAGCCATGGCCGTGATGCTCGTACACCGGTATCTGGAGCAGTCGTGAGCGGCCGGCCGGTGCCGTGCAGCCCGGCGGAGATCCGCTCGCTGTTCCTGTTCGAGAAGCTCGCCCCGGAGCAGCTCGGCAGGCTGTGCAGCGAGGGGCGGGTGGAGCTGTTCGACCCCGGGCCGGTGTACACCGAGGGCGATCCGGCCACCTGCTTCTACGTGATGATCGAAGGCACGGTCGTCCTGTCGCGCCGGGTCGGCGTCGACGACGTCGAGGTGAGCCGCACGTCCCAGTCGGGGGTGTACGCGGGGGCGATGCAGGCGTACCTGGAGGCCGGGGAACCGCAGCGCTACAAGAACTCGATGCGCGTCACGGAACCGACGCGGTTCTTCGTGCTGTCGAGCCACGGCTTCGCGGCCATCATGCAGGAGTGGTTCCCGATGGCGGTCCATCTCCTGGAGGGACTGTTCTTCGGTTCGCAGACCACACAGCGGGCGATCGGGCAGCGGGAACGGCTGCTGGCACTGGGCTCGTTGTCCGCCGGGCTGACCCATGAGCTCAACAACCCGGCAGCGGCGGCCGTACGGGCCACCTCGTCGTTGCGCGACCGGGTGGCGCACATGCGGCAGAAGCTCGGGATCATCGCCTCGGGCCCCTATCACCGTGATGCCCTGAAGTCCCTGGTCGCCATCCAGGAGCGGACGGCCGAGCGGGTCTCGAAGGCCCAGGCGCTGAGCCCGCTCGAAGCGTCCGACCGGGAGGACGAGGTCACCGACTGGCTCGACGACCACGGCATCCAGGGCGGCTGGCAGATCGCGCCGACCTTCGTACAGGGCGGCCTGGACGTCGACTGGCTGGAGCAGGTCGCGGCGGCCGTGGACGAGGAGATCCTCCAGGCCGCCATCGGGTGGCTCAACTACACGGTCGAGACCGAGCTGTTGATGTCGGAGATCGAGGACTCCACCGCGCGCATCTCGCACCTCGTCGACGCCGCCAAGCAGTACTCGCAGCTGGACCGCGCCCCCTACCAGAACGCCGACGTACACGAACTCCTCGACAGCACCCTGCTGATGCTGTCGGGGAAGATGGGTTCACGCGTCAAGGTCGTGAAGGAGTACGACCGTTCGCTGCCGAGGGTTCCGGCCTACCCCGCCGAGCTGAACCAGGTGTGGACCAACCTGATCGACAACGCGGTGTCCGCCATCGACAGCGCGGGCGGGGACGGCACGTTGACCGTTCGGACGGCCCTGGTGCACGACCGGCTGCTGGTGGAGTTCCGCGACACGGGCCCGGGGGTGCCGGCGGAGATCCGCGGCCGGATCTTCGACCCGTTCTTCACCACCAAGCCGGTGGGCGAGGGGACGGGGCTGGGGCTCGACATCTCCTGGCGGATCGTCGTCAACAAGCACCACGGCGATCTCCGGGTCGAGTCCGTCCCCGGCGACACCCGCTTCCAGGTCCTGCTTCCCCTCACCGCCGCGGACCCCGAGACCGCCACCGACACCGACATCGACCCGGCCGTGGGCTCCGCCCCGGCCCAGGAGCCGTCATGACCAAGGACACCGGAATCGACCCCAGCGTCCCGCCCAGCGGGGCGGGATGCGTCGAGTGCGACGCCGCCGGCGGCTGGTGGTTCCATCTGCGGCGCTGCGCCCAGTGCGGGCACATCGGCTGCTGCGACGACTCCCCCGCCAAGCACGCCACCGCCCACTTCCGGGAGACCGGCCATCCGGTGATCCGCAGTTACGAGCCCGGCGAGGCCTGGTTCTGGAACTTCGAGACGTCCGAGCTGGAGGAGAACGGCCCGGCCCTCGCTCCTCCGGTCAGTCACCCGGCCGACCAGCCCGTGCCGGGGCCCGCGGGACGCGTCCCGGCGAACTGGGCGGAGACGCTTCGCTGAGCCCCATGGGCCGCCGGGGCCCGTGGGCGAGCGGGTCATCGGCGCGCGCGTGCCAGGATTGATCCGTGCCGCAGAACCTGTACGACACCCCACTCA
This sequence comes from Streptomyces sp. AK08-02, assembly GCF_033795085.1. Taxonomy (NCBI): domain Bacteria; kingdom Bacillati; phylum Actinomycetota; class Actinomycetes; order Kitasatosporales; family Streptomycetaceae; genus Streptomyces; species Streptomyces sp. AK08-02. The sequence continues at coordinate 386,399 of NZ_JARAZV010000009.1, forward strand.
TCGGCCGGGACGACGAGCTGAGCCGTCTCCGCGGTGTGCTGGACCGTGCCCGTGCCCGTGAAGCCCGTGCCGTGCTCATCGCCGGGGACGCCGGGGTGGGCAAGACACGGGTGCTGGCGGAGGCCGCCGGACGGGCCTCCGCCGGCGGAATGACCGTGCTCACGGGCCACTGTGTCGATCTCGGTGACGTCGGGCTGCCCTATCTGCCGTTCACCGAGATCCTGGGCGTGCTGGCCGCCGACGAGCGGTTCGCGGAGGCGCTCACCGCCCATCCCGTGGTCGGACGACTGCTCGGCGGCGGGGCGGAGGACGGGGTACAGGACGCCGGCGGACGGCTGCGGCTGTTCGAGGGGATGGCCGGGCTGCTGGCCGCCGCCACCGAGGTCGCTCCCCTGCTGCTCGTCCTGGAGGACCTGCACTGGGCCGACCAGTCGTCCCGGGATCTGCTGCGCTTCCTGCTCAGCCGGGGCGTGCTGCAGGGGCCCGCGGGCGGCGCGCCCGGCCACCGGCTCGCGGTGTTCGCGTCGTACCGCGCGGACGACCTCCATCGCCGCCATCCACTGCGCCCCCTTCTCGCGGAGCTGGTGCGGCTGCCCGCCGTGGAGCGGCTGGAGCTGCGGCCGATGGCCGACGCCGAGGTGGCCCGGCTGGTGCGTGCGCTGGGCGAGGGGCCGCTGCCCGACATGACCGTCCGCCGGATCGTCGAGCGGGCCGAGGGCAACGCGTTCTACGCGGAGGAGCTGCTCGCGGCCACCGACGCGGAGTCAGGGGGCGTACCCAGCGGGCTCGCCGACGTTCTCCTCATCCGCTTCGAGCAACTGAGCGACACGGCCCAACAGGTGCTGCGTACGGCGGCCGTCGCGGGCAGGCGCGTCGAGCACGAGCTGCTGAGCGACGCCGTCCGGCTGCCGGAGGACGAGCTGGAGTCGGCCCTGCGCGAGGCGGTCGGACGCCAACTGCTCGTCCCCGGTGAGGGCGACACGTACTCCTTCCGGCACGCGCTCGCCCGTGAGGCCGTCTACGCCGATCTGCTGCCGGGCGAGCGGTCGCGGCTGCACGGGGCGTTCGCGCGGCTGCTGGCCGGGCGGGGTCGCCCGGCCGAGAGCGCGGCGGAGCGGGCCCACCACTACCGGGAGAGCCATGATCTCGCCGAGGCGCTGACGGCGTCCCTGGAGGCAGCCGATCACGCCCATCGCGTCGGCGCGCCCGCGGAGGAGCTGCGGCATCTGGAGGCCGCCCTCGACATGTGGCCGGCGGTGGAGGCGGGCGCCCGTCCCTCGGGCGAGGGCCTGGACACGGTGACACTGATGTTGCGGGCGTCGGCCGCGGCGGCGCACGCCGGAGACTCGCACCGCGCGGTGTCGCTCACCCGGGCCGCTCTCGCCGGGGTCGGCCAGGACACGGACGCCGAACTCGCGGCCCGCGTCCGCTACACACTCGCCGACAACCTCATGAGCATCGACCACCTGGCGGCGGCGTTCGCATTCCCAGTCAAGTGCTTGTGTTCAGTTGGGCGGGTTGACATGGCCGCTTCCTCCCTCTCTTGGGTTGGTACCGCAGCCCTCATGGGGCACACCGACTCGCAGACCGCGGCAACGTCTTCGCACTGCGTCCGCGCGCTACGTAAGGGCAAATACCCGCTCAAGAACACGGCGGCCGACACAGCCCCAGGTTGGTTGTCCGCCTGGAAGGCCTCGTTCCCCCGCTCGGCCGATGGAGAGGAAAGCGAGCGCTGACAGCACTGCCCAGCCTTTGGCGCGGTGAACCGCCGCTTTCGTGGTCATGCCGTAAGCGCTGAGGAGGAACCTGTCGGCTGCGCCCTGGCAGATCCTGCCGCGCCGATCATTGACGCGGATGCCTTGTCAGGTTCGGCGCGGCGGTCGGGCAGCTGCGGTTTGGTGGTGGGGTGTGACCACGCCGAGCGAGCCCCTCTCGCGCGACGCGATCACCGGGGTCCAGCTATCGCGGTGCTGGAGGAATTGGTTTGAGGGCGGCGAAGGCCTCGTCGAGGAGGTCGACGAGGTTGAGGGCGCCGTCGGAGGTGGTCCAGTGGAAGCTGAACTTCCACGGGCGCTACCCGAACGTCCGCAGCCACGGCGACGGGGCCCTTAGGGCGCTGCGGGATCCGAACGCCACCGAGGAATAGACGCAAGCGGCCCCGGTGCCGCCCCACGGAGGGAGGGGCGGCACCAAGGCCGTGCGTCTCTGAACCCGGGGTGGTGGGCGCCATGCCCACGAGCACGAAGGTCGGGAGCGGCCTGCCCGGCGGGATGCGCCCGCTGCGGGACAAGGACACCACCGACGACGAGTAGGGCGGTCACCGGACCGTCGTGGTCGCCACCACCTTGACCAAGGCGTCCGCGCTGGCCAGAGCCCCGGAAGGGGGAGACGGGAGCCGTCACATCGGCCGGGGCCGTTACGGCTTCGCGGACCCGCTCGGCGGAGGTGGGGCCGTCACCGATAACGGTGACGGCCCCGTCGAAGCCTGGCGGCGCAGGGCCTCGGCGGTCGCCGGTCCGCCCGCGGAGGCACCGACGACCACGACACGTGCGGTCACTTCTCCTCCAGCCGGATGGCCGCGGCGGGGCAGACGGCGGCGGACTCGCGTACCCCGTCGTGGAGTTCGGGCGCGGGGTGCTCGCCGAGGAGGACGGCCATGCCGTCCTCGTCCCGCTGGTCGAAGACCTCCGGAGCGATCAGGACACACTGACCCGAGGCCACACACTTAGGCGCCCTTGGCCTCCAGGGCCTTGGCCGTCGAAAAGTCGGCGTCAACAGGTCAGCGCACCGTGCGCCGCTGGATGGCCGCATCCAACGTCCGGCGGTCAGTCGGACGGCGGCAGCAGTCTCCTCATCAACGCCTCCTCAAGCTCGCGCAGGATGGTGTCGTCATCGACAAAGGAATGCGGCAGGGTGTGCCAGAGGGCGAACTGACCGTGCAGGCCGGTCCACAGCAGGACCCCCAGCGTGTCGGCCTCCTCGCGTTGCTCGGGACAGGCTGCGGCGAGGTACTGGTCAACGGCATCGGTCCACGCGATCAGCACCCGGTCGAGCGGATGCCCGGTGGCGCGCCGGTCCTCCGCCGAAGTCTGCTGCTCCAGGCTGAACATGAGCCGATAGCGGCGGGGATTGTCGACGGCGAACCCGCGGTAGGTGCCCACGATGGCGCGCAGGACACCCCATGCGCCGGCACCGGCCTCGGCGGCCGCGCTTCCGGCCTCGCGCATGGTCGACGCCAGCGCGGCGTACCGGGCATCGAGCACCGTCCGCACCAGGTCGGTCTTGTCGTTGAAGTGCAGGTAGATACTGGGCGCGGCGATGCCCAGCTCGCGGGCGATGCCACGCAGAGACAGGGCGTCCTCGCGACCGGACTCCTCCAGGATGCGGGTCGCCGTGTCCAGAATGTCCTGCCGGAGGCGCTCCCCTTCACCCTGCCGGTAGGGCACACGCCGCTTCTGGGCTGCCGAGTCCACGCTTCCTCCTCCGTACCCCGCCGGTTGCGATCGGGCTTTCATCATCGGCCATCCACGGCTTGCCACCCGTCTGGAACGGGCCTCGCCAAAACCACCTAACGGCGTTAGGCTCACCTCGACAACCACCTAACGGCGTTAGTCACCCTAACGCCGTTAGGTCGATGAGAGGAGCCCTCGTGCCCCCTGGCCCCACGCCCGAATTCGTCCTCGCCCGGCCGAGGACCGCACCCCTCGATCCGCCTCCCGCTTACTCCCGCCTGTGTGAGGAGGCACCGATCAGCCGCGTCACCATCTGGGACGGCCGGCGCGGCGCCTGGCTGGTGACCCGCTTGGGAGGACGCCCGTGCGGTGCTCGGCCACCCCGCCTTCAGCAGCGACCCCTCACAGCCCGGCTACCCGGACGTGCAGCCGGATCAGCCGCCCCAGCCGCCCGGCTTCTTCGCCAACGTCGACGCACCCGTCCACACCACGATGCGGCGCACGCTCACCCGCGAGTTCATGGTCAAGAAGATCGACGCACTGCGTCCCACCATCACCGGCATCACGGGACAGCTGCTGGACGAGATGCCCGGTCACAGGGGCCGGTGGACCTCGTGGAGCGTTTCGCCCTGCCGCTGCCCTCGCACCCCGCTGAGCGGGGGGACTCGGCAGTAACCGATTGGCCCGGGACCGCCTTGAGCGGAGGCGGTCCCGACGCGCCGAATCCGTGGGGACGGGATCGGCGCGAGGTCCCAGGTCCGGCGGTGGACCTTCCCCCAGTCCGCCGCCGGATCCGAGGACGCCACCGCGCTCTCTGAGGGTCCTGTCCGACATGCGGCCTACCCGACAGACTGCAGCCCATCGGACCGCCAGCCGCCGAGCCTCACCTTTCGTAGTCCTGTCCGCTTTTCCGCGTCCCGAAATTCCGTTGCCAGTTCCGAAGGGGCACCCCTATGTCCGAAACAGCCCGCAAGGCACCCAGCGTTCCCGACCCCAACCGCTGGCGAGCCCTCGCATTCATCTCGATCGCCCAGCTGATGGTCATCCTCGACGCGACCATCGTGAACATCGCCTTGCCCTCCGCTCAACAGGACCTGGGCATCTCGGACGGCAACCGCCAGTGGGTCATCACCGCCTACGCCCTCGCCTTCGGCGGTCTCCTCCTGTTCGGCGGCCGGATCGCCGACCTCTGGGGCCGCAAGCGCGCCTTCGTCATCGGTCTGGTGGGCTTCGGCGCGGCCTCCGCACTGGGCGGCGCCGCCACCAACGAGGCGATGATGTACAGCTCCCGTGCCCTGCAGGGCGTCTTCGGCGCCCTCCTCGCCCCCGCCGCTCTCTCCCTGCTCTCCGTGACGTTCACCGACGCCAAGGAGCGCGCCAGGGCGTTCGGCGTCTACAGCGCGATCTCCGGTGCCGGCGGCGCCGTCGGCCTGATCCTCGGCGGCGTCCTGACCGAATACCTGGACTGGCGCTGGACGTTCTTCGTGAACATCCCATTCGCCGCGATCGCCGCAGCCGGTGCGTACTTCGTCATCAGCGAGCCGGAAGGCGGGCGCAACCGCTCGCCGCTCGACATCCCCGGAGTGATCCTGTCCGCCCTTGGTCTGGTCGCGCTGGTCTACGGCTTCACCCGCGCCGAGTCCGACGGCTGGAGTGACTCCACGACCCTCGGCCTGTTCGTCGCCTCCGCGGTCCTGCTGCTCGCCTTCGTCATCACCGAGGCCAAGGTCAAGGCCCCGCTGCTGCCCCTGCGCGTGGTCACCGAACGCAACCGCGGCGGCGCCTTCCTCTCGTTCGGCCTCGCGAACATCGCGATCTACGGCCTGTTCCTCTTCCTCACCTACTACCTGCAGATCGTCAAGGGCTACTCGCCGATCAAGACCGGCTTCGCCTTCCTGCCGTTGGTTGTCGGCACGATGATCGGCGCGACCCAGATCGGCACCCGCCTGACGCCCCGCGTGCCGGCGCGGCTGCTGATGGGTCCCGGCTTCCTGGTCGCCGCGGCCGGCATGTTCCTGCTGACCCAACTGGAGGTCGGCTCCTCGTACGCCGGTCTCCTCCTGCCGACCCTACTGATCGTCGGCATCGGCCTGGGTACCGCGTTCATGCCCGCCATGTCCGTGGCCACGCACGGGGTGGAGTCGCGCGACGCCGGTGCCGCCTCCGCCATGGTCAACACCTCGCAGCAGCTGGGCGGCGCAATCGGCACGGCCTTGCTGAACACCATCGCCGCCTCCGCCATGGCCTCGTACATCACAGACCACATCGCCACGGCCGCGACGAAGCCCCAGCAGCAACTGGTCCAGCTCCAGGGCATGGTGCACGGCTACGCCAACGCCGCCTGGGTCGCCGTCGGCATCGTGGCCGGCGCCGCCGTGATAGCGCTGGCTCTCATCAACGTCGGCCGCCCGAAGGCCGATTCGAGCACCGGCGAGGGACCCGAAGCCCAGGTACCGGTGATCGCACACTGACAATGCCCCCTCCCGAGCGGGCCCATGGTCCGCTCCGGCTCCTCCGCATCCGGAGCCGGGGCGGGCCTTCTTCGGTCCCGACGGCCGACAGCAGAGGGCGCTGGTGCCCGGCCTCACCATGGCCACCCCGAGCGAGTCCACGGTGGAAAACCTGCAGCCGCAGATCGAGTACAACTTCTACGGCGCCGTCACCGCCGCCCGCGCCGTATTGCCCGCCATGCGGGAGGCCGGAGCCGGGGCCCTGCTGTTCACCACCGGCGGCGGCTCCATCAACCCCGTCCCCATGCTCGGCAACGTCAACGCCGCGGCCGGAGCACTGCGCAACTGGGTGCTCAACCTGCACAACGAACTGGCGGGTAGCGGCGTGTACGCCGCGCACGTGGCGATCAGCACCTGGATCGGTGACGACGGCCCCGAAGGCATCCCCGCAGCCACCCCCGACCAGATCGCACCCTTGTACTGGGACCTGCACGAGCGCCGCGACCAACCCGAGGCCGTCTTCACCGGCTGACTCACGCCGGCACTCCGTCCGCTGCCCACGGGCGGCGGACGTCGTTCTCGCGGTCGGCCCGAAGCTGCCGGTATGGGCTCGATATCCCAAGTCGGCGATGGTGGGCGGTTCGTGACGGTCGGAGGATACGCCTGCCGGCACGACTTCCGGTGATCATGGAGTGTCGAGTTCGCTGATCACCACAAACGGAAGACCGTGCCTGCTGCGCAGCGCAACGCGTCGGCCCCGCCCTACGGGCCGTACGACCCGCCGCCCGCCGGTTCAGCCCAGACCGTCGGCGCCGACCGGGACGGCGGATTCGTCGAGCAGGGCGTCGGTGACGGTACGGCGCAGTCATAGACCGTATCTCGCTCGCCGAGGTCGCCCGCCGCATCCAGGACGGTGTCCCGCCGTCCCTGCGCGGCCGGGTGTTCGCGGCGACCGCCGACCTGGCGGCGCTCGCGGGGTGGGTCAGCCACGACTGCGGCCGGTACCCCATCGCCCAACGCTTCTGGAGTTACGGCACGTACGCGGCCAGGGAAGCGGGGCGGCGCGACCGCGGGGTGGAGATCGTCACCCGCATGTCGCACCAGATGATCTACCTCGGCCACCCGCAGGACGCCCTCGGTCTCCTCGGCGTCGCCGCGAAGAAGGCCACCCTGCCCGCGACGAGAGCGCTGGTCGCCTCGCAGACCGGCCGGGTGCACGCGGCCCTCGGCGACGAGCGGGAGGCCGACCGGTACCTCGGCGACGCCGACGGCCTCCTGGCGGACGGACTCGGCGACGACGTCCCCGAGTGGGTGAGCTACTTCGACGCGGCCGAGCATGTCGGCGCCCGCGCGGTCTCCGCCCGCGACCTCGCCGGACTCCACCGCGGCCGCCGAGTGGCGAGCGGCCATTTCGAGGACGCCCTGAAGCTGCGCAAGCCCGGCTCGACCGCGTGAAGGTCATGGACCGCGTCGGGCTCGCAGCCGCGCTGCTCGACGAGGGCGAGGCGGAGCGGGGAGCCGCCGCGGCGCACCAGACGCTCGACGACGCGGCCCGCGTCGACTCCACCCTCGTGGCCTCCCGCCTCAACATGCTGCTGGAGGCGGCCCGGCCGTACGAGACCGCCGCGGTGCAGGACGTACGTACCAGGGCTCGGGATCTCGTCACCGCCCGTCCGACCACCATCGCGGCCTGAGACCATCGAGCGCATGGGTAAGCACTCCCGGCGCCTCCTTCGACGTAAGGAGTGCACCACGATCGCGGACAGACCGCACCGCCCGCTCTGGACCTGCTGATGCGCGATTGATGGCGCCACGCGAACCGAGCGAATACGGCCGAGGGCAACGAGGCAGGCACCATACAATTTGGACGCGAACGATTGCGTTGCCCCATGCCTTCACAGGCGGCCCGAAGGAGTGTGCCCGTGCCCGGCCATCGTTCCATCACCGAAGCCGAGAAACTGGCAGAGGCCAAGCTTGGCGGTATCCCCCTACGGCATGACCAGATGGCCGTCGTCGCCAACATCTATCGCGCCGCCTCGGCGGTGCGGCAGCACCTTGAGAATTCCGTGTTGCGCGGCGTCGACCTGACGTGGACTGCCTTCGTGGTTCTCTGGGTCATCTGGGTCTGGGGTGAGCCGGAAACGCGGCACGTTGCAGAAGAGGCCGGGATCTCCAAGGGCACGCTCACGGGGGTTGCCCGGACGCTGGAAAGGCGTGGGCTTGTACAGAGAGCCGATCACCCCACCGACGGCAGGCTGGTGCTGCTCAGCCTGACTGATCAAGGTGAGGAGCTGATGCGGCGCGTCTTTCCGGCGTTCAATGAGGAGGAAGCCTTCGTCACGGGGCAGCTCAGCGATGAGCAGTGCGGCATCGTCGCTGCCGGGCTGCGTCAGGTGGTGCTGCAGGTGGAGGAGAACGGTGAGACACGCCGCCAGGCTCTTCTGGGCGGTGCGGCCCCCGCGCCACGTCGTAGCGGCCGCCGCCGCAAGGCGTGAGCCCACACAGTCCCGGACCACCGCTCCCATAGGGGGTGCGCGGACGGAGAACCGACCGGCCAGTAGCCCCCGTCACAGCTCGAATCGCTCGCCCGGGAAGGTTCCCGGCAGTTTGGCAGGCGACAGCGGCACCTCGGTCCAGATGGTCTTGCCTGTTGACGTGTACCGGGTTCCCCAGCGTTGTGTCAGTTGCGCGACCAGGAACAGACCTCGGCCGCCCTCGTCTTCCATCGCCGCCCGCCGAAGGTGGGGCGAGGTGTGGCCGCCGTCGGAGACCTCGACGATGAGGCCGCGCTCCTGGATCAGCCGCAGACACACCGGAGCGTTGCCATAGCGGATCGCGTTGGTGACCAGCTCGCTGACGACGAGCTCGACGACGAACGACGCGGCTTCGTCGACTCCCCACGCGGCCAGCTGGTCGAGGGCCAGCGACCGGGCTCTTGCCACTTCTGCGGCGTCGCAGGCCATGTCCCACGTCGCCACCAGACTCTCAGCCAGGGCGTGGACGCGGAGCAGCAGCAGTGCGGCGTCGTCCTCGGGGGCTTGGGGCAGGAGCCTGGTGATGACCCTGTCGCAGATCCTGTCCAGTTGGCCGTTCCCGGGCCCGGAGAGTGCGGTGCAGAGAGATCGGATCCCTGCGTCGATGTCTGTCTGACGGTTTTCCACGAGTCCGTCGGTGTACAGAGCGAGCATGGCGCCTTCCTGCAGCTCGATGTCGGCGCATTCGAACGGCAGGCCGCCCAGGCCGAGGGGCGGTCCGGCGGGAAGGTCCACAAGCTCGGTGTGCCCGTCGGGGGTGACAAGTACGGGCGGCAGATGGCCCGCCCGGGCCATGACGCAGTGCCGGGAGACCGGATCGTAGATCGCGTACAGGCAGGTGACGCCCAGTGCCTGGTCCTCGGTCTCGGCCTCGGCGGCACCGGAAGTCGGAATACCGGTCCGCGCCACGAGGTCGTCGAGACGGGCGAGCAGTTCGTCCGGCGCGAGGTCGAGCGCCGCCAGCGCCGCGACGGTGGTGCGCACCCGGCCCATGGTGGCGGCCGCGCCCATGCCGTGTCCGGCGACATCCCCCACCACCAGCCCGACGCGTGCCCCGGAGAGGGGGATGACGTCGTACCAGTCCCCGCCGACGCCGGCGTGTCCGGCCGCGGGCAGATAGCGGTGGGCGACTTCCACGCCCGGTTGTTCGGGCAGGGCGCGAGGGAGAAGATCACGCTGGAGCATGAGTGCGGTCGCATGTTCTCGGGTGTAGCGGCGGGCGTTGTCCAGGCAGACCGCGGTGCGGGAGACAAGTTCTTCGGCGAGCTGGATCTCCTCATGCTCGAAGGGGTCGGCGTGTTGGGGGCGCGCGAAGGCCGCCACGCCCAGGGTGGTGCCGCGGGCCTTGAGGGGAAGGGCGAGCACGTGGGTGGCCGCGTCGGTAGCCGGCGCGTTCTCGGCCAGGCACCGCAGGCTGACGGTGTCCAGTTCGTCGTACGCGGTGTCCTTGGCCGCGGTGTGATCGGTGCGGTGAGCTACCCGGCAGAGGGTGGGGTGGGTGCCGAAGTGTTGTGGTTCCTCCCCGCCCAGGACGGGTTCGAAGATGTCCACGATGACGGCCTCGGCGAATTCGGGGACCACGAGTTCCGCCAGTTCGCCGGCCGTATGCCGGATGTCCAGGGTTCTTCCGATACTGCCGCTCGCCCGGCTGAGCAGAGCGAGACGCTGCCGTGCCACATAGCGGTCGGTGATGTCGAGGCCGGCCTCACAGACTCCGATCGGCCGGCCTTCCTCGTCCTGAAGCCGGAAGTAGGAGCACGACCAGACGCGTTCATGATGGGGGGCCAGGAAAGTGGCGCTCCGGTACCGCACGTCGACCACGGGTGAGCCGGTGCGGGCCACGCGCTGGACAATTTCCTCGACACTTATGACCGGCCGGTCAGCCTCCTCCAGCACCTCGCCCTGCGGCAGAATGTCCTTCAGGAACCTTCCGGCTACCTCCTTGAGCGAGATTCCGAACTGCTTCTCGATCGCGGCGTTGACCCAGCGCACCCGGGCGTCCGTGTCGTAGATCACCAGCTGGACGGGCGATTCCCGGTCGAGTCCGTCAAGCATGGCCCGGCCGAGGGCCTCCCAGTGCGCCAGCTCGGAATCCACTGCCACCAGCAGCCACCCGGTCGCGCCCACCCCGAGGGCGAGCGGGGTGAGAGACAAGGACACGGGCACCGGGCGGCCGTCACCCCGGCGGACCGGCCGGGGGCCGAGCGACCATGCCGTACCACCGTCACCAGCGGCTGAGGAGATGCCGGCTCCCGTTTCGGTATCGGCCAGGACCGCGTCGGCGGACCGGCCGAGGACCTCCTCGGACGCCAGACCGAACAGCTCCTCGGCTTCCCTGCTCCACCCGGTGAACCGCAGGTGCCGGTCCAGCACTGCGGTCGCGCCGCCGGGCGTCGGCATGCCCGAGGAAGGCGTGCCGTGCGGCCGGACTCTCTGGTCATGCCCTGTGAAAATGCTCGTCATCGCCGCTCCTGAGGTTGGTGCAGGAGAACTTCGGCTCATTCAATGTACCGTCGGACGCCCCCGGTGACGCCTGCGCGCGATAGGCCGTGAGAAGTCGGCGCAGGGCGTCGACACTCTCCTCGGTGCGGCCTGGTGCGCCGGACGTGACCTGGTGGAATACCAGGCCGTCCAGGGCCGCGAAGACGATCTCCGCCATGTCCTGCGACACGTCGAAGCAGGCCAGTGCCTCGCGGACGGCGTCGCGGTATGCGTCGTAGAGCACGTCTACGTGGTGCCGCAGCTCCGGCCGCCTGCTCGCTTCGAGCTTCAGTTCGTACTGGAACGCCTGGACGTCGGGGTCGGCCGCGATGAAGTCGGCCAGGGTCGCGGCGAAGTCCTCCAGTCTTCCGCTGGCGGGCACCAGCGAGGACGTCTCGATGCTGCGTGTGACGCACCACCGCAGCGCCTCTTCGAGGAGGGCGTCGCGCGAACCGAAGTGGTGGGCGACCAGCCCGTGCGTGACGCCGGCTTCGGCGGCGACGGCACGGTAGGTCAGCTTCCGCAGGCCGCCCCGGGCCACCACCCTGACGGCCGCTTCCAGGAGCGCCTCCCGCCCTTCGCCGTAACCGGGCCGGGTGTCCTGGCCGGTCTCGCCGTCTGTCTCTGCCGCGGCGTTCACTCGCCCCTCCTTCTGTCTGCCGTCCCCGAAACTCAATCTATCCTATTGACAAGTTATCCAGGTGGATAGATTCTCGCTGCAGCGCACGCCCTCTATCCACTGGAGTCCCCATGGCCATCCCCGAAGGATTGAGCACCACGCCGTTCGCTCCCCGCTACGCGGACCGGGTCGAGGAGTGGATCGACGTCTACGGCAACGCCGTACCGCTGGCCATCGGTGATCCGGCCGAGGAGTACGAGGCCATCCGCACCGCCGTCGGGGCCTCCGAGTACTCGATGCTCTACAAGTGGCATGTCGAAGGTGAGAATGCCGTCGCCACCGTCGACGCCGTCTTCTCGCGCGGCGTCAAGGGGCTGGGCGCCGGACGCATCGCCTACGGGGTCGTGGTCGACGCCGACGGGATGATGCTGGACGACGTGACCGTGGCCGTCCTCGCGCCCGACCACGTCGTCGTCACCGGCGGCAACCCCGCCACCCTGCAGTCGCTGGCCGCTCACGCACCCGCCGGGACCACGGTCACCGAACGCCGCGACGAGTCCGCCGTCCTGACCCTGCAGGGCCCGCGCAGCCGCGACGTCCTCCAGCGCCTCACCCACGTCGACGTGTCAGGTGCCGCCTTCCCCTACTACACCTTCCTGCGCGACGCCCTCGTCGCGGGCATCCCCGCACAGGTGAGCCGGCTCGGTTTCACCGCCGAGCTCGGCTACGAGATCCAGGTCCCGCGGGTGCAGGCGCTCGCGCTGTGGGACGCGGTCTTCGAGGCGGGCACGGATCTGGGGATCAAGGCCTTCGGCGCGATCGCCCTGCTGACCTGCCGCACCGAGGCCGGGATGATCATGGGGGAGCTGGAGTACGACCACACGGTCACCCCGTTCGAGTGCCGGATGGGCTGGGCGCTGGACTTCGACAAGGGCCCCTTCCAGGGCCGGGACGCGCTGCTGGCCAAGAAGGACAGCGTGACCGGCCGCGTCGTCAGCGTCGTCGTGGATACCGCGCCGGATACCGCCGAGGGCGCCCGGCTGGAACTGGAAGGCCGTGACATCGGCTACGTGACGATGGCGCTGCCCTCCCCCGTCCTCGACGGCGCCACCCTCGGTCTGGCCCGGGTGCACCGCGACGCCGTGAAGTCCGGCACCGCGCTGACCGCCGTCGCCGCCGACGGCTCGACGGCCGACGCCACGGTCAGGCCCACACCCGTGTACGACCCCGAGCGCGCCCGCGTGCGGGCCTGACCCGACGGAGATCCCGACGTGCAACGCTACATTCTCACGCTCCACTGCCCCGACCAGCCGGGCATCGTCCACGCACTCGCCGCGGGCGTCGCGGAGGCCAAGGGCAACATCCTGGAGAGCGCCCAGTTCTCCGATCCCGGCACCGGCATCTTCACCATCCGTGTGAGCCTGGAGACACCCGACGCCGACACCGAGAGCCTGCGGGACGAACTCACCCTGCGGCTGGCCCGTTTCGACCCGGTTCTGACCGTCCGGCCCGAGGAGCAGCGCCGCCGGGTGCTGCTGATGGTGTCGAAGTTCGACCACTGCCTGGTCGACCTGCTCTACCGCTGGGGTTTGGGTGAACTGCCCGTCGACATCCCGCTGATCGTCTCCAACCACCCCGACCTGGCGCCGGTCGCGAAGCGGTACGGCATCCCCTTCGTCCACGTCCCCGTCACCCGCGACACCAAGCCCGAAGCGGAGGCCGAGCTGCTGCGGCTGGTGGCCGAGCACCGGGTCGACTTCGTGGTGCTCGCCCGTTACATGCAGGTCCTCTCCGACGACCTGTGCGGCAAGCTGTCCGGCCGGATCATCAACATCCATCACTCGTTCCTGCCAGGCTTCAAGGGCGCCAAGCCCTACCACCAGGCCCACGAGCGGGGCGTCAAACTCATCGGCGCCACCGCCCACCTCGTCACCGCCGACCTGGACGAGGGCCCGATCATCGAGCAGGACGTCGTCCGCGTCGGGCACCGCCACACCGCGCCCGAACTGGTCGCGATCGGCCGGGACGTCGAGCGGATCGTGCTGGCCCGCGCGGTCCGGCTGCACGCGGAGGACCGCGTCGTCCTCACCGGCTCCCGCACCGTCGTCTTCTGCTGACAGCCGCACCGAGAGGCTTGTGTGACATGACCACCGCGACGCTGCTCGACGGGAAGGCCGCGGCAGCCGAGACCAAACGTGAACTCGCCGAGCGGGTGAAGGCGCTGAAGAGCCGGGGCATCGCCCCCGGGCTGGGCACCATCCTGGTCGGCGACGACCCGGCCAGCCGCTCCTACGTCGGCGGCAAACACCGCGACTGCGCCCAGGTCGGCATCGCGTCGATCCGGGTGGAGCTGCCCGCCACGGCGACCCACGCCGAGGTCGAGGCCGCCGTGCTCAAGCTCAACGCCGATCCGGCCTGCACCGGCTTCATCGTCCAGCTGCCGCTGCCGGCCCACATCGACACCCACGCCGTGCTGGAGCTCATCGACCCGGCCAAGGACGCCGACGGACTCCACCCCGCCAACCTGGGCCGACTCGTGCTGGGCATACCGGGACCGCTGCCCTGCACCCCGCGCGGCATCATCGACCTGCTGCGGCGCAACCGCGTGCCCATCACCGGACAACAGTTCTGCGTCATCGGCTGCGGTATCACCGTGGGCCGCCCGCTCGGCCTGATGCTCACCCGCAGCACCGAGCACGCCACGGTGACCCTGTGCCACGAGGCCACCCAGGACACCGCTGCCCACACTCGCGTCGCCGACGTGGTGGTGGCCGCGGCCGGCGTGGCCCATCTGGTCAAGCCCGACTGGATCAAGCCGGGCGCCACCGTCCTGTCCGTGGGCATCACCCGGACCGTCGAGGGCATCCTCGGCGACGTCCACCCCGACGTCGACCAGGTCGCGGGCTCCCTCGCACCGCCGGTCGGCGGAGTGGGACCGATGACCCGCGCCATGCTGCTGACCAACATCGTCGAGGCGGCGGAGCTCGGCTGACCTCGCGTAGGGGGGAGGGCTGGACCGCAAGGCCCTGCCCCCACGCCGTTACGTGCGGCTGGAGAGCCTCACGCACGCCTACACGCGACCGGAGTAGTCGGTGTAACACTCCACCGGGTCCCCCTCGTAGCTCCACGGCCAAGGCATCACCAGTCCGCCGACCGCGGAGAAGACCGGGCCGGCACCGCCGCTGCGGCCCGCCCGGATCAGGGCGTAGGCGAGCATTCCCAGGTCCGCGACGGCGGCCGCGTGACGCAGGTGACCAGGTTGCGGCCAGTGGGCCATGCCCTGGTCCAGCAGCCGTGCGGTGTGCGGCTGCGACCAGTACTGGCTCACGCCCAGCGCCTGGATTCCTCCGCTGCTCCTTTCGCGGTGGTGCTGGCGCACAGCCGCGGTCAGGGGCAGGCATGCCGTCGGCGCGTCCCACGGCATGACCGCGATGGCGTCGTCGAGGAAGTCCCGCAGCGCGGCCTGGCTGCCCTGCTCCTCCGGGGAGAGGTAGCCCAGGATCTGCAGGTGCGCCTCCCGGTGCCATGGATCACGCGCGTGTATCTCGTGCCAGACGAACGAGAGTTCGGAGCTCGGCCGCTTCAGAAGCCGCAGCGCCGCCAGCGCACCCACCCACGGGGTCGGATCGGCCGGGCGGGCATCGGCGGCGACGCGGCAGAGCGCCATGGCTCCACGCGGATCGGTCGCCAGTTCAGCCCAGGTGGCCAGCAGCAGGGCATCCGGGTCGCGGGGCCGGCGTTCGCGCCAGCCCCGGGCCAGCGCGGGTGCGGCCTGCGCGAGGACGCCGACACGGTGGCAGCGGCGGTCCCAGTCGTCACCGGTGGCCCGCAGGAGCCGCTCCACCTGGGCGATGGCGAGGTCCTGCGGTCCGGGGCCGCGGGCGGCGGTGATGCCTTTCAGTACCCGGCCCAGCACAACGTCGTCGAGTTCGGGGGCGAGGCGGGGTACCTGTCGTTTGTGGCCGAAGAGAGCCATGTCTTTTTCAGTGTCTGTTGTGGGCGGCCTGGACCAGCGCGTCGAACAGGCCTTGCTGGGCCGGGTCCTGGTCCGCGGTGTCCTCGGGGTGCCACTGCACTGCCGTGAACCACCCCGGGTGTCCAGGCAGTTCGAGCCCCTCCACCGTGCCGTCGGCGGCCCGCGCGGTGACCTTGAGCCCGGCACCGACGCGGTCGACGCGCTGGTGGTGGTAGCAGGAGGCCTCCGTCTTCTCGGCGCCGGTGGCCCGTTCGAGCAGGGTGCCTCGCTGGATCGCGACCGGGTGCACGATGTGCCGGTGTTCGCGGTCCGCGCCGCCCATGTCCTGTTCCAGGCTGCCGCCGAGGGCGACGTTCACCACCTGCAGCCCACGGCAGATCGCGAGCATGGGCAGGACCGAGTCCAGGGCCCGCCGGGCGACTTCGAGGTCGAACACGTCCTGGAGGTCGTCGACGTCGTAGACGCTGCCATGGGTGTCGGCGGCTCCGTAGCGGTGCGGGGCCAGGTCTCCGCCGCCCGGGAGCAACACGCCGTCGAAGCGGGCGAGCCGCTCGGCCACGTCGGCTCCGGCCGGGTCGGCGGGGTGGAGGCTCACCGGCTCGCCCCCGGCCCGCCACACGGCCTCGACCAGCGCGCGGGCGTTCACCTCGGCGGCGTAGCGCAGCGCGGACGTGGTGGCGGCGAACCGGGCCGGAATCGCGATCAGGGGGCGCGTGTGCGTACGGGTCACAGCTGGATCCAGGTGGTCTTCAGCTCGGTGTACTTCTCCATGGCGTGCGCGGACTTGTCGCGGCCGTTGCCCGACTGCTTCATGCCGCCGAAGGGGACGGTCAGGTCGCCCTCCTCGTAGCAGTTGACCCAGACCGTGCCGGCCTTCAGTGCGCGGGAGACCTTGTGGGCGGTGGACAGGTCGGAGGTCCACAGCCCTGCGGCGAGGCCGTACTCGGTGGCGTTGGCCAGCCGTACCGCCTCGTCCACGTCGTCGAAGGCGAGGACGGACAGGACGGGGCCGAAGATCTCTTCGCGGGCCAGCCGCATGCCGGGGTCAACCCGGTCGAACACGGTGGGCCGCAGGTAGCTGCCGCCGGTCTCGGCCAGGGCCCGGCCCCCGCCCACACGCAGCCTGGCACCCTCGTCCAGGCCGGAGGCGACATGCTCCAGGACCCTGCCGAGGTGGCTGTCGCCGACCAGTGCGCCCATCTCGGTGGCCGGATCGAGCGGGTCGCCCACCCGCAGCTCGCGCGCCCTCGCCACGACGGCCTCCGTGACCTGTTCGGCGATGGACGAGTGGACCAGCAGCCGGGAGGGCGCAGTGCACATCTCACCCTGGTTGAAGAAGATGCCCCAGGCCGCGGTTGCCGCCGCCTTCTCCAGGTCAGGGGCGTCGGGCAGCACGATGTTCGGTGACTTGCCGCCGAGTTCGAGCCAGACGCGCTTGAGGTTGGAGTCGGCGGCGTAGCGCAGGAAGTGGCGGCCGACGGCGGTGGAGCCGGTGAAGGCCAGGACGTCGACGTCGGGGTGGAGGCCGAGCGCCCGGCCGGCCACCGGCCCGTCACCGGTGACGACGTTGAGGACGCCCGGCGGCAGTCCGGCGTCGGTGGCGACGCGGCCGAGCAGGAGGGCGGACAGCGGAGAGGACTCCGACGGCTTCAGGACGACCGTGCAGCCGGCGGCGAGCGCGGGAGCGACTTTCCAACTCGCCAACGTGAGCGGGAAGTTCCACGGCACGACGGCGCCGACGACACCTATCGGCTCCCGGGTGACCAGGGCGAGCGAGTCCGGTGCGGTGTGGGGAGACTCGTCGGTGAGTTTGTCGGCGAGCTGCCCGTACCAGCGGAAGGTGTTGATTGCGGCGCGCAGCTCGATGGCGTACGCGTCCGTGATCGGTTTGCCCATCTCCAGGCTCACGGTCAGTGCCAGTTCCTCGCGCCGCTCTTCCAGCAGTTCAGCGATCCGCAGCAGAACCCGGCCGCGCTCGGCGGGCGCCAGGTGCGGCCACGGCCCTGTGTCGAAGGCGCGGCGCGCCGCCGCGACGGCGAGATCGACCTCTGCCTCCCGCGCGTCGGCGACCCGGACCAGGGTCTGGCCGTCGCGAGGGGAGATCACGGCGAACGATGCACCGTCACCGGCTTCGTCCTTGCCGTCGATGTGGTGCTGCGTGGGCAGGCCGAGTTCCTTGGCGCGGCGCAGCAGTTCTTCATGGGTGGCGTTCAGCACGCGTTCTCCATCTCCGTTTCATCCACGTCATTCGATGACAGACGACTCACGTGTTCGACAAAGGCCCGATACGGCCGGGGCGCGGGCTCCGGCCGTATCGGTGAGGATCGCGGTGTTCAGTCGCTGGTCTCTGCCCTGGGCCGCGTCAGCCTGGCGGCGACGACGCCGAGGATCAGCACCACCGGAACGGTGGCCTGGAGCCATAGGGCCGTGGTCCGGTCGCCGCCGATGAGCGTCGTGAAGTTGGCGATGATGAGCCAGATGGCACCCGCGATGCCGAGCGCGCCCAGTACGGGGGCGATCAGGGTGTTCCAGAGGCGGGTGTCGGCGCCGGAGCGGCGGAAGTACACGATGACCGAGACCGAGGTCAGGAAGTACAGCAGCATGATGCCCAGGACCGCGACTCCGCTGAACCAGGAGAAGAGGGTCAGCACCGGGTCCTTGCCCAGGACCGCGAAGGGCACCACGAGCAGCACCGCGATCACGGTCTGCACGGTGCCCGCCACCCAGGGCGAGTGACGCCGGTTGATGGCGGTCAGGCCCTGCGGCAGGAGCCCTTCACGGCCGAGAGAGAACAGGTAGCGGTTGGCGGAGTTGTGGAAGGCCAGGAGGCCGGCGAACAGGGACGTGGCCAGCAGGATCGGCAGCACGTCGTTGACCCAGCCGCCGAACTGGGCGGCGATCGGCGCGAAGACGAAGGCCGCGGCGTCACCGCTCTCCAGGGCCTTGCCCGCCTCGGCCGTGGCCTGGGACGCACCGTGCGCGGAGATGAGCATCCACGAGGTGAAGGCGAAGAAGCCGGTGATCACCACGACGGACAGGTAGGTGGCCCGGGGAACGGTCTTGCGAGGTTCACGGGCCTCCTCGCCGTAGATGGCGGTGGCCTCGAAGCCGAACATCGACGCCACGGCGAACATCAGCGCCACGCCGGGAGCACCCTGGAGCGCGACGGACGGCGAAAAGCTGTCCGTGAGGCCGAGCCCCTCGGGGCCGCCGCCCTGGAAGAGCGTCACGAGGGCGAAGACGATCAGGACGCTGAACTCCGCCAGCACGAAGACAGCGAGGATCTTCGCGCCCATCTCGATGCCCGAGGCGCCGAGCACCTGGACGATCACCATGGTGACCAGGGCCCAGACCCACCACGCCACGTGGGCACCGGTGTGGTGCTCGACAAGGCCGCTCATGATGCTTCCGTACAGCCCGTACATGCAGGCCTGCACGGCACAGTAGGAGAAGAGCGCGACCGCGGCGCTGCCGGAGCCGGCCGAGCGGCCGAGTCCCTTGCCGATGTAGGTGTAGAAGGCGCCGGCGTCCACGACGTGGCGGCCCATGGCCACGAAGCCGACCGAAAACAGCAGGACGATGACGCCGGCCGCGAGATAGGCGGCCGGAGCGCCTGCACCATTGCCGATGGCGATGGCGATCGGCACAGCGCCGGCGATGCCGGTCAGTGGCGCCTGGGCGGAGAGAACGAAGAAGAGGATGCCGAGGACACCGAGAGAGTTGGGCTTGAGTCTGCCTGCCATGGATGCATCATCAGCAGTCTGCGTGACGACCGCGGTCTGACTGTCCACTCGAATCACCTGCCGGGGACGGGGAGGGGCGGAGTTTGTTTTGGGCCAAACGAGTTGCCCCATGGTGGGCCGGAACTATCCGTTTGACAAGGGGTGTGGGGAGATCCTTTGCGCGGCGGCGGAGTTCCTACACGGTGGAAACCGGGGGACTCGCGGCACGTGCGACGGATTACGCGGTCACCCTCTCCACGCGCCGCATGACGTCCCGGCAGAAGGTTCCGATGCCGTTGGGGTCGTCGATGAACTGGTTCGGCTTGATGCAGAAGGTGGTGAAGCCGAGCTCCAGCTGCTCGGGAATGGAGGCAAGGGCGGTGCCGAGGTCGGCCGGTGAGCGGTCGTCGGGGAACACGGCCTGGGTGCCGCCGATCATCTCCAGGTCGGCGATGTCGCGTCCTGCCCCGGTCAAGGCGTCCCCGAGCTCCCGCATGTCTTCGGGTGCGGGTCGTCCGAGCGGGTGGAAGCCGTGGCCGTACCGCACGAGCCGCCGCAGCAGCGGGCCGTGCATGCCCTGTCCTCCGAACCACAGCCGCGGGCCGTCAGGACGGTAGGCCTTGGGCTCGAAGTAGACGTCCTGGAAGGGATAGTGCTCGCCGTCGTGGGAGACCGGGGACGGTCCCCAGGCCCTCGCACAGATCTGAAGGTGCTCGTCCAGCAGCCGCCCGCGCTTTCCGAACGGCACGCCCAGGGCCGCGTACTCGTCCCTGCTCCAGCTCACCGTGGGCTGCACCACGAGGCGGCCCTCGCTGAGCAGGTCCAGGGTGCCGAGTTCGCGGGCGAGCAGCAGGGGGTGGCGCAGCGGTGCGAGGACGGCCGCGGCGGCCAGCCGGAGGCGGGAGGTGACGGAGGCGATGGAGGCGAGCAGGAGCAGGGAGTTCGGCCAGGGGGTGTAGGGGTCCTGGTTGCCCGGGAGGGCGTAGTCGCGGGGGTTTCCCATGACACCGGCGGCCCCGGCGTCCGGTCCGAGCACGATGTGTTCGCTGACCATGACCGCGTCGAAGCCGGCGTCCTCGGCCTCGCAGGCCCACCGTACGGCGGTGGGCAGGTCCGCCCGGCCGCCGGTCAGCGTCCAGTTCTCGCTCAGGACGAGCAGCATGCGGGGAGGGGTGGGTGCGGGCACGGGTGGATGTCCTTCACTCGCGGGGATTGCGTCGAGGCTGCGTGCGGCTGGATGACGGCAAAGATGCCCGCCGCGTACTCCTGTGGCGGGCCCACGACGGCCGGACCGCTGTCGCCGGGGCCGTTCTCCGGTGGCCCGGCGCCATCGGTGACATGCCGCGTTTCCGTCTACTCGTGCACCGTGATGGCCTGGAGCGGACATACCTCGGCGGCCTCGTGCAGTTCCTCGGCGCTGTCCTCGTCCACGTCGGCCACGTAGACGTCGGTCGCCCTCGACCGCAGGGACAGGCGTCCGTCGTCGTCCAGCGCGAACAGGCCGGGGGCCGCGTACACGCACTGGCCGTGGTCCTGGCACTTCTTGAGGTCGACTTCGACCTTCATGACGGCTCCTGTCTCTCTCGGTTCTCGCAGGGGTCGGGGGATCAGAGGAAACGGACGGGGAGGCGGGTGATCGTGCGCAGGAACTCGGTGTGGGCGTAGGCGGGTTCACCGGCCAGCTCGACACCGGAGAAACGGTTGACGATCGAGCTGAAGACGATGTCGGCCTCGGCGCGGGCCAGGATCTGGCCGGCGCAGCCGTGCATGCCGGAGCCGAAGGCCAGGTGCTGGCCGGCGGCGACCGGCCGGGTGTGGTCGAAGGTGTCGGGGTCGGCGAAGACCTCCGGGTCGCGGTTGGCCGAGGCGATGAGCAGGGCCAGCGCCTCTCCGGCCGGTACCGTGGTGTCGCCGATGGCCGTGTCCTGCGTGGTCAGGCGCACCACCATCGACTCGGGCGTGTCGATCCGCAGGATCTCGTTGATGATGCCCGGCCGTGCCTCCGGCTCGTCCCGGTAGTCGGTGAACAGCCCGGGCTGCTGCGTCATCAGCCAGATGCCGTGGTTGATCAGGTGCTTGACGTCGAGGTGGCCCACGGCGAAGAACAGCAGGATGGTGTAGACGACTTCTTCCTCGGTCATCCTGCCCTCGTCCTGCGCGGCGATGAAGGCGTCGATCAGGCCCTCGCCGGGATGGGCTCGTTTGTCGGCCACGAGCCGGCGGATGTGCTCGGCGTACCAGGCGAACGCCTCCGTGGTGGCGCGGGCCTCGTCGTCGTTGCAGCCGGGGCCGAGGCTCAGCCCGATCTCGTAGGTCTTGCGCTGGATGGTGTCCATCTCGGTCGGCTCGATGCCGAAGATGTGACAGGTGGTGTCGAAGGTGCACTTCAGGGAGAGGCCGTCGGCCGCGTCCAGGGTGCCGTCGCCCTTCTCCGCCTCGTCGAGCACAGCCTCCACGGCGGCACGCATCACCTTGGACCACTCCTCGACCGCCTTGGGTGTGAACCAGCGGTTGGTGATCCGCCGCAGCCGCGTGTGGTCGGGGGCGTCCTTGCCGAGCATGGTGTGGTGGATCGGGGTGGCCGGCCCGAAGTCGAGCTGTTGCGCGCTCAGGGTGGGGTTGCGGATCAGCCGGGCGACGTCCTCGTAGCGGGAGACGACGTACAGGCCGACCGGATGCCTGTAGACAGGGTGCTCCTGCCGCAGCCGCGCGTAGTACGGGTACGGGTCCGCACGGAAGCCTGGGTCACGGAAGGGCAGCAGATCCTCGGTGGCGGACGCGGGTCCGGCCGTGGTGACGGTCATGTCGTGACACTCCTCGTATCGGGCGCGAGGCGGAGGGAGCTGGGGAGGAGAAGAGGAAGGGCGACCAGTGGGGCCCTTCACCACCGAGAATTATCCACACGGATAATTTCGTCAATGCTTCGCGCGCACGTAATCAACTCTTTATGCCGCCGGAAACAGGCGAGTCCCCGTCGCTGGGCGACGGGGACTCGTCCTGACCTGCCGTTATGGCAGGGATTACGACATGGCGGCTACTCTGCGCCTCCACGCTGCCGGGTCAGCAGTGACCGCAGCTCCTTCAGCGCGGCCTCGGTGACGTCCGGCTCGTCGAGGACCAGCTGGTGCAGTACGAGACCCTCCAGAGCGGCGAACACGAGCCGGGTCAGGGCAGGGCTGGTGCCGTCGGGCAGGCTGCGGGACAGCTCCCTCTCCGTGGCCTCGAAGTACTCCTCGTACAGCGCGCGGATCTGCGGCAGCAGCTCGGGCCTGCGCCGGGACTCGAGCATCAGCTCGTACTGGAACATCTGCATGGCCGGCTCGCGGGTGACCATGTCCGCCAGTCCCGCCGCGAAGTCCGCGATGTCGCCCGTGCCGGGTTCCAGGGAGCTCGTGCGCGCGCTGGTGCGTACCGCGTGCTCGAGGGCCGCCTCGATCAGTGCGTCCCGCGAACCGAAGTGGTGCACCACGAGCCCGTGCGTGACACCCGCCTCCTCCGCGACGGCACGATAGGTGAGCTTCCGCAGCCCTCCCCGGGCCACCACGCGCACGGCCGCGTTGAGCAGGGCCTCACGGCCGGTCCCGTAGTCCACGCGCTTGCGGGGCCTGGCGGGGGGCTTCTCGGAGGAATCACTCATGAACGCGACCCTACCCGCGCGTCGCGACCGGCAGACCGCCCAGGGGCGTCATCGCTTCGGCGGACGGATGCCGCGGAACTCCCAGTCGCCGCCGAGCGCGGTGGACAGCACCTCCTCCGATTCGGTGGGCTGGGCGCCGACGTCGGTACGGATGGAGGTGGGGCCGGTGACGATGTGGTTGGTGAGGCGGCCCAGGCCCTCGACCTCGACCTCGACGACGTCGCCCGGCTGTACGGGGCGGGAGTTGGCGGGGGTGCCAGACAGCAGGACGTCGCCGGGGTACAGGGTGATGGTGCGGGCGATGTCGGCGACGAGATAGTGCATGTCCCACTTCATCTCGTCGGTCGAACCGTCCTGGACCACCTTTCCATTGACGTAGGTGCGCAGGCTCTTGCCGTGGAAGTCCCAGTCGGTGACCAGGCCGGGGCCGAGCGGGCAGAGCGTGTCGGAGCCCTTGACCCGGAGCATGGAGCCGGCGTCGGTGTCGCGGAAGTCGTGCAATCCGTAGTCGTTGGCGATCGTGTATCCGGCGATGTACTCGCCCGCTTCGGCCGGGGAGATGTTGCGCGCGGTCTTTCCGATGACGATGGCCACCTCGCCCTCGTAGTTGAGCCACTTGCAGCCCTCGGGGCGGACGATGGCACCCTTGTGCGAGTTGAGGGCCGAGGTCGGCTTGTGGAAGTAGGTGGGCGTGTCGGGGAGGTCGATATCGAACTCGTCGACACGGCTGCGGTGGTTGAGATGGACCGCGATGACCTTGGAGGGGACGACCGGGGGGAGGTGCTGGGCGTCCTCGGTCTTGACGCGGCGGCCGTCCGCGGCGACGAGTTCGTCACCGTCGACGGTGACCTGGACGGCGGCGCCGTCGAGGAGGATGCGGCGGTATTCGGGCATGGCAGTACTCCTAGATACGGCTGTGAGGGTTGTGCGCGGAGGGGGCGGCGGGCAGGCCGGCGCCGGTCCAGCCGTCGGCCGGGCGGTCGAACCAGAGGTGGACCTGGCCGGTGCCGATGGAGTTCTCGTACTCGCCGTACTGGCGGGCCTTGGCGACGCAGGCCTGTTCCCCGAGGGCACCGGCCATCATCAGGTAGTGGAAGAACTTCGCCTCGGGCCTGTACTTCGAGAACTCCGGCATGGTGTCGAGGACCTTGTCGTGGCGGCCCTCCTTGAACCAGGCGATCCGCTCGTAGTCGGCCTCGCGCGCCTCGGGCGTGAAGATGTGCACCGGGTCGCTCGACTCGTGGTCGCGCAGCTCGCGCAGCGGCCAGAAGGTGTGCGACAGCGCACCGGAGGCGATGACCAGGACCCGGCGGCCCGGGGTGGCGGCGATCCCGTCGGCCAGCGCCCGGCCCAGCCGCAGGTGGTCCTCCATGTCCCCGGTCTGACAGACCCCGATGGTCACCCACCGCTTGTCCGGCAGCCCCTCCCCCAGGAACTTCCAGAGGTTGGTGGTGGCGTAGTAGATCGGCAGGTACTCGTCCTCGATCGCGGTGATCCAGGTCCCGTGCTTGTCGGCGAACTTCTCGATGTTGTGGGCCAGTTCAGGATCACCGGGGAAGTCGTACGGCATCCGGCACATGCCGCGCGGTAGCTCCTCGGAGGTGAACAGACCGGCGCGGCGCTGCTGGGCTGTGACGACGAACTCGACGGTGGTCGCCCAGTGGGAGTCCAGGACGACGACGGTGTCGTATTCGTTGGCGGTGTCGCGCTCGAAGACGTCCTTGCGGAGCTGGTGCAGGCCGGTGACGAGGGTGATCTCCTTGCCCCCGTTCAGCTCCAGCCGGGTCTCCTCGGGCAGCACGATGGTGGGGACGTGGGCGAGGAGGCCCGCCCCGACGATCTCACCCATGGTTGTTCCATCCGTTCGGCGAGGTCACGGTGTTCTTGAGGTCGCAGTAGAAGTCGAAGCTCCAGGTGCCGCCCTCGCGGCCGACGCCCGAGTGGCGGGAGCCGCCGAACGGCGCCTGCAGGTCGCGGACGAAGAAGCAGTTGGTCCAGACCGTGCCTGCGACAAGCTGGGCGGTGACGCGTTCGGCGCGCTCGGGGTCACCGGTGGCGAGCGTGGCAGCCAGCCCGAAGCGGGTGTCGTTGGCGAGGCGGACGGCTTCGTCTTCGGTGGCGAAGGTCTGCAGGGTCAGGACCGGGCCGAAGACCTCCTCCTGCACGATCTCCGAGTCCTGGGCGACGGCGGTCAGGAGGGTCGGCGCGTAGTACTGGCCGTCCTTGCGGTGGCCGCCGATGACCGCGCGGGCACCGGCCGCCACGGCACGCTGCACGAAGCCGTCGATCTTCTCCAGCTGGAGCGGGTGGATGTTCGGCCCGATGTCGGTAGCCTCGCCGCGCGGGTCGCCCTGGGTGAGCTGCCCGGCCTTCTCGACGAAGCGGCGGGTGAACTCCTCGGCGACCGACTCCTCGACCAGGAAGCGCGTCGCAGCCAGGCACACCTGGCCGGCGTTGTCGTACTGCTCCACCGCCAGGTCGACGGCCAGGTCCAGGTCCGCGTCGGCGAACACCAACAGCGGCGACTTGCCCCCCAACTCGAGACTCAAGGGCGTGAGGTTCGCGGCCGCCGACTCCGCGATCCGCTTGGCCGTGGGCACGGAGCCGGTGAAGCTGATCCGGCGCACGTCGGGATGCGAGGTCAGCGCGTCGCCGATCTCGGAGCCGTAGCCCTGGACGACGTTGAGCACACCTGCCGGGAGCCCGGCCTCGGTGGCGATGTCGGCCAGCAGGGAGGCAGTCAGCGGGGTCCACTCGGCGGGCTTGAGGATCACCGTGTTGCCGGCCGCGAGAGCCGGGGCGACCTTCCAAGTGGCCAGCATCAACGGGGCGTTCCACGGTGTGATCAGCACGGAGGGGCCCGCTGGGTCCCAGCTGACGTGGTTGGTGTGCCCGCGCGTCTCGAAGTCCTCGTGCTCCAGTTTCAGCAGCCAGTCCGCGAAGAAGCGGAAGTTGTGGGCGACGCGGGGCATGACGCCCCGGCGGTGGGAGCGCAGAAGGGCTCCGTTGTCGGTGGTCTCGACGATGGAGAGCTCTTCGATCCGCTTCTCGACCCCGTCGGCGATGGCGTGCAGGATGCGTGCGCGTTCCGCGCGGGAGGTGGCCGCCCAGGCGGGGAACGCGGCCTTCGCGGCGGCCACGGCGGCGGCTGCCTCCATGGCCGTGCCCCGGGAGATGCCGCCGATCGTGCTGCCGTCGATGGGCGAGACGTCCGGGAACGTCTGTGCCGAGGCGACGCGCTCGCCGCCGATCCAGTGCCGGGTGTCGACGGCGACCCCGGCAACGGTGATGGTGTGTTCGCTCATGCTCTGCTCCTCCGGTCTCACGAGGTGGTGGGGTCTACTCGGCGCCGGAGGTGCCGGATTCCAGCAGTCGGCCGCCGTCCCAGACGACGCCGACCTGGCGGTAGTAGGCGGCGATCGGCTCGCGGATCTCCAGGCGGGCCAGTTCTTCGGTGGGCGCCTCGAACAGCTCCAGCTCGGCGTCGCCGCGCCAGGCCTGTCCCGCCTCGAAGGACGCGGCGCCCGACTCGATCAGCTCGTCCAGAGCGAGGCCCTTGCCCTTCTCGATGGAGGGCAGCCAGCGGTGGTGGGCCATCGGGTGGGCGTTGACGAAGCCGTTCGTCTGCGACGGCTCGCGCAGGGTGACCGTGGTCTGGGCCAGGCGCCGGTCGGCGGCGGCGAGCGTGGCGCCGAAACGGGCCCCCGCCTCGATGCGCGGCGCGGGGCCGTACGGGTGCGGGCGGGTCTGGTGGATCGAGCCGAGCTTCTTCGGGTAGCCCTGGTGCAGGCCGCGGGCGATGGCGAAGTCCTTGTCGACCCAGATGTAGACGCATCGCGAGTACGTCTGGCCCCGGTACTTGCAGCGGACGACCGCGAACGCCTCCTTGTACTGGGAGAGCACGGGATCGAGCAGTTCCTCGCCGGACGCCGAGCAGGACTGCCAGTCGGCCCAGATCAGCGCCACCGCGCCCGGGTCCTCGTCGGCGAGCTCCAGTGGCTCGGGAAGCAGTTCACGCACGCGCGCCGGGTCGGTGCGGTACTCGACGGTGAGCAGGTCCCCGGAGTACAGCCAGGGCGGTGAGGGGACCAGCGACGAGGCACCGCTCGCCGTCTTGGGGAAGAAGAATCCACGGACGGTGTTCATGATCAGCGAAGTCCTTTGGCGGTGAGGGCGGGCTGCTCGAGCAGTTCGGCGCGGTATCGGGAGGCGGCGGCCACCGCGGCCGGACCGCCGAGGGCGACGACACCGGCCAGTCGGCCGCCGGCGTGGTAGCCGACGACGACATCTCCGTCGAGGTCGCCGTCCAGGACGCGTACGTCCTCCTTGCCGAGTACCGGTGCGCCGAAGGACTGCAGGCGGAAGTCGTGCTGGTCGCTCCAGAAAGTGGGCAGCGGCGCGAACGGGGACAGGCCGTGGCTGGTGCCGGCCAGCTGGGCGACGAGGGTCTTCGCGGCGTGCTTGGCGGTGTCCGTGGGGATGCACCAGTGCTCCACACGGCGTGGTACGCCGTCGTAGCGGGCGTTGGGGAAGCGGGCGACGTCGCCGACGGCCACCACGTCGGGCCGTCCGCCGGCGCGCAGGTGCTCGTCGGTGAGCACGCCGTCGCTCAGGTCGAGGCCGTTGCCGTCCAGCCACTCGGTGTTGGCGACCGACCCGACCGACTCGACCACCACGTCGGCGGGAAGGACGGTGCCGTCGCCGAGGGCAACGCCGGTGACGTGGTCGTCGCCGGTGAAGCCGGTCACGCCCGTGCCGAGGGCGAAGCGCACGCCGCGCTCCTCGTGGCGCTTCAGCAGGACCCTGGCGAGGAGCTCGCCGAGGGGGCCGACCATCGGCAGGGGCAGCGGGTCGACGACCGTCACCTCCCGGGCGCCCAGAGCGAGGGCGGTGGCGGCGACCTCGCAGCCGATGAAGCCGCCTCCGACGACGACCACGCGGGCTCCGGGCCTGGTCAGGGCCTGCCGCAGACCCTGCGCGTCGTCGATGGTGCGGACCGTGTGCCGGCCCGCGAGCGGGCCGGGGCAGCGCAGGCGCCGGGGCCGCATTCCGGTGGCGACGACCAGACCGTCGTAGGAGAGTGCCTCGCCGTCGTCGAACTCGACGATGTTCTCCGCGAGCCGGGTGGCGACGATCTTGACGCCCAGCCGCCATTCCGCGTCGGCCACACTCGCCCGCGGGCGGAAGGCGAGTGACTCGAAGGGTGCCTTGCCGGCCAGGACCTCCTTGGACAGGGGCGGCCGGTTGTAGGGCATGTGCGGCTCGTCACCGACGAGGGTGATGGCTTCGGTCCAGCCGGCGGCCCGCAGCTGCTCGGCCGCGCGCAGGCCGGCCATGGAGGCGCCGGCCACGACGATGCGTGCACTCCGCGAAGTCATGGTCAGCCCTCGATACGGATGGCCTGGAGCGGACACACGTCGGCGGCTTCCTCGACCTCTTCGCGCAGCGCGTCGTCGGGGTCGGGGACGTAGGCCAGGTGGCCGCTGTCGTCCATGGAGAAGACATCGGGTGCGGCGAAGACGCACTGGCCGTGGTCCTGGCACTTGTTCATGTCGACGACGACCTTCATGGCCGGTCCTCCTGAATGTGAGGGCGTCGGGGCGGGGACGAGCGGAGGAAGAGGGGCCCGACCGGCGTCGGCCGGGCCCCGGCCAAAGGTCCGGCAACTGACCGAACCCTTACTCATTTGGCTTCAAACAACATAGGAAGCCGCCCGACCCTGGTCAATACCTATCCATGCGGATAATTTTTTTCCTGCCGCCCCTTGCGGGGTACTCGAAGTCCTCATACCGTTTGGCATCAAACAAGCTATTCCATGTGCCGCGCCCCCACCCGTACCGGCCCTCTGAATCCCCTCACCATCCACACGCCTAGGAGTTGTCTTCAAATGTCACGCCCACATCAGGAGCGATGCGAGGGTGACGGCGGCTTGGTAGGACTCGGCGGTCTTGTCGTAGCGAGTAGCGAT